>NZ_JBKFEY010000139.1:0-328 GCF_046507575.1 Pontitalea aquivivens | reverse complement strand
TCCACAGCGACCGCGGCAGCCAATACTGCTCACACGACTATCAGAAGGTCCTGCGCGAGCATGACTTCAAGGTGTCGATGAGCGGCAAAGGCAACTGCTATGACAACGCCGCAGTCGAAACCTTCTTCAAGACCATCAAGGCCGAGCTGATCTGGCGACGCGCATGGCAGACCCGACGCCAGGCCGAAACCGCCATCTTCCAATACATCAACGGCTTCTATAACCCGCGCCGTCGGCACTCAGCATTGGGAGGCAAAAGTCCCTTGGCTTTCGAACGCCAAGTGGCCTAAACGAGCACTGGGGGCGGCACAAATACGTGACAGGTCCA
>NZ_JBKFEY010000138.1:0-336 GCF_046507575.1 Pontitalea aquivivens | reverse complement strand
ACTGCGCGAGCGCAACGAGGCGCTGGACTGCCGGGTCTATGCCCGTGCGGCGGCCTGGATCGTAGGCGCGGACCGCTGGCCCGAGGCGCGCTGGCAGGAGCTGGAGCGGCAGCTGGCGGTGGACTCTGCCGGCGCTGGTAACGACGCACCGGCGAAATCCTCGCCGCGGCCCTCGTCGCGGCGGCGGACCGTGCGGTCGAGTTACATGGGGTGATCAGGACCCAAGGCCCTGCGCGGATTGGGCGAGGCGGCGGCGAAGAGGACGATCGCGCTTGAGATGCCATTCGCGGCGCATGGCCGCGATCCGGTCCGGAAGACGCTCGGCATAGAGCAGGC
>NZ_JBKFEY010000137.1:0-342 GCF_046507575.1 Pontitalea aquivivens | reverse complement strand
TCGTGCGCGCCGTAAAGTCTTCGGACATGACGGTCGCGTTTGTGAGTCAGCCGAATATTGGCGTATTTCATGGACGGCCTATGCCGAAGAGCCGATGTTCCGGCTCTCGCGCAAGTGCGCCCGGATGCGTTCGATCGAGAACGGGCGCCCGTGGAAAAGCAGGCGCCGCCGGATCGTTTCGGTTCGGCAAGTGGCAAGTGTCCCTGTGCGCTGCATTGAGGTTGACGCGCCCAGCCATCTGTTTCTATGCGGTAAAGGCTGGGTCCCGACACACAACACGGAAGCGGGCAATTGCTTCATTGGCTTTGTCATGCACCACGCGCCGGGGCCGATGCTGGCGGT
>NZ_JBKFEY010000136.1:0-345 GCF_046507575.1 Pontitalea aquivivens | reverse complement strand
CTCACGCCGCAAGGCATCGCTGTCGTACCGGGCGTCGAGGATAGCAGGGACGATCGAGCTAAGCGCTCGTCGGAGGTTCTCCCAGAGGCTGTCCTCAGTTCCCACACCCAGGGCTATCTCACGGCCGTCGGATGTCATGAATAAGTCGTTGGTCGGATAGGGATAGTCCGCAATAAAGCGCTCGCGCTCCAGGCCATGGCGCATGGCGACGGCGTATAGGGTGGCATCCATCAAAGCGATGTCCAGCGCGGTCCCCTTGCCCGTAGCGTCGCGTTCCCGCAACGCCGCAAGAAGCGCGATCGCGGCCGTGTAGCCGCCACACAAATCCGCAATGGGGAGACCGGA
>NZ_JBKFEY010000135.1:0-355 GCF_046507575.1 Pontitalea aquivivens | reverse complement strand
CTGGGGGCGGGGGCTGGAAAGCTGGCTTGTCGATCACGTGGTGATCGAGGGCGGCCCCGCGGACCCGGCCTGCTGGCAGAAGCTGTCGGATCTGCTGGCTCGGACATGGCTGCATGCCAGTGGCGCCGCGATGACCATCGCGCGGCTCGCGATCGACACCGGCTACGAGACGGCGGCGGTTTACGCCTGGTCGCGGAAAGCCGGCTTTGCGCTGGTGGCGCCGGTGAAGGGCCTTGAGGGGTTCAACCGCGCAAGCCCGGTGACGGGCCCGACCTATGTCGATGCCACGGTGGGCGGCAAGCGGCTGCGCCGGGGCGCGCGGCTCTGGTCGGTGGCGACATCTACCTTCAAGGCC
>NZ_JBKFEY010000134.1:0-355 GCF_046507575.1 Pontitalea aquivivens | reverse complement strand
ATGGCAGGAGATGGCAAAACGATCATTCCGTCTCTTCTCGAACCTGGCGTGTGGACCGGTTTGGCTTCGGTCTTGCGGCGAAGACATTGTCCAGCCGCATCAGGAAGCCAGATAAGGTTTTGCCGCGCAGACGGGTTGTCGAGAGGACCTTCGCCTGGCTGGGACGCTGCCGCAGGCTGGCCATGGACTTCGAGAACCTGTCGCGCGAGGGCCTTGCGTTCCTCAAACTGGCGTCGATCCGACTTATGCTCAGAAGGCTCTGCTCGAACTGAAAACTTTCCGGACCGACTTTTACGCTCGAATCGCGTCGAGCCCGGTCATCTCACGGCCCATGATGAGCGTCAGTACTTCATTT
>NZ_JBKFEY010000133.1:0-365 GCF_046507575.1 Pontitalea aquivivens | reverse complement strand
GCGGAATGGTCAACATCACGCCGGAAGCCGCGGGGCGCGCCGTACTGGCAACCAGGGGAAGCAGTCGTTGATAGCGTTTCAGCATTACGAGGAGAGGCATCGAAGTGACAATGCAATCTAGGCCGACGGTTTCTCATGGCGCGGGCTGGCGACCACTTGCCGGCGTCAAGCTGCTGGACTTTTCGGCCCTTCTGCCTGGACCTATGGCAGGGGGGATCTTCGCCGACCTCGGCGCGGAGGTTATCAAAATCGAGCCATTGACCGGCGACGCGGTACGTCATCGAGGCGTGCTGGCCCCGATTCACCGCAGCGCCAACCGCAGCAAGTCCAGTCTGTTGATCAATCTGAAGAAACCGGAGGCGGCC
>NZ_JBKFEY010000132.1:0-367 GCF_046507575.1 Pontitalea aquivivens | reverse complement strand
GCGGGATGGTCAACATCGCGCCGGAAGCCGCAGGGCGCGCCGTACCGGTAACCAAGGGGGAAGCAGTCGTTGATAGCGTCTCTGCATCACGAGGAGAGGCATCGGAGTGACAATGCAATCTAGGCCGACGGTGTCTCATGGCGCAGGCTGGCGACCACTTGCCGGCGTCAAGCTGCTGGACTTTTCGGCCCTTCTGCCTGGACCTATGGCAGGGGGGATCTTCGCCGACCTCGGTGCGGAGGTGATCAAAATAGAGCCATTGACCGGCGACGCCGTGCGTCATCGAAGTGTGCTGGCCCCGATTCACCGCAGCGCCAACCGCAGCAAGTCCAGTCTGTTGATCAATCTGAAGAAACCGGAGGCGGTT
>NZ_JBKFEY010000131.1:0-390 GCF_046507575.1 Pontitalea aquivivens | reverse complement strand
CGGCCACCGAAGCGCCGCTCATATCACCCCGGCAGCATGCAACGCCGCCATCTGTTCCTCGCCGAAGCCGAGTTCTGCAAGGACAGATTGTCCATCGGCGCCTCGTTTCGGCGCCGGACGGCGCTCACGCCTCGCGAGACCCGCGCGCGCAAGCGGATTGCCGATCTCAACGACAGTGCGGTCATCGTCGTCGCGCCGTTCCCGGATAATGCCGCGCGCCCGAAGATGCGGATCGGCGACGGCCTCATCAACGGTGGACACGGGAACGACGGGCAAATCGTGCTTTTCCATTTCGGAGATGATTTCCGCCAGCGTTCGCGTGCCGCAGTAGTCCTCAAGTGCACGTCGGTAGGCAGACCCTAATTCCCCGTGGTCCGAATGTCGCTGGTG
>NZ_JBKFEY010000130.1:0-398 GCF_046507575.1 Pontitalea aquivivens | reverse complement strand
CAGATGGCAGGCCGGTTTCTCGAGGAGGAGGTCAGCCTCGATGCGGTGCGCGCCCAGCTTCTCGAGATGCGGGCCGAAACGACGCCCGACATCACCGGCACACATGCCCAGCCCGGGCGGGGTGTCCCCACCAATCCCTGGGGCGAGGTGATCGCCCGTACCTTCCGTCAAACCAAAGGATGATTCCCCATGACCACGCTCACCGAAGGCAAACACGCCGGCGGCTTTCTCGTCTGGGAAGCGCTGCGCGACTATACCCGCGAAACCGTGACCCTCGCGGCGGGCACGCTCGAACCCGGAACCGTGCTGGGCCGCATCACCGCCTCGGGCAAATATGCCGCCCATGACACGGCGGCGGTCGATGGCACCGAAACCGCCGCGGCGATCCTCTGGGGCCG
>NZ_JBKFEY010000013.1:0-90079 GCF_046507575.1 Pontitalea aquivivens | reverse complement strand
TGTGGCAAATCCACGCTGGGCCGGGCGATCCTGCGCCTGCATGAGCCGACGACGGGAAAGGTCACCTTCGACGGCACCGATGTGACCGCGCTGGACCCGGCCGGGTTGAAGGCGATGCGGCGGCGGATGCAGATCATCTTTCAGGACCCCTATGCCAGCCTGAACCCGCGCCGCACGGTGGCGCAGATCGTGGGATTGCCGCTGAAGCTGCACGGGCTGGCGCAAACCGATGACGAGGCGCGCGCGATCGTCGCGCGGATCTGCGAACGCGTGGGCCTGAAGGCCAATCAGCTGGACCGCTATCCGCATCAGTTTTCCGGCGGCCAGCGCCAGCGCATCGGGATTGCCCGTGCGCTGGTGTCGAACCCGGAATTCATCGTCTGCGACGAGCCGGTTTCGGCGCTGGATGTGTCGATCCAGGCGCAGATCATCGCGCTGTTGCTGGAACTGAAGCGCGAGATGGGGCTGACCTATCTGTTCATCAGCCACGACATCTCGGTGATCGGTTATCTGGCCGACCGGGTGGCGGTGATGTATCTGGGCGAGATCGTCGAGATGGGCCCGGTCGAGGCGATCCTGGCCAATCCCCGCCATCCCTATACGCAAAGCCTGATGTCGGCGGTGCCCGGGGTGGACCATGCGGGCCGGCGCGCGCGGGTGCGGCTGGCGGGCGATCTGCCCTCGCCGCTGAACCCGCCGGCGGGGTGCAAGTTTCATACCCGCTGTCCGCTGGCGGTCGGGGCGTGCCGCAGCCGCGCGCCGGTGGCGGAAACCGTGGGGCCGGGTCACAGCGCGGCCTGTCACCGGCTGGCGGAAAACCTGTCGCTGCTGGAAGGACCCCCGGCATGAGCGATCTGCTGGCGCTGGATCTGGCCGGATCGGCCTTTGCGCGGGGCCGGGGACAGGGGGTGGCGCATGACCGCGCCGAACAGGTGCGCGCGGCAACGGTGGGGCGGGTGGCGACGGCCCGGGCCGAGGGGCTGATCGACGCGGCCGCGCGGGATTATCTGGCGGCGCAATATGCCTTTCACGAAGCGGTGGACCCCGATGGCCTGGCCGAGATGGCGGGGATCGCGGCGGGTTTCGGCCTGGACCCGGCTGAGGTGTTCGCGCATCTGCATCTGGGAACGCTGCGCGATCTGAAGGGGGGCGGGCGGCTGGAGGATGGCTGTTCGTCCTGGGCGGTGGGGCAGGGGCCCGATGGGCCGCTGGTGGTGAAGAACCGCGATTTTTCGGGAACGCATCTGGGCATCCAAACCGTAGCGCGGCATGAAGGCCCGGATGTGGCCACGGGGGCGATGCTGTGCCTTGGCAGCCTTGGCAGCCCCGGCGCCTATTCCAGCGGGATCAATGCGCGCGGGTTTGCGCTGGCCGATACGCAGGTGGCGGTGCGCACGCATCGCGTGGGCTGGCTGCGGTATTTCCTGATGGGGCGGGTGCTGGCGCGCTGCGCCACGGTGGCGCAGGCGCTGGACCTGATCCGCGCGCATCCCCATGCGGGCGGCGGCACATTGGTGATGGCCGATGCCGGCGGCGCCACGGCGGCGGTCGAACTGGGCGCTGCGGGGCCGCAGGTGACGCAAGGCCCGGTGGTCTGGCGCACCAATCATTACGTCAGCCCGGCGCTTGGCGCCGATACGTTGTTGCCGCAGGGCGATGTGATCGCGGGCAATTCCGGGCGCCGCTTTGCCCATCTGGCCGCAACCCTGCCCGGGCAGGTCTGGGACAGGGCGGCGGCGCAGCGGCTGATGGCGACGCATGCGCCTGCGCCCCTTTGCCAGCATGGCGCCGATGACGGCACGATGACGATTGCCAGCGCGGTCTATTCCTGTGCGGCGCCGGGGCTGCTAGTCTGTGCCGCGAACCCCTGTTCGGGCGACTGGCGGCATCATCCGCTGACCGGATAGGGGGGCGCATGGCGGCAGACACGGGACGGGGCATGGCGGATTACAAGCACGAGCTGGTCGGGACCCACCCCGGCATCCTTGCCCTGCGCCGCCTGATCGAGCGTGTCGCCAGAAGCCCCGCGCGCACCGTGCTGATCTATGGCGAAACCGGCACCGGCAAGGGGCTGGTGGCGCGGATGATCCACCGCGCTTCGGCCCGGGCGGGGCGCGAGTTCATGGATATCAACTGCGCCGCGATCCCGGCAAGCCTGCTGGAATCGGAACTGTTCGGCCATGAAAAGGGCGCCTTCACCGGCGCGGTCGAACGCAAGCTGGGGCTGGTCGAGGCGGCCAATCACGGGTCGATCTTTCTGGATGAGATCCGCGAGATGGACCTGACCCTGCAGGCCAAGCTGTTAAGCCTGCTGGACACCCATCAGTTCCGCCGCGTGGGCGCGGTCAAGACAACCTCGGTCGATGTGCGCTTTATCGCGGCGACCAACAAGGTGCTGTTGTCCGAGGTCGCCTCGGGCAAGTTCCGCGAGGATCTGTATTACCGGCTGCAGGTGGTGGCGCTGAACATTCCCGCGCTGCGGGAACGGGTTTCGGATGTGATGACATTGGCGCAGCATTTCATCGCCCGCTATAACGCGCTTTACAAGCGTGAGGTGCGGGGGCTGGACCCCGAGACCGAGGCGATCTTTCGCGCCTATCCCTGGCCCGGCAACGTGCGCGAGCTGGAAAACCTGCTGGAGCGGATCTTTATTCTGGAAGACGACAATGTGATCGCGCCGCGCCATTTGCCCGACCGGATCATCCGCACCGTGCGCATGGGCGGGACGGGGGGTGTTTCCGGCGGCGCGGCTGCCCTGCCCGCGCAGGCCGCCCCGCCCGATCTGGACGCAGGGTTTCACGAACTGACCGGCGCCTTTCAGCGCCAGTTGATCGAGGCGGCGCTGGCGCGCAGCCAGGGCAACCTGCAAACCGCCGCCGAGGCGCTGCGGTTAAGCCGGCATGCGCTGCGCCACCAGATGATCAAGCTGGGTTTCCACCACGACTGATGCCGGCCTGTCGGCCGGACAGTGCGCGCGCGTGATGCGCGCATTTTGCGCGCATTCCTGCCGGGCCTTGGCAGGGCGTGTAAGAAACGAATGTTTTTCAGTGACTTGGCGGGTCGAAAAACTGGAACGATTATTGCATTAGGTAAGGCAGGACATTGGCAAAACGAGGCAACCATGGCGTCGCTCAGGATCATCTGCCCGAACGGGCATCTCGGTTTCGCGCCCCTCAAGACGGGCAGCTTTCATCTTGGCGTCGCGGCGAAGCCCGATTTCATTGCCGCCGATTCCGGCAGTGACGATATCGGCCCGGTGCCGCTGGGCAACGACAGTTGCGCCAGCCCCAAGGCCTGGCAGGAACATGACCTGGAGGAAATGCTGCTGGCCGCGCGCAAGCTGGGCGTGCCGATGATGATCGGTTCGGCCGGCGATACGGGCACCAACAGCCGTGTGGACATGTATGTCCAGATCATCCGCGACATCGCCGCGCGCCATAACCTTGCGCCGTTCAGGCTGGGCTGGTTCTATTCCGAGGTGGACCGCGAATATGTCCGCGCCAGGATCCGCGGCGGATCGCCGGTGACGGGACTGGATGCCCGCCCCGACCTGACCGAGGACGAGCTGGACGCCACCTCGCGCATCGTGGCGATGGCCGGGGTGCATCCCTTCCTGAAGCTGCTGGACGAGGGCTGCGACGTCATCATCGGCGGGCGCTGTTCGGACAGCGCGATCTTTGCCGCCGCCGCGCTGCACAAGGGTTTCCCCGAGGCGCAGAGCTATTACCTGGGCAAGGTGCTGGAATGCGCGTCCTTCTGCGCCGAACCCTATGGCGCCAAGGAAACAGTGATGGGCGAGATCACCGCCGATCATGTCGAGGTCACCGCGATGGCGCCCGAACAACGCTGCACCGTCGCTTCGGTCGCGGGGCATGCGATGTATGAACGATCCAACCCGTTCCACGAATTCGTGGCGGGCGGGATGCTGGACATGACCCACTGCCACTATGACCAGGTGGCCGAAAAGACCACCCGGGTCACGGGGATGGAATTCGTGCCCGCGCCGCAATTCCGGGTCAAGCTGGAAGGGTCGGGCAAGGTGGGTGAACGGTTCGTGGGTATGGCGGGCATCCGCGACCCCTATACCATCGCCAATGTCGATGCGGTGATCGACTGGGCGCGCCAGCAGACCATGGACCGTTTCGGGCCCGACGGCTGGGAATTGCATTACAACGTCTTTGGCCGCAACGGCGTGATGGGCGACATGGAACCCTTGAAGGACAAGCCCGGGCATGAGCTGTGCATCGTGGTGCAGGGCGTCGCCCCCACCCGTGAGATGGCCGAAGAGGTCTGCATGACCGGCACGCGCCAGCTGTTCTATGCGCGGCTGCCGGATGTGAAGGGCACCGCGGGCGGCGTGTCCTTTGTGCTGGATGAGGTGATGCAGGCCAGCCCCGCCTATCGCTGGACGCTGAACCACACCATGGCGGTCGATGACCCGCTGGAGCTGTTCCCCACCCACACCGCGATGATCGGCTGAGGAGGCCCGCGATGACCCAACCGAACACCCGCAAGAAGCTGGCCGATCTGGCCAAGACGATCCGGTCCAAGAATGCCGGCACCGACAAGATCACCTTCGACATCATCTTCCGCGAGAAAGACACCTATGAAATGGTGAAGCGGTCGAAGGCGCTGACGCGTGACAGCGTCTGCCGGGTGCTGAATGTCGATCCGGCGCGGCTGACCGATTTCGTGGAATATGATCCGGCCTATGCGATCAAGTTCACGATCCTGCGCATCCGCCCCTCGGGCAGCGCGGGCGATGCCGACATCTTTGGCGCGCAGCAATATGCGCCCTTCCTGGATGTGGAAGTCGACGTGACCGCCTGATTTCGGCGCGAATTGCACGGTAGGATTGTGCCACCCCTCGGGTTTGCCCGCAGGGGTGGTTTTCGTATCAACCGAAAGGACAGGTTCCGCCGAAAAGACTCGGTCCCCGGTGCTGATCGGTTATCCTTAAGGCATTGGCTTTCAGGTTTCGATTCGCTTTTTTCTTGGGGGGCTGATGTGGCCGGGACCGGACGCATTCGCCGGATGGCGGGCCTGTTCGTGACCGCGTTTTGCCTGGCCTGGGGGCCGGGGGCGGGGGCGGCGACGCCGGATGGCTATACGATCAGCATCGGCGATGAGCTGGAGCTGGACATCCTTGACGACAGCGATCCGCCGCAGCGGTTTACGGTGGGGGGCGACGGGCAGGTGCAGTTGCCGTTCATCGGCGGTGTGCGGGTCGAAGCCGTCACGCTGGGCGCCGCGCGCGACCTGATCCGCGATACCTATGTCACGCGTGAGATTTTCATCGCGCCGACGATTGAACTGTCGATCGCCAGCTTCAGGCCGGTCTTTGTGCTGGGCGATGTGCGCAACCCCGGCAATTACGATTTCCAGCCCTTCCTGACGGCGGAACAGGCGGCGGGGCTGGCCGGGGGCGCGGCGGTTTCGGCCAATAATGAGGAACAGCGGGTTCTGGAACGGCGCAATCTGGCCGGCAGCCTGAACGGCATGACGGCCGATCTGGCGCGGCTGGCCACGCAATATGCCCGCGTGCAGGCACAGCTGGCGAACCGGCAGGCGGTCAGCTGGTCCGATGTCCCCGAGGCGATCCGCCCCGATGTGGATCGCGTACTGTTTGACGAAATGAAGCCAGCCGAGGATCAGATCATCATTCTGGAGGACCAGAATTACACCGGGCGCCACCGGCTGCTGGGCGAGGCGATCCTTGAGGCGGAAAAGCGCATCGACCTGATCGAACAGCGCCAGAAGGTGCTGGGCGATGCGGTGGAACGCGGCCGGGTCGAACTTGCGCGCAACCGGGATCTGGTGGATCGCGGGCTGCGCACGATGTCGGTGGTGATCGACAAGGAACAGGAATTCGCGCGGCTGGAGGGGGAATTCCTGCGCCTGCGCGAAGAACAATCGGCGGCGCTGGTGCAGATCAACACCCTGCGCAGCGATCTGTCGCAGCTGGAGACAGAGCGCGAAAAGGCGCTTTTGTCCGCATCGCAGGGTTTCTGGAGCGAGATCGCGCGGCTGCGGGCGAACCGGGCCTCGGTCGAGGATCGGCTGCTGCTGCTGAGCCAGTGGATCAGCCGGTCCACCGGGCCCGAGGCCGAGTTGCTGGTGGAATATCAGGTGCGGCGGCGGAGCTCGGCGGGGGTGCAGCAGATCGCGCTGGACCCGTTCGATGAATTGCTGCCGGGGGATTTGCTGATGGTGCGCATCAGGCCGCCCGAGGCCCTGGCGGACAAGGGGGTGGGGCAATGAAACGCGTGGTGCCGCCAAGGGATCTGGGTCCCGAACGCCCGTTCCATCATGGCCATGGACGGCTTGATCCGGGGCGCGCGGGCGGGATCGACCTGCTGTATCTGTTCGATATCCTGCGCGGCAATCTGGCGTTGGTGGGGCTGATCGCGGCGCTGTGCATGGCGGCGATGTTCATCCATCTGCAGCGCGCCACGCCGATTTATCGTGCCCATGCGCAGATCCTGATCGACACGCGGCAGGAACGTGTTTCGCCGGTGGAAGAGGTGGTGTCGAACCTGAATGTCAGCAATTCGGTCGTCGCGGGCGAGGTGCTGTCGATCCGCACCAATGTGCTGATCGGCAAGGTGGTGGACCGCCTGGATCTGGTCAACGATCCGCAGTTCGACCCGCGCCTGCCGCGCCCGGAAAGCGCGGTGGCCTGGCTGAAACGGGTGGCGCGCGGGGGCGAGCCGTTCCACCAGATCGCGCAGCGGATGCCGCCCGAGGGCCTGCGCGCGGCGGTGATCGACACGATCATGAAACGCCTGAGCGTATCGCAGATGGGGCTGTCCTATGTGATCGGCCTGTCCTTTGACGCGCCCGATCCGCAGGTGGCGGCGCGCATCGCCAATGCGGTGGCCGGGGAATACATCCGTGCGCTTCTGGAAAAGAAGCAAGAGGCGACCTTGCGGGTGAACAGCTGGCTGTCCGAACGCATCCTGGAAATGAGCCAGCAGGTCGAGATCGCCGATTCCGCCGTGGTTGATTTCCGCACCCGGATGGTGGCCGAGGCGGGGGGCGGCGAAGATACGACGAACCAGTTGCTGGCAGAACTGAACAGCCGGCTGGTCGCCACCAGCGCCGAACGCGCCGATGCCGAGGTGCGTTATGCCCAGATGGAACGGCTGGAGGCCGAGGCGGGCCTTGCCGCGGTGGCCGATGTGGTGACCTCGCCCCTGCTTGAAACCTTGCAGCGGCAGCGGTCCGAACTTGCGGCGCGGCAGGCGGAACTGGCCAGCACGCTGGGTCGGCGCCACCCCGAGATGATCCGCATCAGCGCGCAGATCGGCGATATCGACCGCAGCCTGGAGGCCGAGGTGCGCCGCCAGATCGAGGCGATGCGGTCCAATGTCTCGGTCACGCGCAACCGCGAACAGGCGCTGCAGGCGCAGATCCGCGAGGTATCCGACCGCGCCGATCAGATCGCGCAGGCCTCGGTGCGGCTGGATCAGCTGGAACGCACGGCGGCGGCGACGCGGCTGGTC
Source organism: Pontitalea aquivivens (assembly GCF_046507575.1). Classification (NCBI taxonomy): domain Bacteria; kingdom Pseudomonadati; phylum Pseudomonadota; class Alphaproteobacteria; order Rhodobacterales; family Paracoccaceae; genus Pontitalea; species Pontitalea aquivivens. Next base: position 82,574 of record NZ_JBKFEY010000013.1, on the reverse strand, counting down.
TATGAAAACTTCCTGTCGCGGTTCAAGGAAACCAGCGCGCAGGGCGATTTCCAGTCACCCGAGGCGCGCATCATCGGGCAGGCCAGCGTGCCCTCGGTTCCGGCCGAACCGCGCAAGACGCTGTCGATGATCGTGGCGGCGGTCGCGGGGCTGTGTCTTGGGGTGATCGTGGTGTTCCTGCGGTCGGCCCTGGTGGTGCCGGTGCGCACCACCGATGAGCTGCGCGGGGCCACGCATCTGCCCATTCTGGCGGTGTTGCCCCATGTCCGGCGCGCCGGGCGGCGCCACGGCTGGCTGCACCGGGAACTGGCAGCCGAGGCCCCTTCGGTTTTCATGGAGGGGATGCGATCGATCCGCACGCGGCTGTTCGATGTGCCGAAATCGCAGCGCCCGCGGGTCATTCTGGTGACATCGGCGCTGGCGGGCGAGGGCAAATCCTCGATCTGCTTCGCGCTGGCGCGGGCGTTGGCGGGGGTGGGGTCGAACGTGGCGCTGCTGGATGCCGATCTGCGCCGGTCGGACACGGTCGAGGCGCTGCGGCTGCCGTCGGAGGGACCCTGCCTGATCGATTATCTGGAAGGCAAGGCCGGCGTGACCGACATGACGGAACGGTCCGATCTGCTGAAGGCCGATGTGGTGGTGCCGCGGCGCCATACCAATGGGGCGGCTGATCTGATCGCCTCGGGGGAAATGCAGGGGCTGATCACGCGGCTGACGGCGCGTCATGACGTGGTGGTCATCAATGCCCCGCCGGTCCTGCATCTGGCGGATACGCTGCTTTTGGCCAAACATGCCGATGTGACACTGATGGCGGTGCAAAGCGGGCGCACGCCGGTCAAGGTTCTGGTGCGGATGCTGAACCGGCTGAACGAGGCGGGGGTGCATGTCGCGGGAACGGTACTGACGCAGGTGCGGCGCAAGGATGTCGCGGCGCGCGAGGTCTATGGCTATTCCTACGAATATTAAGGGGCGCGCGCGATGCGGGTGGCGATCATCCATTACTGGCTTGTGGGGATGCGGGGCGGCGAGCGGGTGCTGGAGGAAATGCTGCGGCTGTATCCGCAGGCCGATATCTTTACCCATGTGGCCGATCCCGCAGCCCTGTCCGATCTGATCCGCGCGCGGCCCATCACCGAAACCCGTATCGCGCGCCTGCCCGGCGCACGGCGGCATTACCAGAAATACCTGGGGTTCATGCCCCGCGCCCTGGAAGAGCTGGACCTGCGCGGCTATGATCTGATCCTGTCCAGCGAAAGCGGCCCGTCCAAGGGGATCCTGCCGCCGCCCGGGTCGGTGCATGTGTGCTATACCCATTCGCCGATGCGCTATGTCTGGGATCATTATCCCGATTACCGTGACCGGATCAGGGGCCCCCTGGGCCGGGCCTATTTCGCGCATCTGGCGCATCGGCTGCGGATCTGGGATGTCAGCACCGCCGCGCGGGTGGACCGCTTTGTCGCGAATTCGCAGTTCGTGGCCGACCGCATCCGGCGCTACTATCACCGCGCGGCCGATGTGGTGCATCCGCCGGTCGATCTGGGCGCCTATCGCCCCGCGGCCCGGCCGCGGGCGCGGGACTATTACCTGTTCGTGTCCGAGCTGGTGCGCTACAAGCGCGCCGATATCGTGATCGATGCGTTTCGCGGGCTGGACCGCAAGCTGGTGGTGGTGGGCAGCGGGTCGGAGCGGGCCGCGCTGGAACGCGGCCTGCCGGGCAATGTGACGTTGCTGGGACGGGTGCCGTTCGACGATCTGCCGGGGCTGTATCAAGGCGCGCGCGCGCTGATCTTTCCCGCCGAGGAGGATTTCGGCATCGTCCCGGTTGAGGCGATGGCCTGCGGGACGCCGGTTCTGGCCTATGGCCGGGGTGGCGCACGCGACAGCGTGGTGCCGGGGCGCACGGGGTTCTTTTTCGATCAGCAAAGCCCCGCGGCGGTGCGCGCCGCCGTGCGGGATTTTGAGGCCCGCGACCCGCTGGATGCGGCGGCGATCGCGCGCCATGCCGAAGGCTTTGGCGCGGAACGGTTCCGCCGCGAACTGGCCGAGGTGATCGCGACCGCCTTTGCCGAGCGGGCGGTCCGGGACGGTGGCGGGGGGCGGGCGTGGTAAGGGTCGATCTTTGGGCCTGGCCGCTGGCGCAACCGGCGGCGCGGCTGCGGGGGTTCTTGCGGCTTCTGTCCCCCGATGAGGTCGCGCGCGCGGGCCGGTTCCTGCGCCCGGCCGACCGGGATGGATTTGTCGCCGGGCGGGGACGGTTGCGCGAAATTCTGGGCGGTTATCTGGGGCGTGCGCCACAGGCCATCGGATTTCGCTATAACGATTTCGGCCGGCCCGAGGTTGACGGGGCCGGGGACCTTACCTTCAACCTGAGCCATTCGGGCGGGCGCGCGGCGCTGGCGGTTGGTCATGGCGCCCGTCCGGGGCTGGACATCGAGGCGATCCGCCCGATCGAGGCGGCGGTGGCGCGGCACCATTTCTCGGGCCGGGAATATGATGCACTGATGGGCCTGGCCGGGGTGGACTGGCTGGCGGGGTTCTATCGCTGCTGGACGCGCAAGGAAGCGGTGATCAAGGCGCTGGGGCAGGGGCTGTCGATGGATCTGAAGGCCTTTGATGTGACCCTGCGCGGCGATGAACCCGCCCGCCTGCTGCGCCTGACGGGCGGGCAGGTGCGCGACTGGACGCTGGTGCATCTGGCGCCGGGGCCGGGGCTGATCGGGGCGCTTGCGCTGGAAACCTGTGGCCGGGGGCTGCGGATCGTGCCGCGCGCGGGCTGGCCGGGGGCGGTCAGTCCAGACGTTCCAGGCAGTAGCCAAGGCTGCGGCTGGGACCAAGTGCGGGATGGGTGGGGATCACATGGCTGAGCGAGGGAATATCCCACCGATCCAGGATGCGGTAGCCAAGCACCGCGATTTCGGCCTCAAGGGCGGGGCGGTTGCGCATCTGATAGGGCACGCGCGCCGGGCCGATGCGTTCCAGCGTGGTGACCGAGGGACCTTCGCGGGTGGCGACCTTGTTCAGCACGATGTGGCGGGGCCTGCCGGGCAGGCGGCCGATCAGATCGCCCAGCGAGGCGTCCAGATATTGCATCAGGCCCGAGGCCAGCAGCAGATCGGGCGGGCCGGACATGTCGGGTTCGGTGACAAAGCGGATCGCCGCGGGCAGGGCGCCCCGGTTCTGGCGGGCGCGGGCGGCGCGGATGATCGCGGGCAGGTCGCAGACGCACCAGTCCCAGTCGGCCAGTGGCAGGAAGGGGCCGAAGGCGATGTATTTCGTGCCCATATGGCCGCCCATGTCCAGCACCCGCAATCCCGGGCGCCGCAGCCGGTCCAGCCAGAACAGCACCGGGTAATCCCACAGCTGCAGCTGGCACATCCGGTGAAAGGATACCTCGGCGACGGTGTCATGGTCATAGCCGCCGGGGGTGCGGGCGGGCAGACTGGCCAGCGCGGCGGCGGGGTCGGGGAAGGCACCGATGAAGGCGGGCGACCGCGGGGTCGCGGCCAGCGCGCGGTTCCACAATGCGCGGGCGGGCAGGCCGATGTGCCGGTGCATCATGCCAAGCCCCGCCTTGACGCCTTGCCGGATGCCCATGGCGCGGCCCCCCCTGGTTCGGTTCCCGTGTCAGTATCGGTCAGGACCGGCCTGCTTGGCAAAGACTTTCCCGCGCGGTGCCGTTCCGCAGGGGGCAAGGCGCGGATCGGCGCGGGGGGGCGGGCGCGATGAGCGTTTATCCCGCCTTTGGCGTTCTGCTTGCACTGTGGCTGGTGCTGGTGCTGCGCGACCCGGACAACAGCCTGCGGGTGACGGTGGCGGCGCTGCCGATGGGGATGTTCGCGGCGCTGGCAGCAGGCGGGTTGTCGGCGCTTGCGGCGCATGTGCTGGCGGGGTTGACGCTGGCGCTTGGCGTCTTGCGCTGGATCGGCGACAGGCGGCGGGCGGGGCCTGTGCATCTGTCGGGGGCGGGGGTGTTCGTGGTGCTGTTCGCGGCCTATGCGGCCTTTTCGGCCACGGTGCTTGTGCGGCTTTTTGCGGGTGACTTCCTGATCTTTCCGATGTCGGTCAGCGTGGCGGGAACGCCGGTCAGCGCCCTGTTCCCGTCCACCATGTTCCCGCTGGCGCCAAACAGTTCGAACCTTGCCCAGACGCTGTACATCATTCTGTCGGCGGGTGTCTTCATCGCGGCAACCGCAACATTCGCCCGCCGCGGCCCGCAGTTTGGCGAAACCGCGATGATCTGGGCGGCGGGGGTGAACCTGATTCTGGGCGGGCTGGATCTGGTGCAGCTGGACAGTCTTCTGGCGGTGATCCGCACCGCCGATTACACGTTGAACAATGAACATACGATGGGCGGCTTTGCCCGCGTGATCGGGGGGTTTGCCGAAGCGTCCAGCTTTGGCGCGGCCTCGGCGGCATTGGCGGGTTATTTCGCGATGTCATTCCTGCTTGGGCGGCGGCTGCGCGACGGGATGCTGGCGCTGGCCAGTCTGGGGGCGACGCTGGCCTCATTGTCATCGTCGGGGCTGGTGGCGCTGGCGGCGGCGGGGCTGGCGATCGCCTGGCACGCGCGCAGCTATCTGGGCGCGGGCATGAGCCGCGGCTTTGGCCACGGGTTGGTGATCTGTCTGGCGGCCTTTGCCGCAGGGCTTAGCCTGGCGCTGCTGTCGCCGGCGGTGTCCGCGCTGGCGGGCGATCTGGTGGACCGGCTGATCCTGTCCAAGGGGGCCAGTGCCTCGGGGCTGGAACGGGGGGCCTGGGCGCGGGCGGGGTTTGACGCCTTCGTGCAGACCTGGGGGCTTGGCGCGGGGGCGGGGTCGCTGCGGGCCAACGGGTTGATCTCGGTGCTGCTGGGCAGCGTGGGCCTGCCGGGGGCGGTTTTGTTTCTGGGGTTTGTCTGGGCCGCGATCGGGCCGCTGGCGGGGCCTGTGGGGGATGAGGCACGCCGGGCGTTTCTGGCAGCGCGCGTTTCGGCGCTGACGCTGTTGGCCGCAATGCTGATCGCGGGCACCACGCCCGACCCGACGCTGCATCTGGTCACGGTTCTGGCGATGGCGGCGGCGGTGCGGCAGGGGGCACCGGCGCGTGCGGCGCAGGCCCAAGGCCCGCATGGCGCGGGTGCCGCCGCGATACCGGGGCGGCGGGCATGAGCGGGACAATGCGCGGCGGGGTTCTGACGGCGGTGTCACGGGTGTTTTCGCAGGGCGCGCAATTCCTGATCTTTCTGTTTGCCGCCAAGATCATGGCGCCTGCGGAATTCGGCGTTTTCGCGATGGTGTCGGCCTGGTCGATGTTGCTGGCCATGGTCGCGGGGGCGGGGTGGGCGGAATATGTGATGCAATGGCAGGGGCCCGTGGTGGGCCTGCGCCGGGTGCTGTCGATGGCGCTGATCAGCGGTGCGGCGATGACGGGGGTTGCGCTGGGGATCAGCCTGCTGGCGGGGCTGGTCACATCCAATCCGCAGGTGGCACCGCTGATGCAGCTGTTCGCGTTGACGATCCTGCTGGCAAGTGCGGGCAATACGGTGGCCGGAATCATGAACTGGCAGGACCGGCTGTCTGCTGCGGCGCTGACCGCCATCATCGCCGATCTGGTGCATCTGGTGGTGTCGGTCGTGGCGCTGCGGGCCGGATATGGGGTCTTTGCGCTGGCCTTCGGGCGGATCGCGGGCACTTTCATGTGGCTGGCGCTGGGGCTGGCGGTGGTGCGCCTGGTGCCCGCGTCCCGGGTGCCGCGCGAAGACCTGCGGGCGGCGCTGCGGTTCTGGGCGCGGATCGTGGTTGTGCGGTTGATGACCAATCTGCGCGTCCACACCGCGACCTTCATCGTCGGCGGTGCCTTTGGCGCCGCGGCGGCGGGCTATTACCGGGTGGGTGAGCGCCTGTCGCTGGTCTTGAGCGAGGTGCTGGGCGAGCCCACCCGCGTGCTGGCCTGGAGCCTGTTCCGCCGCAGCCGCGACGCGGTGGGCGGGACCACCGGCTTTCGGGCCCGCGCCAACAGGTTCTTTCCCGCGCTGCTGGCGATTTCGGTGCCGCTGTTCGCCTGCCTGGCCCTGTTCGCCGAAGATGTGACGGTGGGCCTTTTGGGGGACCAATGGCGCCCGGCCACGCCGGTGGTTCAGGTGCTGGCGCTGGCCCAGGCGCTGTTCGCCACCGGCTTTGCGCTGGAGCCGATCCTGTCGCTGGCGGGGGCGGTGCGGGTGATGCCGGTGGTGGTGGCGCTGAATGCCTCGGCCGGGATTGCCCTGGTTCTGATCGCGGCGCCCTATGGCATGGTCGCCACCGCCTGGGCGCAGGTGGTGGCAGGTATGGTGGCCTTTGTGGTCAATGCCCGCGTGCTGGGCCATTACGCCGGCATCAGCTGGGGGCGCATTCTGGCACGGTCCTGGCGCGGATTTCTTGCTGCGTCGGTCGCGCTTGGCGCGGCCCTGGCGCTGCGCGGGGCCTTCCCGCTGGACGGGGTTCAGGCGCTGTTGCGCGCGGTTGCCGGATCGGTCGTTCTGGTCGGCGTTTATGCCGGCGTGCTGCTGGCGCTGGATGGCCGGCTGCGCAGGACGCTGCGCCGGGTGGGGCGCCCGATCGCCTGAACGGGCGAACCGGGGCGAATGGATTCCCGGCATGGATGTAAAGCAGGCTGCCCATTTGGGCAGGGTTTTTTTCGAAGAGAAAAAGAATAGAATACCAAAGGATAGGGTCGTTTTTATTTGGCGTCTCGATTCGGCTGAATTCTTGCGCCGTATTCGGACTTATTCGGTTTCAGGTTTGGTGGGGGCTATGCGCGTTGGTGTAGATACAAAGGAATATGCCGCATCAGCGACTGAAAACGCATCTTTTCGCGCGGCGGTTGAATGCGGCAAATTGAACAGGACTGCCGCCGCGCTTAAAATCATTTTCGACAAGGCCTTTTCCATTCTGGCGCTTTTGTTCTTTGCGCCCTTCCTGCTGCTGATTTCGGGCGCGATCCTGCTGACCGAAGGGGGGCCGGTGTTTTTCCGGCATCAGCGCATCGGGCACAATGGCAAAAGCTTTGGATGCCTGAAGTTCCGCACCATGGCGGTCGATGCCGAGGCACGGTTGCAGCGCATCCTGGAAAGCGATCCGGCCGCGCGCGCGCAATGGGAGGCGACCCAGAAGCTGGAAAATGACCCGCGGATCACCTGCCTGGGCGCCTTTCTGCGCAAGACCAGCCTGGATGAGCTGCCGCAGTTCTGGAACGTGATCCGGGGCGAAATGTCGGTGGTGGGGCCCCGACCGATCGTCGCCGATGAGGCGCGGCGCTATGGCGATCATCTTGAGGATTATCTGTCGCTGCGCCCGGGCGTGACCGGGCTGTGGCAGGTGATGGGCCGCAGTAGCACCACCTATGACGACCGGGTGCGGATGGACGCACATTATGCCCGCTATCACAGCTTTTGGATGGACCTGTGGATCATCCTGCGCACGATTCGGGTGATGCTGAACGGCAACGGCGCCTGCTAGGCCAGGCGGGGTATTATTACAGGAGGCTGGCGCCGATGATCCCCGCCCAGACAATGCCGGAGCCCAGGATCACGATCCGGTTCAGCGTCGGTCCGGATTGCCGGCAGAACCATGCACGCGCGGTCCCCGGCGGTGACGAAGGGCGGGCATCCTGGCCAAGTGTGACTGCGCGTTCCTGTAACATGCCAAAGGGCCTTCTTGTTGGTCTGAGGCTTTTCCCGACGATGCTGTCAGGCCGGCGCCGAATCAAGCGAAAAACGCTATCAGATGTAGGTTGGCACGGAATCGTGCCCAAAATGTGGCAGGCAACATCATGCGGATCATGATCGCCATACCCACGACCGGCCGGCGCGCGGTTGTGACGCGCACGATCCGCGACATTGCCCGCCAGGTGCGGCTGCCCGATCTGGTGATCGTCGTCTTCGCCCGCGAGGGTGACATCGACCCCGCGGCGCTGACCGGGTTGCCGTTCGCGCTGTGCCTGCAGCGATCTGACATCGGGCTGACGCGGCAGCGTAACCGCGCGCTGGAGATCGCGGCGCAAGGCGGCGGGGCGGGGGATGTGCTGCTGTTTCTGGATGATGATTTCCTGATGGCGCGGGATTATCTGGCCCGGCTGGAGGCGCTGTTTCGCGATCATTCCGATATTGTGATGGCGACGGGTGCGGTGCTGGCCGATGGCATCCACGGCCCCGGGCTTGACCCCGATACCGCGCGCGCGCGGCTGGATGCGCTGCCGCCGCTGGCAGGTTCGGGCGATCTGGTCGGGGTCTATAACGGCTATGGCTGCAACATGGCGATCCGGCTGCGCGATGTGCTGGCGCAGGGGCTGTGGTTTGATCCGCGGCTGCCGTTCTATGGCTGGCTGGAGGATGTGGATTTCTCGCGTCAGCTGGCGCATTGCGGGCGGATCGTGCGGGCCGGTGCGTTGCGCGGCATCCATCTGGGCACCAAGACGGGGCGCAGCAGTGGTCTGCGGCTGGGCTATTCGCAGATTGCCAATCCGCTGTATCTGCGCGCCAAGCGCACCATGCGCCCTACCCGCGCCTTTGCGATGATGGCGCGTAACTTGCTGGCAAACATTGTTCTTTCTTTTCGCCCCGAACCCGGGGTCGACCGCCGTGGGCGGCTGCGCGGCAATCTGCGGGCGTTGGCCGATCTGATGCGCGGGCGCCTTCGCCCCGACCGTGTGGCGGATTTCGAATGACGGCGGTGTCGCCGTCGCGGGTGGTCATCCTGACCGATTTCGCGGCGGCGCGGGGGGGGGCGTCCGGGCTTGCTTTGTTGCAGGCGCGGTTATTGCTGAAGGCCGGGCTTGCGGTGACGATCTTTGCCGGTGACAGCGGCGATCAGGCCCCGCCGGGGGCAGAATTGATCGCGCTTGGCGGGCGGCGGCTGCTGGACCGGCGGGCGTTGTCGGCGGCGGTGACAGGCCTTTGGAATGGCGCGGCGCGGCGGGCCCTGACGGATTGGATCGCGTGCCATGACGATGCACGCACGATTTATCACCTGCATGGGTTTCATCAGACCCTGTCGCCTGCGGTGCTGGCGCCGCTTGCGCGTTGTGCGGCGCGCACGGTGCTGCATGCACATGATTATTTTCTGGCCTGTCCCAGCGGCAGTTTCTTTGATTTTCGCGCGGGGAAAACCTGCAACCGGCGTGCCCTGTCGCCGGGCTGTGTCGCGCGCCATTGCGACAAGCGCAGCTATCCGCAAAAGCTGTGGCGTGTGGCGCGGCAGGTGATCCAGAACCGCGGCACCGCGCGCCTGTCCGGGGCGGCGACGACGGTGCTGATCCATGCGGACATGGCGCCGCGTCTGCGGCTTGCGGGCCGGGTGGTGACGATTGCCAATCCGGTAGAGCCGCTGCTGGCGGCCCCGGCGGTCCCGCGATTGGCGCGCGAATTCCTGTATGTGGGCGACCTGCATGCCTACAAGGGCGTCTTCGTCCTGGCCGAGGCGGCGCGCCGGGCGGGTGTTGCCCTGCGCTTTGTGGGCGATGGGGTGGACCGGGCGCGGTTGCAGGCAGATTACCCCGAATATCCCTGCACGGGCTGGGCCGGCAGGGGGGGGATCGCGGACGCGATGGCCGCCGCGCGCGCCGTGATTGCGCCAACGCTTGGGCCGGAACCCTTTGGCCTTGTGCCGGTTGAGGCGCTGCAGGCGGGGGTTCCGGTGGTCCTGTCCGACAGCATGTTGCTGGCGGCGGGCATCTGCCGGGGCGGGGCGGGGCTGGCGTTTCGGGCGGGCGATGCGGGCGATCTGGCCGCGGTCCTGCACCGGCTCTCGCAAGACGATGCCCTGGTCGGGGCGTTGGCCGCGCGCGCGCCTGCCGCGGCGGCGCAGATCGCGCTGACGCCCGACGCCTGGGCCGAGGCGTTGCAGCGGCTTTACCACGGTATTCTGGCGCCGCAGGCCCGGGCATCGGCAGGCCCGCAGCCGTGTCCGCCGGACCAGGGCACGCGGTAAGCGCCTTCCTGCCAATGCGCGCCATGCGGCACCCGGACCCCCGTGCATCCTGCGCAAATCGTGCTAGATAGCGCCGCATGACGCCTGATCCGAATGCAACCGGGCCCCGTCCCGCCGACGCCCCCCGCCGGGCCTGCGCCACCGATGGCATCCGCCGCACTACGCTGCGCCGGATCGTGATCGCCGGCTGCCTGCTGGTCTGGCTGGTTATACTGGGGGTCTTTGCGGCCTAGGCCGGACGCGGCGCGGGGATTCAACCTGTTGTGGTTCGCTTGGCCCTGACCACTGCAATTCGTTACAAATTCGATATGTTCTGAATAGCGGAATTATTCTTATATATATGGTTGCGAATTTTGCGCGGCCTATTGTGAATTTTAATTCTCATTGTGCGTGAACGCAATATTCATCGACTGGCGGTTGAATCCGGCTTCACCCCATCGCGCCTCTTTAAAACAGAGTCGCCTAAATGACGGAATTGCCGTATCGTTTCTGCAATAATTGTCAAAAATAAGTCGTGAATTGTCGGGAATCATTCACCTGCCGGGTCTTTTGCCCGGCATTGGGTGGGATTTGGCCTGATGCGCAATCGCCAGATTCCCCCGGTTTTCACGGCGTAAATGCTGGGGGGTGCGGATGCAACAGCATGAGGTTGCCCGACTTGAGGCGCTGAATTTTGATCCCGCGCTTGGACTTTACGACAGTTTCGCCCGGGTCTGTGCGATCATTCCCGACCATCCCGCGCTTGTGTCGGGTGACCGCGCCCTCAGCTATGCCGAAACCGCCCGCGCGGCGGGGGCCATTGCGGCGGCGCTGATCGCGGCGGGCGTGGCGCCGGGGGACAGGGTTGCCATCGTGTCGTCCCGCGCGATCGAGGTGCAGCTGGCGATGCTGGGCATCTTGCGCACGGGCGCGGCCTATGTGCCGCTGGACCCGGGCTATGCGCGTGAACAGATCGCCTTCATCCTGTCGGATGCGGCGCCTGCGGCGATCCTGTGCCCCGGTGCGCTGCGCGATCTTGTCGGGCCGCTGGCGGCATCAGGCGTTCCGGTTCTGGATATCGGCGATTGCATCGCCCGGCCCGTGCCGGACGATCAGGTCTTTGCGCAGGCAACGGGCCGCGATGTGGGCTATGTCATCTACACCTCGGGTTCGACGGGGCGGCCCAAGGGTGTGGTCGTGGCGCAGCGTGCGATTGCGCGGATCGGCTTTGATCAGCCTGTGGGCCGGGTGCTGCCCGGGGATGTGTGCCTGCATTCCTCGACCATCGCCTGTGACGGCGCCTGCCAGGAATTCTGGCCGGCGCTTCTGGTGGGGGGCACGGTGGCGATCGTGGCGGGGGCAAGGCCGTCGCTGGACGATCTGGTTGATGCGATCACGCGTCATCAGGCCACGGTCGCGCTGTTTTACACGGGCGTCTTTCATCTGCTGGCGGAACACCGCCCCGACGCCTTTGCCGGTCTGCGCCTGGTCTTTACCGGGGGGGATGTGGTTGCCCCGGGCCATGCCCGTCGGGTCAAGGATCTGTATCCCGACCTGTGCCTGTGCAACATTTATGGTCCGACCGAAGGCACCGTGTTCTGTACCATGCATCAGATCACCGCCGCCGATCTTGAGGGCGGGCCACTTCCGATTGGCCGGCCCGAGGCGCATACTGACTGTTTCGTTCTGGATGAGGCGCTGCAGGATCCGGGTCCGGGCCAGGCGGGCCAGCTTGCCCTTGCCGGGATCGGCGTAGCCGAGGGCTATCTGAACCTGCCGGATCAGACCGCGCAGTGCTTTGTGCCCGATCCGCGACCGGGCCATGCGGGGCGGGTCTATCTGACCGGCGATCTGGTGCGCCAGCGCGCCGACGGTGTGTTCGAATTCCTTGGCCGGGCGGACCGGCAGGTCAAGATCGGCGGGCGGCGCATCGAACTGGATGAGGTCGAGCATGTGATGCGCAAGCTGCCCGGCCTTGCCAATGCGGCGGTCGAGGTGGTTGCGCCCGCCGGGGCCGACCGGCGTATCGCGGCCTTTGTCAAGCCAGCGGGCGCGATGCCGGGCGATGAACGGGCCTTCGTGCGTGACCTTATGGTGCAGATGAACGCGGTGCTGCCCGAAGGCATGTTGCCGCGCTTCACCATGGTTCTGCCCGATCTGCCGCTGACCAATGCCAACAAGATCGACCGCAAGGCGCTGGTCGCCCTGGCCGAGGCGCGCCTTGCCGCCGATGCGGGGGCCGGGCCTGTGCCCGATGCGGGCGACATGGGGCCCGCGCGGATGGTGGCGATCATCACCGAGGTCTGGCAGGGGATCCTTGGCCCCGGCCCGATCCGCCCCGAGGCCACGTTCTTTGAAGCCGGAGGAACCTCGCTGCAGCTGATGCGCGCCCATGCGGCGCTGGAAGCGCGGCTGGGGCTGCGGTTCGACATCACCTTGCTGTTCGAAACCGCGCGGCTGCGCGATCTGGCGATGCGGCTGTCCGATCTGGCGGCTCAGGCGCCCAGGGCGGATGCCGCTGCGGCGTCCGCCGTGGCCGCGCCCCCCGATCTGCCCCGGGGCGCCATTGCCATTATCGGGCTTTCGGGGCGCTTTCCGGGGGCCGACGGGCTGGCGGCGTTCTGGCGGCACATCCGCGCGGGCGACAACCTGATCCCGCGTTTCCGCCCCGATGAGATCGAGGACAGCTATACCCCCGAACAGCGCGCCGCGCCCAATTATGTGCCCGCGCGCCCCTGGCTGCCCGATGCCGAAATGTTCGATGCCGCCTTTTTCGGCATGTATCCGCGCGAAGCGGCGGTGGCCGATCCGCAGGGCCGTGTCTTTCTGGAAGTCGCTTATGAGGCGCTGGAGGATGCGGGCCATGACCCGCGCCGCTTTGACGGTGGCATCGGGGTTTTCGCGGGGGCCTCGCTTTCCACCTATCTGTTGCATAACCTGCTGGCGGACCGGGCCGCGTCCGATGATCTGACCTCGGGGTTTCAGGTCGGGAATTACAATGAACTGACCGGCAACGTCACCGACAGCGTGGCGACACGGGTGGCCTACAAGCTGGGGCTGACGGGTCCGGCCTTTTCCATCGGCACGGCCTGTTCCACCTCGCTGACCGCGATTGCGCAGGCGGTGGTGAACCTGCGCGCGCGTGCCTGCGACATGGCGATCGCGGGCGGGGTGTCGATCACCTTTCCGCAACGGCGCGGGTATTTCTGCCTGGAAGGCGGGATGGTGTCGCCCGACGGGGTATGCCGCCCCTTTGACAAGGATGCCGGCGGCACCGTCTTTGGCCATGGCGCGGGGGCGGTGGTGCTGCGCCGGCTGGAAGATGCGCTGGCCGATGGCGACCAGATCCATGCCGTGATCCGGGGCGTGGGCATCAACAACGACGGGGCGGACAAGATCGCCTATACCGCCCCTTCGGTCACCGGCCAAAGCCGCGCGATCCGCATGGCCTATACCGATGCGGGCTATGGGCCCGAAACGGTCAGCTATGTCGAATGCCACGGCACCGCGACCCCCCTGGGCGACCCGATCGAGCTGCGCAGCCTGACGTTGGCCTTTGGGCCGGGGCAGGGGCCGGGCAGCTGTGCCATCGGCTCGGTCAAGGGCAATATCGGCCATCTGGATGCGGCGGCCGGCGTGATGGGCGTCATCAAGACCGCGCTGATGTTCCGCCATGGTGAAATTCCGGCGGTGGCGAATTTCCGCGCGCTCAACCCCAAGATCGACCTGTCGGATGCGCCCTTCCGCGTGCCGCAGCGCACCGAGGCCTGGGCCAGCGCGGGCCCGCGGCGCGCCGGGGTCAGTTCGTTCGGCGTGGGCGGCACCAATGTGCATCTGACGCTGGAAGAACCGCCCCCCCGCCCCGATCCGCCCCGCCCCGATACCGTGCAGATCCTGCCCCTGGCCGCGAAATCGCCCGAGGCGCTGGCCGCAATGCATGACAGGCTGGCCACCGCGCTGGAGGCGGCGGATGCCCCGGCCCTGTATGATGTGGCCTTCACCCTGCAAGAGGGGCGCGCGGCCTATCCCTGGCGCAGCGCGATTGCCGCCCGCGACCGGGCCGGTGGGGTTGCCGCGTTGCGCAAGGCCCCGGCGGTGCGACGCCCCGCCCCCGACGTCGCCCCGGCGGTCGCCTTGATGTTCCCCGGTCAGGGGTCGCAATACCCCGGCATGGGCAGCGGGCTTTACCGCAGCGAACCCGAATTCGCGCGCTGGATCGATCAGGGGGCCGAGATCCTGGAACCGATCCTGGGGCTGAACCTGAACAGCCTGCTGTGCTTTGGCGAAACCTCGGATGCCGACGCCGCGCGCGCGCTGCGCGACACCCGCCTGACGCAGCCTGCGCTGTTTCTGACGCAATATGCCTGCGCGCGGCTGTGGCTGGCGCGGGGGGTGCGGCCCGTGGCGATGATCGGCCATTCGGTGGGCGAGTTCGCGGCCGCCGCGCTGTCCGGTGTGATGGATTTTGAAACCGGCCTGCGCATCATCGCCGCGCGCGGCCAGCTGATGCAGGACCAGCCCGGGGGGGCGATGCTGTCGGTGCGCGCCGGTCTTGACGATCTGGCCCCGCATCTGGATGACAGCGTCGATCTGGCCGCGCGCAATGCCCCACAGCTGAACGTTCTGGCCGGCAGCCATGAGGCGATCGCGGCCATGGCTGACCGGCTGCGGGCGGCAGGTCTTGCCTGCAGCACGCTGCACACCTCGCATGCGTTTCATTCGCGCATGATGGATCCGGTCTGCGACGCCCTGGCGCGCCAGATCGCGGGCGTCACGCTGCACCCGCCGCAGATCCCCTGGGTCAGTTGCGTCAGCGGCACCTGGATCACCGAGGCAGAGGTCCGCGACCCCGCCTATTGGGCCGGTCAGGCGCGGCGTGCGGTGAATTTTGCCGATGCCATTGCCACCCTGGCCGCGGCCCGGCCCACGGTCTTGCTGGAAACCGGGGCGGGGGGTGTGCTGTCGGCCTTTGCCGCGCAGGCGCTGGCGCGTGATGGCCATGCCGGGATCGTGCAATCCCTGCCCGATCACACGCGCCCTGTATCGGATGAACAGGCCATGGCGCAGGCCTTCGGGCGGCTTTGGGCCCTGGGCGTCGAGGTGGATTGGGCGCGCGTGGGCCCGCGCGGCGCGCGGCGCGTGTCGCTGCCCGCATATCCGTTCCAGCGCAAGCGCCACTGGGTCGATCCGCCCGCCGTGGCGGCCCATCCGAACGCAATCGTGCAAGTCGATGCCCAGCCCCTGGCTGTAACCGAAAGTTCCGCCATGACCATGATCCCTGCACCCGCCGCCGCTATCCCCGCCCCGCGCAAGCCGCGCCTTGTGGCCGAGCTTCTGGCGATGTTGTCCGATCTGTCGGGCGAGGATCTTGCCCCAGAGGATGCGGCGGCAGGTTTTCTGGAACTGGGGTTCGACTCGTTGTTCCTGGGCCAGTTCACCCAGCGGCTGGCCAGCGTCTACAAGACCAGTCTGACCTTCCGCCAGCTTCTGTCGGATTACCCCAGCGCCGGGGCCCTGGCCGATCACCTGGACCAGACCTTGCCGCCCGAGGTGGCCGCGCCCGTCCCGGCGGCGGCCCCTGTCGCGCCCGCCCCGGCCCTGGCGCAGACCAGCCCTGTCGTGGTGGCCCCCGGGGCGCCGCTGCCGCCGAACGCCGCCGGTCTGGCGCAGGTGGTGCAGGCCCAGATGCAGACGATGCAGGCGATCTTTGCCCAGCAGCTGGCCGCCCTTGGCGCGGCGCCCGGGGCCCAGGCCGCAGGGCCCGCCCCGGTTGCGCAGGCCGTCCCGCCGCAACAGGTGGCGCCAGCAGCGGCCGTCATCACGCCCGAGGATGAGCCCGCGCCCGCCCGGCAGGGTTTTTCCATCGGGCGCGCGACCAATGCCGGTGGCGGTGATCTGACCCCGGCGCAGCTTGCCTTTGCGCGCGATCTGGCCCAGGCCTACAGCGCGCGATTCCCGAAATCCAAGGCCTATACCCAGTGCCACCGCCCGGTTCTGGCGGATCCGCGGACCGTGGCGGGGTTCCGGGCCGAGTGGAAAGAGATGGTCTTTCCGGTGGTGGCAGATCGGTCCAAGGGGTCGCGCCTGTGGGACATTGACGGCAATGAATTCATCGATTTCGTCAATGGCTTTGGCCAGACCGCCTTTGGCCATTCACCCGATTTCGTGATCGAGGCGATCAACCGCCAGATGGCGCGGGGCTTTGCCATCGGTCCGCAAAGCGATCTGGCCGGGCCGCTGGCCGAGCGGCTGACAACCTTTCTGGGCCATGATCGGGTCACCTTTTGCAACACCGGGTCCGAGGCGGTGATGGCCGCGATGCGGCTGGCGCGGGCGGTGACCGGGCGCGACCGGATCGTGGTTTTTGGCAATGATTACCACGGCCAGTTCGATGAGGTTCTGGTGAAGGGCAAGGGCCGGGGCGGTGCGCCCGCGGCACTGCCCATCGCGCCGGGCATTCCGCGCAGCGGGCTGGGCAACATGGTCGTGCTGCCCTATGGCGCGCCCGAAAGCCTGGACTGGCTGCGCGCGAACGCGACCGGGATTGCCGCCGTCATCGTCGAGCCGGTGCAAAGCCGCCATCCCGAACTGCGCCCGGCAGATTTCGTCCGCGCGCTGCGTGCCCTGACGCAGGACAGCGGCGCAGCCCTGGTGATGGATGAGGTTGTGACCGGCTTTCGCGTCGGGCCGCGCGGGATGCAGGGCGAATGGGGCATCGAGGCGGACATGGCCACCTATGGCAAGGTCGTGGGCGGGGGCATGCCGATCGGCCTTCTGGCGGGCAAGCGGCGGTTCATGGATGCGCTGGACGGGGGCGAATGGGCCTTTGGCGACGAATCCGGCCCGCAGACCGCGCCGACCTTCTTTGCCGGCACCTTCGTGCGCCATCCGCTGGTTCTGGCCGCCGTCAGCGCAACGCTGGACCATATCGAGGCGCAGGGCGATGACCTGTGGCGTCGGGTGGCCGGGCGCACCGGCCAGCTGGTTGACGAAATGAACGCGCACCTGGCGGCCCGCGGCCTGCCGCGCGCGGTCGAGGGCTATTCCAGCTGGTTCATCATGAACCTGACCAATCTGGACCCCAATGCCACGCTGATCTTTCCGCTGATGCGGATGAAAGGGATACATGTGCAGGTGGGCTATGCCGGGATGGGCACGACCGCCCATTCCGAGGCCGATTTCCGCGCCTGCGCCGAGGCCTTTGCCCAATCGCTGGATGAATTGCGCACGGTGGGCATTCTGGCCGATCAGGGCGACGGGGCGGTGGTGTCCACCCCCTTTGCTGTGCCCGTGGCGCCCCGTCACGACATCCCCCTGACCGAGGCACAGCGTGAGATCTGGATGACCAGCCAGCTGTCGGATCAGGCGTCCTGCAGTTTCAACGAAAGCGCCTCGCTGGTGTTGCAGGGCGATCTGGACATTGCGGCGCTGGAACGTGCGCTTGCCCGCGTGATCGCGCGCCACGACGGTCTGCGCCAACGCTTTGCCCGCACGGGCGCAACCTTTGACATCCTTGATCCGTTCATCCCCGCGTTGCCCCTGCATGACCTGAGCGGTGCGCCAGATCCGCAGGAAGCCTTGCGCGCGCTGCTGGCCGAGGACGCGGCCACACCCATCGATCTGGTGGAAGGCCCGCCGCTGCGGATGATGCTGGTACGGCGCGGACCACGCGATCATGTGCTGGTGGTGACCGCGCATCACATCGTCTGCGATGGCTGGTCCTATAACGTGTTGTTCACCGATCTGGCGGCGCTTTACACCCAGGAGACGGGTGGCCCCGCAGCCGACCTGCCACCGGCGCCGTCATTTGCGGCCCATGCCGCGGCCAGTGCATCGACCCGCCCGCGTGCGGAAACGATCGCGCATTGGCGTCAGGTCTATGCAGACCTGCCTGATCTGCCCGCCCTGCCGACCGACCGGCCCCGTGGCGCGGTCAGATCCTATGCCGGGGCCACGGTGACCGCGCATATCCCCGAAGACGTGATGCGTGGCGCGCGCAAGGTGGGTGCCAAAAATGGCTGCACCCTGTTTGCAACGCTGTTTGCAGCCGTTCAGACCGTGATTGCGCGTCTTGGCGGGTCGGATGACGTGGTTCTTGGGGTTCCAACAGGCGGACAGGCTTTGCTGCCAAACCCCGATCTGGTCGGGCATTGCGTGAATTTCCTGCCGATCCGCGCGCCGATCGATCGCCGCGCGCCGATGGCGCAGCATCTGGTCCGGGTGCGCGATGTGGTGATGGCTGCGTTTGACCATCAGGATTGCACCTATGGCACACTGGTGCGCGAACTGGGAATCGAACGCTCGCTGGGCCGGTTGCCGCTGACCGAAGTGCAGTTCAATCTGGAAAAGCTGGCCGAGGGCATGACGATGGGCGGGCTGCGGATATCCACCCATGCAAACCCCAAGGCGGCGGTGAATTTTGACCTGTTCTTCAACGTGGTCGAACGCCGCGACGGGCTGCGCGTCGATGTGGATTACAATTCTGATCTGTATGATGGGGCTACGGTCCTGCGCTGGCTGGGTCATCTGGAAACCCTGCTGGCCGGGATGGCGGCCGATGCCGACCGCCCCGTTGGCACCATCCCGTTGCTGCGCCCGGCCGAGAGTGACTGGCTGGCCGAGGGGCTGAATGCCACCGCGGCGCCGATCCCCGATGGCACGCTGCATGGTCTGATCGAGGCGGCGGCGCGCGCAATGCCCGACCGCATCGCGATCGAGGATGCGGCCGGACGGATGCGCTATGCCGATCTGATGGCACGCGCCGATGCGGTGGCGGCGGCGGTGCAGCGGCTGTTGCCCGCGCCCGGCGGCCGGGTGGCGGTTTCGGTCGCGCGGGGGGCGGATTGCGTCGCGGCGATGCTGGGGGTGCTGAAGGCGGGCCATGCCTATGTGCCGCTGGACCCGCTGCAGCCGCCTGCCCGGCTGGTGGCGGTTATCGGTGCGGCACGGGCGGATGCGGTGATCCATGATGGAACGGACGCGCCCGAACATGCGGCGGGCCGGCCCTGTGTCGCGCTGGCCGATCTGCCCATGGATGCGCGGCCGGCACCCGTGGCCGGTGATGCGGCGGCCACAGCCTATGTCATCTTCACCTCGGGTTCCACCGGCGTGCCCAAGGGGGTAGAGATCGGCCACCGTGCGGTGGTGAACCTGTTGCAATCCATGCTGCGCGAACCGGGCCTTGCCCGCGATGATGTGATGCTTGCGGTCACCACCACCAGCTTTGACATCGCCGCGCTGGAACTGTTCGGCCCGCTTTTGTGTGGGGCCAGGGTGGTGATCGCCCCGGCCGAGGATGTGCTGGACGGCTTTCGTCTGGTCGCGCGGCTGGCGCAGGGCGACATCACCCATATGCAGGCTACGCCCACGCTGTGGATGATGCTGCTTGAGGCGGGGCTGGCCCCGCAGCCGGGGCTGACCATGTGGTGCGGGGGCGAACCGCTGCCCGCCGATCTGGCACGGCGGCTGCTGGCCGGGGGCGGGGCGCTGTGGAACCTGTATGGCCCCACCGAAACCACGATCTGGTCGGCGGTGGACCGGGTCGCCCCGGACGGGCGCATCAGCATCGGCCATCCGATCGCCAATACCGAATTGCATGTGCTGGGGCCGATGGATGAACTGGTCCCCCCGGGCGCGGTGGGTGAGCTGAACATCGGCGGCGCGGGTCTGGCGGGGGGGTATTTCGACCGCCCCGACCTGACCGCCGAGGCCTTCCGCGATGTGGTGGTCAATGGCCGTGCGCGGCGGTTGTATCGCAGCGGCGATCTGGCACGGCGGCTGGCGGACGGGCGGGTCGAGCTTCTGGGCAGGCAGGACGGGCAGATCAAGCTGCGCGGTTTCCGCATCGAACTGGGCGAGGTTGAGGCCGCCTTGCGCGCCATCGACGGAATCGCGGCGGCGGCGGTGGCCTTGCGCCCTGCGCCCCAGGGCGGCGAACAGCTGGTCGGCTATCTGGTGCGCGACCGCGCCCATGCCGGCCCGGTCGATCCCGGCCCGGTCGATCCCGCGCCGGTTCTGGCCGCGCGGCTGCCCGGCTATATGGTGCCCACCGCCTGGGTCAGCCTGAGCGATCTGCCAAGGACGGCCAATGGCAAGCTGGACCGCAAGGCCCTGCCCGCCCCCGAGGCGCAGGCCGTTGTCACGCCGTTGCGCAGCCCGGCGGCAACCCCCACCGAACAGGCGCTGGCCGCGATCTGGCAAGAGGTTCTGGGCCTGGATGAAATCAGCACCACCGATACGCTTTATGTCCTTGGCGCGGATTCGCTGACGGTGTTCCGCATCGCGGCGCGGATGATCGAAGCGGGCCTGAACCTTGAGGCGCGCGACCTGCTGCGCCATCCCACGATCCGCGATCTGGCCGCCCATGCCGATGCCAGGGGCGCCGATGATCCCGGCCCGGCCCGACCGTCGCTGCGCGCGTTCCGGGGCGGGGCGCGCAGGACCGCAGTCTGACGGGGCGCGTCAGGGCAGGGGCCCCACAATCCTTATCCGGCGGCGCAGGGCGCCGTCGCCGTTCGGGCCTGCGGGGGCGGCCTCAAACTCCAGCCGGTCGCCGGCGGCCAGGGTCAGGTCCAGCGCGGTGACGGCAAAGGGGTGGGGGCCGGTCTGGCCCTGCGCCACCAGGGCGCCGTTGTGGCGGATTTCGATCCGCGACGGCTCGGCCCCCGGGGCGGCTTGCCATTGTGCGGTCACGCGATGGTGTCCGGCATCGGTGGCGGTAAAGCGTTCGACGGCGTGAAAGGGGCCATCGGTAAAGCGGGCGGTGGTGATCCAGTCATCGGTGATCCGCAGCGGATCAAGGTCCGGCGCCCCGCGATAGGACCCCCATTGCCCGTCGATGATTTCCAGCGGCGTCAGGCCCAGACCGGGCCGGCGTGCGAAATAGGACCAGGGCGGGGTGCCGAACTGATACATCGCATCGGCGACGGGCGGGGTCTGGTCAACGCGCAGGTCAAGCCCCGTGCCCAGCACCACGACCGGATCATCGCCCAGACGGTCGGGGCGTGGCACGGGCTGGCCCGTGGCGTCCAGAAATTCCGCAGGGCCGCCGACCCGCAGCACCCCGCCCGCGCCCCAGACCACGAAGGCCCGCCCCCCGGTGCCGAATTCATAGATGCGCGCGGTTCGGGTGGTGCTGCGACCTTGCGGCCGGCCCAGCGGCAAAAGCCGGTCCTGCAGCAGGCGAAAGGCGGCGGCGGCGGGCTTTTCCTGGCCGTCGGTCGCCAGCAGGCCCATGTTCGGCCACCAGGGTTCATCCATCAGCGCATACCAATAGGCATCCTGCACCCCCGCCGCGCCCATGATCGCCACCATTTTCAGCATATGGGCCGGCGATTGCGCAGGGTCTTCGACCCACTTGCCGAATTCGGTGACGACGACCGGCTTCTCACCACCCATCTCGTGCATCAGCGCGCGCAGCCGGGCCAGTTCCAGATCCAGCGTTTCAGGGTGTTCACGGTAGGGATGGACCGAGATCGCATCGCAATGGTCCAGCGTGCCGTGACGAAAGGTGTCACGCAGAAAGCCAAGCGCCAGCGTGTTGACCCCGGTGCATACGATTGGCGGGCGGTCGGCGGCGGGGCCCAGCCGGGCGGCCAGCGTGCCCGCCATGCGGGCAAAGGCGCGGGCGGGGTCGGCGGCAAAGGGGCCATGCAGAAATTCGCGGGAATTGACCTCATTCCCCAGTTCCAGCTGATGGATCGTGCCGGAATAGCGCGCCAGCATCGCGGCCAGGAAATCGGCATAGGCGGCGCGGCCCGCGGCGGTATGGGGTGTCTGGCCCCTGTCATGGGCGGGGTGACCATCCAGTGTCACGATCTGCACCTGAAGGCCGCGTGCCGCGATGGCCTGCATGTAGACGTCCGCGCGGGCGAAATCATACTGGCCGGGCGCGGTTTCGGCATCGGCCCAGGCGATTTCGTCGCGCAAAAGCCGCGCGCCCAGATCCGCCGCCCGGTCGATCAGCGCGGGCGACCAGCCCTGTTCGAAATGCGTTTGCACGCCCAGCCGGAAGGGCGCTTCCTGTGCCAGGGCCGGGCCTGCCAGCAGCCACAGGCTGATCAGCACGCCTGCCCGTTTCATGGGCTGAACCAGTCGAACACCTGCCGTCCACCCGCCACCGACAGGTGGTGCAGGCCCCCGGCACCGGGGCGGTCGGCGGGGGTGAAGCGACGCACCAGCCTTTCGCGATAGCCCTTAAGGTCCAGCCGCTCGATCTCCATCAGGTTCAGGCCATAGCCATAGATCCCGTGCGCATTGACCTGAGAGGGGCGCAAAAGCCGGCCATCCTGCACGATGACCGATCCGGCGTTGCGCGCGATCCGGCTGTCCATCACCACCGGGTTCAGCGGATGCGGAACGATCCGGCGCAGATCGGGGCCGTCCACGGCGAACAGATGCAGGCTGCTGGAATGTTCCTGAAACAGCGCATGATCGGACAGGTTGGTGAACAGCCACCATTGCCCGGCATGCAGGAAAAGCGTGGAATCGGCCAGATACTGGTCCTGAAACGCGGTGGCATGCAGGGTCCAGCGCAGGGGGAAATCGGTGGCGCGCCAGATTTCAAGCCTGCGGTTGCCCTGGGTTTCTGGCAGCATGTAGATCGCGCCGCCCGTCGCAAAGACCTGCGGAAAGGACAGGTGATAGTCGCACCGCAGCGCGGGGCCAAGCGGCACAAGGCGGTTGTCATCCAGGCGTGCGACCTCGATCCAGCCGCGGCCATTGGTGCGGTCCTGCGCCTCATAGAACAGATGCAGGGTGCCCGCGTGGTCGAACAGGAACGGATCGGCCATTGAAAAGTGGTGCCGCGGCAGGTTGGTCGCGCGGGCCGGGTCAAGCCCCAGCGCGTCGCCCGTGCCAATCGCCAGGCGCCAGTGGGCGCGGCCCCGGTGCAGCCCCTCGCGCAGGCGGTCATCCAGGCGCCGGGCCAGCCCTTTTGACACCCGGGCCGCGTAATCGGCCAGCGCCAGCCGTGCCGGGGCGGCCAGCGGCGGTGCGGTTTGTGCGGGCATCGGCGCGGGGGCTTGTGCCTGATGGGCCAGCGCGCGCAGCAGGAACAGGGCGGCTTTCTCGCGCAGGAATTCTGCGGTCAACCCGGCCAGCAGCTTGGGGTTGAAATCGGCACGGTCCAGAACCACCGGGTCCGGCCTGTTGGCGCTGCGCGCGCGGATTTCAATGGGGATGGCGCCGTCGTGGCAGGCGTCGGGCGCAAGCAGCAGCCAATCGGGGATGGTACCTTCAACCCCGCCTGCGGCCAGTGACCATTCGCCCAGACCCGCCAGGGGCAATTGATCGGGGGCAAGGCGAAAGCGGTCCAGCGCCAGCGCCAGATCGGTCCGCCCGCCCGCCCCGGGATCGGCGCCCAGGTCTGCAAGGGCTGTGACAGCTTGCCGTGCGGCATCCGCAGGATAGTGCGGGGTGATGAAACGGCTTAGCGCGCGTTCGGCGCGCATCGTGGCGCGAACAAGGCGCGGGGGGGGGACGGGGGCGGCATCGGCCCGGCCCCTGATCCTGCCCGCCAGCATCAGGCGCGGATCGGCCAGGATGCGGTCGATGACCAGTGCCTGCCAGCCCTGGGGCAGCCAGCCCGGCCCCGTCACCAGGCCAATCCGAAGCGGGGTGGCGGGGTCAGCCATCGCCGGCTGCGCGCGCGCGGGTCGATGATCCGGCGATGTCCCTTGCCACCGTCATGGCGCGTTCCCTTCCCGTGACGCGTTGGCGGGCAGCACGGCCCCCCTTGCGTGGTGGGTGCGGCCCCGGGGCCGCCATGGGGAAAGTGTTTGCGGTGGCAGGGCGCGAGTCAATCGAATCCTTGCGCCCCGGTCCGTCAGCCCGCGCTGGGTTGCAGGCGGCCAACGCCCGGCGCCCGGCCGCCCCGGCGCGCCTGATAGCGGCCATAGCCCAGATCGGCGCTTTCAATCTCGGTCGCGCGGCCCGAAACGATATCGGCCAGCACCCGGCCTGACCCTGCCGCCATGGTCCAGCCAAGCGTGCCATGCCCGGTGTTCAGGAACAGGTTCGGTACCGGCGTTGCCCCCACCACCGGCGTTCCATCCGGCGTCATCGGGCGCAGCCCGGTCCAGAACGTCGCCTGCGACTGATCGCCCGCACCGCCGAACAGATCCTCGACCGAATGCACCAGCGTGCGGCGGCGCTTGTCCTTCAGCGACAGATCGAAGCCCGCGATTTCGGCCATGCCCCCCACGCGGATGCGGTCGCCCAGCCGGGTGATCGCGATCTTGTGGGTTTCGTCCATCACCGTGGACAGGGGTGCGCGGCCCTCCTTCACGATCGGAACGGTGATCGAATAGCCCTTGACCGGATAGACCGGCAATTTCATCCCCAAGGGCGCCACCTGCGCGGGTGAATAGCTGCCCATCGCCACGACGAAGGCATCGGCCGTGACCTCGCCTTCGGATGTGCTGACCGAAAGGATCCGTCCGCCCGAAAGGTTCAGCCGCCGGATCGTCACGCCATGACGGAACTGCACGCCAAGCGCGCGGGCCTTTGTGGCCAGGCCCTGGGTGAACTTGAAGCAATCGCCGGTTTCATCCCTGGGCAGGCGCAACCCGCCCACGATCTTGTCGCGCGCATTGGCCAGCCCCGGTTCGGCGGCAAGGCAGCCCGCGGTATCCAGCACCTCAAAGGGCACGCCGCCCTGACGCAGAACCTCGATATCCTTGGCCGCGCCGTCCACCTGCTTTTGGGTGCGGAACAGTTGCAGCGTGCCCTGCTGGCGTTCGTCAAAGCGCAGGCCCGTTTCCTGACGCAGTGCGGTCAGGCAATCGCGCGAATATTCCGCCAGACGCACCATGCGCGCCTTGTTCACCGCATAGGCGCGGGTGGTGCAATTGCCCAGCATCTGCATCATCCAGCGGATCTTTTGCGGGTCGGGGCGCGGCTGCACGATCAGCGGGGCGTGTTCCATGAACATCCACCTGATCGCCTTGAGCGGAATGCCCGGCGCGGCCCAGGGCGCGGAATAGCCGGGGCTTATTTCGCCTGCATTGGCGAAAGAGGTTTCCAGCGCCGTCTCGGGCTGGCGGTCTATCACCGTCACATCATGCCCGGCGCGTGCCAGATACCAGGCCGAGGTCACCCCGATCACACCGGCCCCAAGCACCACAATCTTCATGTCGCATCCCCCCTGATTGCCCCGAAAAGGCCTGTATCAAAGTGTAGCGGATCGACGGGAAAGGTTCTGGCAAAGATGGGCGAAGATTGCGCTTGTGGCGCAAGAAAAGTCGAAGTTAAGCGGTGCAGGACGAAGAATCTTCGATGATTATGTGGCGTTGTCGAAGATCACGGCGTCTTGAGTCTGCCGGGAATCGCCTGTCAGCGGTCCAGCAGACGGCCCAGCACCTCGGGTTTCAGGATGTCATCGCCGCAGCGCGCCGCACCCATCAGGGGTGTGCAGGCGGCGTAAAGCGCGCGCAAGGTCGCCCGTGTCGCAAGCCCGTCAATGGGCCCATTGTATCGCCCCTCGGTCCGCAGGCGTGTCTGCAGCAGATAGATCGTGAAATTATCATTGGCCCGCGCCAGTTCCGGGCCAAATCCGCGTGCGATCAGATCTGGCTCGGCTGCAAGGCGCGCGGCCAGCCTTTCATAGGCGGGGATCGTCTTCACCCGGGCGGCGTCGATGGAGAAGCGCAGGCGTTCGATTTCCGGCGCGCTTAGCAGGCTGGCGAAACGGTCCAGATAGGCCAGGGCGCGGTCGGGTTCCTTGCGGATGTTATAGCGGTTGCCGTTGCGTACCTGGCCGATCAGATAAAGCAGCGCGTCCTTGTTGCCGGCCTCGGCGGCCCGTTCCAGACCGGCAAGCGTTTCGGGGCCGCTGGCGACCATGCTGATGCCCCAGGTGCGGCGCTGCGCCTCCAGCACCTCGATCCGGCCTTCGCCGGCGGCGCGGGCCTGCCGGGCGAAGCCGTCGAATTTCTGGCGCGAACCTTCACCCAGGAACCCATACATCGCGCCTTCGGCCAGGGTGACCCAGGCTGTGCTGCGGCCCAGTTCGCCGGCGCGGCGCAAATAGGCCTCGGCGGCGGCCGGGTCGCGCTGGCGCCACATCAGCGTTGTGCCGAAGCGTTCCAGCCCTGCGCCGTTGCCTGCGGCGGCGGCCTGTTCGAACAGGTCAAGCGCGCGGGATTCATCCTTGGGCAGGCCGGTGCCATGCAGCAGCAGATCGCCCAGGATGACCTGCGCCTGCGCATCCCCTGCGGTGACGGCCTGTTCCAGCAATGCCTGCCCTGCGGAAACATCACGGGGCAGCACCCAGCCGCCGATAAGTTGTTCACCCAGCACGCGCCGGGCCTCGGCATCGCCCGCGCTTGCGGCCTGATCCAGCAGGGTTCGCGCGCGCGTCGGATCGGCGGCCCGCCCCGTGCCCCACAAAAGCGCAGTGCCCAGGGTGCGCTGCGCGGCAGCGTTTCCGTTGGCGGCGGCCTCTTCCAGCAGCCGGGTGCCTTTGGCAGTATCGGCCTTGGTATAATAGCCATCCAGCAGGATCTTGCCGAGCGCGGCCTTGGCCGCGGCATCGCCCGCGCTTGCCGCCTGATCCAGCAGCGACAGGCCCGCGGGAACATCCTGCGCGACATCGCCAAGGCCATAGATCAGCGCCTCGCCCTGCGTCCGTATCGCTGCGGCATCCGGGGTCGCGGTTTCCGCCGCAGTGGTGTCTTGCGCAAGTGCGGGGGCAATGACCGCCCCCGCGATCGCCGTGCCAAGAAACAGCGCGGCAAACACGCCTGTTGCGCGGAAGGTTTTCTTGGGTGTCATGGACGCATTCCTTTGGTGTGAAGCGTGCCGCGCAAGCGCGACCGGCACGGATCTGTCATTGCCGACCAGCAAAGACCCCGCCACGCAAGCTGTCAAGGGTGGTGCGGCCTACGGCGGGTCTGACGCATGCGCTGAAATCGGGTTCATTTGATCTATGTCATGTTTGAATCAACTTGAGAAATGTCAATCAATGGTCAGGGAGATTCGCTTGCCGGGGATCAAGATGACGGAACAGACATTTGCCGCGCTACGCGATGTGCCGGCCTTTGCCAAATTGACTGACGCCTGTATCGCGCGCCTTGCGCGCACGGCGCAGCTGCGCAACCACGACCGGGGCGCCACCATTTTCCTGCAGGGGGAACGGGCGAATGCGCTGCGGTTTGTGCTGGGGGGCTGGGTCAAGCTGTATCGCGTCGCACCTTGCGGAAATGAGGCGATCATCCGCCTGGCCCCGCGTTTGCGCAGCCTGGATGAAATGGCGGTGGTGCGCGGGGCGGGTCACAGCCTGTCGGCGCAGGCGGTGACCGATGCCCGCGTCCTGTCGCTTGATGCCGGGGCGATGCGGGCCGCGGCGGCAACCGAACCGTGTCTGGCCTTTGCTTTGCTGGCGGTTGCGGCGGATAATGCCGATGCGCTGGCCGATGATCTGGAGCGGCTGAAGGTGCGCAACGGGGCGCAGCGTCTGGCGTTGTTTTTGATTGATCTCAGTCAATCGAAACGTGGCGAGACGTTGGTGCAATTGCCTTATGAAAAACAGGTGATTGCCGGTGGCCTTGGGCTGAAGCCCGAAAGCCTCAGCCGGGCTTTCGGTCGCCTGCGCAGGCATGGCGTTTCGATGGCGCAATCGGCGGTGCGCATCGATGACGTCGCGCGGCTGCGCGACTTTGCCGAGGAAGACCCCGCCCTGTCCTGGGCGTGATCGGTCGCGTGTTGCCGGGCCGTTGTGCTTAGAGCGGCGGATCGACCCGTGTGGGCGGCGGCAGGCTGACGCCTGCGGTTGCGCCGCCTGGATCGGGGCCGTCGATCAGGCGATCGGGCGGGGCCACGGCGGCCAGCGCGGCACGATCGGTGATGGTGACCTGCTGGCCGCGCAGGGCAACACCGTTGGCTTCCAGCCCGCGCAGGGTGCGCGACAGGTTTTCCGGCGTCATCCCCAGGTATGAAGCGATCAGTCGCTTTTCGACCCCAAGTATGAAGCTGTCGGCATTTTCCGCCATGTGCGACTGTTTCAGCAGATAAGCGGCCACCCGCTCGCGCGAGTTGCGCAGCTTCAGGCCCTTGGCATGGCGCACCACCGCGCGATAGGCCCCCGCCAGTTCGTTGATGGTCGAGACCGCAAATTCCGGATCGCGCCGGAAGATCGCACGCAAATCCGAGGCAGGCACCAACAGCACGCGCGACCGTTCCAGCGTGCGCGCCGACATCAGATAGGGCGCATCCTTGATGCAGGCGGCCAGGATAAAGGTGCCCACCGGCTGCACCACGGCCATGGTGCAGCGGTTGCCGCCCCAGTCGGCATGAAGCTCGACCGCGCCTTCCAGCACTACATGCAGGAAATCGGCCGGATCGCCCTGCCGGATCAGTTCCAGCCCTGCCGGAAACAGTTGCGCGTAGGACCCCTGCATAAGCTGTTCGAAATTTGAATGCAGCATGTCGCGAAACAGCGGCAAGCGGCGGACCTCGGGCAGATCTTCGGCGCGCATGTAACAACCTTCATCTGAAACATTGCGGTGTTTTGGATGCTGAATTGACCAATGTCAATCAGCCTCGCGCGGCTGTGTGATGTGGCTGTGTGATGTGGGGGGCTGAGCGGCGATCCGTGCGCGGTTTCGGCGGGTTGACTTGCCCAAAGTCAAGGAGGGGTCCTTGCGCCTGCGCTATGGCTGCGGGCATGAAACTGTTGCGTTGCCCCCTTTTGCTGACCGCGCTGCTGGTGTTTGCCCTTACCCTGGGCGGCTTCAGCCGTGGCATGGCCGAAGGCGCGGGGGCCGCGCGGGCGCAGTTGGTCGAGATGGTGATCTGCTCTGACATGGGTGCCCGGATCGTGCTGGTCGATCGCGATGGCGCCGCCCGCCCCGCCGAGGATTGTGACCTGACTTTCTGCCCCGACTGCATGCAGGCCGGGGCAGTGGCGCTTGGACTGCCATCGTACGATCCGACGCAGGTGCGCGGTTTCGGTCGGGCCCTGCGCCCCACATCGCATCAGGCGCCCGTCCTGCGCCGCGTTCGTCTGGCGCAAGCCCGTGCGCCCCCACTGCAGAAAGCCTGATTGATGACCCCCAATGCCTTGCCAGTTCCGCATTTTCCGATCCGCAGTTTCGCGCGTGCCGTGGCCTTGCTGGCCCTTGCCGCGGGCCTGTTCTGCGCCCTGCTGCTGGCCGCGCCCGCCGCCGCCCAATCCCCCCATCTGCCGCGCTTTCTGGCCGAGGTTCCCGCAGGCACCCTTGTCGAGGGTGCCGATGCCTATGGCCCGCTGCGTGAGGATTTGCCCGTCGCCCCGGTCCTGAAGGGCGGAAACCGGATCGGCTGGGCCTTCATCACTTCGGATTTCGTGGGCACGACGGGCTATTCGGGCAAGCCGATCCATACGATGGTGGCGGTGGACGACGCGGCCCGTGTGATCGGCCTGCAACTGGTGAAGCATTCCGAACCGATCGTTCTGATTGGTATTCCCGACAGCAAGATCAAGGCGCTGGTCGAGGAATATGTGGGCCTGGATCTGGTGGCCGAGGCGGAATCGGGCGGATCCGCACATGAGCTGAACATCATTTCAGGCGCGACGGTCACGATCATGGTGATCGACGATTCGATCGTGCGTTCTGGCCTGCGGGTGGCGCGTGCGCTGGGGCTGGGGGGGCTGGCGGCACAGACCCCGGCCAGCGGCCCCCAGGTCGAGATCAACCCCGATGCGCAGGCTGCCGATGACTGGTTCACGCTGGAAGGCGATGGCACCCTGCGCCGGCTGTCGCTGGATGTGGGACAGGTGAACGCGGCCTTTGAACTGCTGGATGATCCGCGCGCCGCCGCCCGCCCGGTTCAGGCCGCGCCCGAAACCACCTTCATCGAGATGCAGCTGGCGCTGGTGTCGGTTCCCGCGATCGGGCGCGCGCTGCTGGGCGAGGCGGAACAGGCCAATCTGCAGGCCTGGCTGGCCGAGGGCGAACATGCGATCATGGTTGCGGGTCGGGGGCTTTATTCCTTCAAGGGCTCGGGCTATGTGCGTGGCGGCATCTTTGACCGGATCGTGCTGATCCAGGATGATGTGTCCGTTCGGTTCCGCGACCGTGGCCATCGCCGGCTGCTGGGCATTGCCGCTGATGGCGCGCCGGAATTCACCGAGCTTGACCTGTTCAGGATCCCCGCCGATGCGGGCTTTGACCCGGCCAAGCCGTTCCGTCTGCAACTGCTGGTGCAGCGCGATGTGGCGGCGATCGAACGGGCCTTCACCACCTTTGATCTGGGCTATCAGTTGCCCGCACCCTATCTGCGCACGCTGACCCCGCCGCCCGCTGCCGCGCCCGCCGCCACCGGCGCCGATGCGGTTGCCGATCGTGACGAATCCGCCGCGCAAAGTGCACTCTGGCGCAAGATATGGCGCGACAAGCGCGTCGAGATCACGGGTCTGGGCGCGATGCTGGTGGTGCTGACGCTGGCCTTCTTCTTCCAGGGTTTCCTGACGAAGTCGGACCGGGCCACCGCCTGGTTCCGCTATGGCTTTCTGACTTTGACGCTGGTGTTTCTGGGCTGGTATGCCAATGCGCAGCTGTCGGTCGTGAACCTGATGGCGTTGTTCGGCGCGCTGACCACGGATTTCAGCTGGCAGGCCTTCCTGCTGGACCCGCTGACCTTCATCCTGTGGTTCGCGGTGGCGGCGGCGCTGATCTTCTGGGGGCGGGGCGCCTATTGCGGCTGGCTGTGCCCCTTTGGCGCGCTGCAGGAACTGTCGAACCGCATCGCGCGGCGTCTGGGGGTTCCGCAATGGACGCTGCCCTGGGGGCTGCATGAACGGCTTTGGCCCTTGAAATACATGATCTTCCTGGGGCTGTTCGGGGTCTCTCTGGCCTCGATCGAACAGGCCGAGCATCTGGCCGAGGTCGAGCCCTTCAAGACCGCGATCGTGCTGAAGTTCATGCGCGCCTGGCCTTTCGTGGCCTATGCGGCGGCGCTGCTGATGGCGGGGCTTTTCGTGGAACGCTTCTACTGCCGCTATCTGTGCCCGCTGGGCGCGGCGCTGGCGATCCCGGCACGGTTGCGGATGTTCGACTGGCTCAAGCGTTACAAGGACTGCGGCAATCCCTGCCAGACCTGCGCCAATGAATGCATGGTCCAGGCGATCCATCCGACGGGGGAAATCAACCCCAACGAATGCCTCAACTGCATGCACTGCCAGGTGCTGTATCAGTCGAAAACGAAATGCCCCGTGGTGATCCGCAAGGAAAAGCGGCGCGCGGCGGTGGGGACCCCGGACCTTGGCGGTGCCAAGCGGGCCGCGGGCGAACTTTTGAACCATCCCAACATGAGAGGACAGACCGATGTCTGACAAGACACAGACGACAGGGATCAGCCGCCGGGGCCTGCTGGGCGCCACGGCCGGAGGCGCGGCGTTTGCGGGCGCCATGGGCGGGTCACGCCTGGGCCTGTGGGGCGGCGCTGCCGCCCTGGGCGGGGCTGCGACGCTGGCCGGCGCGGGTGCGGCCCATGCGGCGGGCGATTTCAACGTGGCACCGGGCCAGCTGGATGAATATTACGGCTTCTGGTCTTCGGGCCAGACGGGCGAGCTGCGTATTCTGGGCGTGCCCTCGATGCGCGAATTGATGCGCGTGCCGGTGTTCAACCGCTGCTCGGCCACGGGCTGGGGCCAGACGGATGAATCAATCCGTATCCATCAGCGCACCATGAGCGACAAGACCAAGGCCTATCTGGCCGCCAATGGCAAGAAGATCCATGACAACGGCGACCTGCACCACGTCCACATGTCCTATACCGAGGGCAAGTATGACGGGCAGTATCTGTTCATGAACGACAAGGCCAACACCCGCGTGGCCCGCGTACGCTGTGACGTGATGAAATGCGACGCCATCCTGGAAATCCCGAACGCCAAGGGCATCCACGGTATGCGTCCGCAGAAATGGCCGCGGTCGAACTATATCTTCTGCAACGGCGAGGATGAGGCGCCGTTGGTCAACGACGGCTCTACGATGACCGATCCCTCGACCTATGTGAACATCTTCACCGCGGTCGATACCGACAAGATGGACGTGGCCTGGCAGGTGATCGTCTCGGGCAACCTGGACAATTGCGATGCGGATTACGAAGGCAAATGGGCCTTCTCGACCTCTTATAACTCGGAAATGGGGATGACGCTGGCCGACATGACCGCCAGCGAGATGGACCACGTCGTGGTCTTCAACATCGCCGAGATCGAAAAGGCGGTCGCCGCGGGCGAGGGCCAGGAACTGAACGGCGTGCGCGTGCTGGACGGCCGGAAAGAGGCCAACAGCCAGTTCACCCGTTACATCCCGATCGCCAACAACCCGCACGGCTGCAACATGGCGCCCGACAAGAAGCACCTGTGCATCGGCGGCAAGCTGTCACCCACCGTGTCGGTCATTGACGTGACGAAACTGGATGCGGTTTTCGAAGGCGCCGATCCGCGGTCTGCCGTGGTGGCCGAGCCGGAGCTTGGTCTTGGGCCGCTGCACACCGCCTTTGACGGGCAGGGCAATGCCTATACCTCGCTGTTCCTGGACAGCCAGGTGGTCAAGTGGAACATCGAGGCGGCGGTCAAGGCCTATGCGGGTGAAAATGTCGATCCGATCCTGGAAAAGGTCGATGTGCATTACCAGCCGGGCCACATCAAGACCTCGCATGGCGAGACGCTGGAGGCCGACGGCAAGTGGATGGTGGTGCTGTGCAAGTTCTCGAAGGACCGGTTCCTGAACGTCGGCCCGCTGAAGCCCGAGAACGACCAGTTGTTCGACATTTCGGGCGACAAGATGGTGCTGGTGCATGACGGCCCGACGTTTGCCGAACCCCATGACGCGATCGCGGTGCATGCCTCGAAGATGACCAATATCCGTTCGGCCTGGGACCGTCAGGATCCGATGTGGGCCGGAACCCGCGCCCAGGCCGAGGCCGATGGCGTGAACCTGGACGACTGGCAGGAAACCGTGATCCGCGACGGCAACAAGGTGCGGGTCTACATGTCCAGCCAGGCGCCGAACTTCAGCCTGGAATCCTTTACCGTGAAGGAAGGCGACGAGGTCACGGTGATCGTCACCAATCTGGATGACATCGACGACCTGACGCATGGCTTCACCATGGGCAACCACGGCGTCGCGATGGAGGTGGGGCCGCAGCAGACCTCATCCGTGACCTTCGTGGCCGCGCAGCCCGGCGTCTTCTGGTATTACTGCCAGTGGTTCTGCCATGCGCTGCACATGGAAATGCGCGGCCGGATGTTCGTGGAACCGAAAGGCGCGTGATCATGAAACGCTGTCTGCCCCTGATCCTTGCCCTGATCCTCGCGCTGCCCGCCGTGGCGGCCGAGGGACGGCGCGTGGCGCCGGGGGCGGGCACCTTGCAAGCGGCCATCGCCGGGGCGATCCCCGGCGATGTGCTGATCCTGGCCGAAGGGCGCTTCGAAGGCCCGGTCACCATCGACCGGTCGCTGACGTTGCAGGGCAGCGCGGGCAGTGTGGTCGACGGGCTGGGGCAGGGCACGGTGATCACCATCACCGGCGATGACGTGACCATCCGCGGTCTGACCGTGACCGGATCGGGCCACGACAACCAGGCGCTGGATTCCGCGATCAAGATCGTCAAGGGCGCCGACCGTGCGCTGATCGAGGGCAATACCCTGACCGGCAACATGCATGGCGTCGATGTTCACGGGGGCCTTGATGCGGTGGTTCGCGCCAATACGATCACCGGCACCCGCGACCCGCGCATGAACGAACGCGGCAACGGCGTCTACATCTGGAACGCGCCCGGCACCGTGGTCGAGGGCAATACGATCCGCTATGGCCGCGACGGGATCTTTTCCAACACCTCGAAGGACGGCACCTACCGGGGCAACCTGTTCCGCGACCTGCGCTTCGCGGTGCATTACATGTATACCCACAACTCGGAAGTCTCGGGCAATGTCAGCATCGGCAACCACCTGGGCTTTGCGATCATGTTTTCGAACCGGGTGGTGGTGAAAGACAACCTGAGCCTGGGCGACCGCAGCCACGGGGTCATGCTGAACTATGCCAACAATGCCGAGGTCGCACGCAATCTGGTGCGCGGCGGGGCCGAGAAATGCACCTTCATCTATAATGCCCACAAGAACCTGATCTATGACAACCGCTTCGAGGGCTGCGGCATCGGCATCCACTTCACCGCCGGGTCGGAACGCAACGTGCTGACCGGCAACGCCTTCATCGGCAACCAGACGCAGGTGAAATATGTCGGTACCCGCGATATCGAATGGAGCTTTGAGGGGCGGGGCAACTACTGGTCGGATCATCCGGTCTTTGACCTGGACGGCAATGGCATCGCCGACAGCGCCTTTCGCCCCAATGACCTGATGGACCATATCCTGTGGTCGCAGCCCGCCGCATCGCTGCTGCTGGGTGCGCCGGCGGTGCAGCTGATCCGCTGGTCGCAGGCCAGTTTTCCCGCGACGCTTCCCGGCGGTGTGCTGGACAGCCACCCCTTGACGGCCCCGATACAGATTGCGGTTCCCCAAGACATCGCCCGGATCGAAGCCGACACCCAGCCCGTCTGGGCCAATGGTATGACAGATGACACAGACATTGACCCTCTCACAGCTCACTAAATCCTATGACGGCGTGATGGCGCTGCGGGATGTAAGCCTTTCGGTGGCCCCCGGCGAACGGGTGGCGCTTCTGGGCCACAACGGCGCGGGCAAATCCACGATGATGAAGATCATCCTGGGTCTGATCCCTTTTGACGGTGGCAGGGTGGCGGTGACCGGCGCAGCCCCCGGCAGTGCCGAGGCGCGCCGCCGTGTGGCCTATCTGCCGGAAAACGTGGCCTTTCACCCGGCGCTGACGGGTCTGGAACAGATCCGCCACTACCTGCGCCTGCGGGGGCAGGATGCCGGCGCCGCGATGGGTCTGCTGGATCGCGTGGGCCTGTCGCATGCCGCCACCCGCCGGATCGGCACCTATTCCAAGGGTATGCGCCAGCGCGTGGGCCTGGCCCAGGCGCTGATCGGGCATCCCGCGCTTCTGGTGCTGGATGAACCGACCTCGGGCCTTGATCCGGTGTCGAGACGTGATTTTTACGCGCTGCTGGATGGGCTTGCGGCCGAAGGCGCCTCGATCCTGCTGTCCAGCCATGCGCTGACCGAGGTTGAGGCGCGCACCGATCGCATCGTGATCCTGTCGAAAGGCGTCATGGTGGCCGAGGGGCGGTTGTCTGACCTGCGGCGCGGTGCGGCGCTGCCGGTGGCGATGCAGATCATCGCGCGCCCCGGGCAGGGTGACGCGCTGGCGCGTGCGTTGCCGGGCGCTGTGGCGCAGGGCGACACGCTGCATCTGGCCTGCGACCAGGATGCCAAGCTGCCGACGCTGGCGCGGATCAGCGGCCTGGGCGATCTGGTTGCCGATCTTGAGGTGCTGCCCCCCAGCCTTGAGGATATTTACAGCCATTTCAGCCGGAGGGACGGGCAATGAACCGCATCCTGGCCACCGCCGCGACCGAATTCCGTATCGCGCTGCGCAACCGCTGGGTCACCATCGCGGTGGTGATGATGGCGCTGTTTTCCATGGTTCTGTCGGCGGCAGGTTCGGCGCCGACGGGCGCACTTGGCGCCGACCGGCTGTCGGTGACGGTGGCAAGCCTGACCTCGCTGGCGGTCTATCTGGTGCCGCTGGTGGCGCTTCTGATGTCTTTCGACGCGGTCGCGGGCGAGGTGGAACGCGGCACGCTGCCCCTGCTGCTGACCTATCCGGTTGCCCGGGCCGAGGTGCTGCTGGGCAAGCTGGTCGCGCATGTCGGCATCCTCGCGCTGGCGGTGGCGGTGGGCTATGGCATCGCGGCCATCGCCGCGGCCGTGGTGGACCCGCGTGCGCTGAACGGGGTGCCGGCGCTGTGGCGGCTGATGTGGTCCTCGGTTCTGCTGGGGGCGACGTTCCTGGGCGCGGGCTATGCGCTTTCGGCCCTGTCGCGCCGGCCGTCGGGGGCGGCGGGGCTGGCGATCGGGCTGTGGCTGGTGCTGATCGTGCTGTATGATCTGGGGCTGCTGGCGGCGATCGTGGCCGATGGTGGCGGCGCCTTTACCACCGGGGTCTTTCCCTGGCTGTTGCTGGCCAATCCGGCGGATGCGTTCCGGCTGTTCAACCTGTCGGCGTCCGAGGCGACGGCCGCCGCCGCAGGCCTGGCGGGGGCGGCGAACACGATCCCCGCCTGGCAGGCGCTGGTGTCCATCCTGTTGTGGCCAGTGCTGGCGCTGGGGCTGGCCATTGCCGCCTTTCGAAGGGTGACGCCATGAAATACCCCGCCCTGATCGTGCTGATGCTAGTGCTGGCCGCCTGCCGCGAGGATACCGCAAGCCAGCCGCAGCCGGTGACGATGACCGAGGAAGCCGTGGGCCATTATTGCCAGATGCACCTGCTGGAACATCCCGGCCCCAAGGCGCAGGTGCATCTGACAGGCCAGCCGCATCCGCTGTTTTTTTCCCAGGTGCGCGATGCCATCGCCTATCAGCGCATGCCGGAACAAAGCCATATGATCGCGGCGATCTTTGTCAACGACATGGCCGTGGCCCCCAGTTGGCAGATGACCGGCGCGGACAACTGGATTCCCGCCACTGCGGCGTTCTATGTCGTGGGTTCGGACGCGGTGGGGGGGATGGAGGCGCCCGAACTGGTGCCCTTTGCCCGCGCCGCCGATGCCGACGCCTTTGCCGCCGAACGCGGCGGGCAGGTGTTGCAGCTTGCAGATATACCCGATGTCGAGGTGCTGGCCCCCGTCGCGGTCGGCGATGAAGACACCGATGCCCGCGGGGCCGAGGCGGATTTCGCCGCGCGGCTTCGCAAACTGTCGCAGGAAAGGCAGGACTGACATGACCACCACGCGCCGCAGGTTTCTGACAATTGCCGCCGCCGCCGCCGCCGTTGCGGGAAGGCCCGCTGCCGCCGCCCCGCTGTATCGCTGGCGGGGCCAGGCGCTTGGTGCGCAGGCCTCGATCATGCTGGCCCATCCACAGGCCGAAAGGATCACCGCCACCGCCCTGGCCGAAATTGAGCGGCTGGAGGAGATCTTCAGCCTGTACCGGCCCCATTCGGCGATCAGCCGGCTGAACGCCACCGGCCTGCTGCAGGCGCCGCCCTTCGAATTGCTGGAATGCCTTGGCCTTGCCGGCGCGGTGCACCGGGCGACGGGGGGTCTGTTCGACCCGACCGTGCAGCCGCTTTGGGCCGCATGGGCCAGCGCGCAGGCTCAGGGCGGCGCGCCCGATGCGGCGGCGCTGGCGGCTGCGCGCGCGGCGATCGGCTGGGGCCGCGTGCGGCTGGACGCCGCCGCGATCACGCTGGATCCCGGCATGGCGCTGACGCTGAACGGCATCGCGCAGGGCTATGTCGCCGACCGTATCGCGGATCTGCTGGCGCGCGAGGGGTTGACGGATGTGCTGATCGACACGGGCGAGATGCGCGCGCTTGGCGGGCATCCGGATGGGGGGGCATGGGATGTGGGCCTGCGCGCGGGCGAGGCGTTGTTGCCCCGGCGGGTGGGTCTGCGCGATCGGGCGCTGGCAAGTTCGGCCCCGCTGGGCACCGTGTTTGATGCGCGCGCGCAGCTGGGTCACATTCTTGATCCGCGGACCGCAGCGCCCGCGCGGGGGCAATGGTCGCTGGTGTCTGTTGCCGCGCCAAGGGCCGCGCTGGCGGATGCGTTGTCCACGGCATTGTGCCTGATGGAACGCCCGGCGATCACCGCCGCGCTGGCGCGGTTTCCCCAGGCCGAACTGGTCGCGCTGGTCTGATCGCCGGGCGCGCACCCCGGCGGGCCAGGGGGGCTGTCTGCCCCCCTCTTGGCCATTCGGCCAATTCACCCCCCGAGGATATTTTGCCAAAGCCGAAGCCGCCGCGCGCCGCCGGGTCTACCCTTTGTGATGCGGGTTACGCATATTGGGGGCAGCGACAGGAGGTCTTGATGCGCATTCTGGTTTTCAACGCAGGCAGTTCCACACTCAAATTCGCGCTTTTTGACATGGCCTGCAATGAGGCCGAGCTTGTCCGGGGCACGTTCGAGAGGTTTTCGCCCGAGGGCTGCAGCCTGAGCCTGCGTTCGGCCGAGGGGCGCAGCGAACGCACCCTGCCGTTGCGCGATATCGCCGCGGCGATCGCCGCGGTGCCGGGCCTGCTGGCGGATCTGGGGCTGGATGGGATCGATGCGGTCGGGCATCGGGTGGCGCATGGGGGGCCGCAATATGCCGGGCCGGTGGCGATTGATGACACCGTGCTGCAGGCGCTGGATGCGCTTGTGCCGCTTGCGCCCCTGCACAATCCCGCCAACCTGCAGGCGGTGCGGCTGGCGCGCGCGACCTGGCCCGGTCTGGCGCAGGTGGCGGTGTTCGACACGTCGTTCCATCTGACCAATCCGCCCTTCGTGACCACCTACGCGGTGCCCGAGGCCTGGCGGGGCGCGGGACTGCGGCGGTTTGGCTTTCACGGCACGTCGCACAAATATGTTGCGTTGCGCGCCGCGCAGGTGATCGGCCAGCCGATCGACAGGTTGCAAATCATTTCCTGTCATCTGGGGAACGGTGCCTCGGTCTGCGCGATCAATCGCGGTCGCAGCATGGACAGTTCCATGGGGCTGACGCCGCTGGAGGGGCTGGTGATGGGCACGCGTTCGGGGGACATCGATCCCGGCGCCTTCGGCTATCTGCACCGCGAGCTTGGCCTGTCGATCCCCGAGATAGAGTCGGCATTGTACAAGGACAGCGGGCTGAAGGCGCTGACCGGCAGTTCGGACATGCGTGATGTGGAACATCGCGCCGCCGAGGGTGACCATGCCGCGCAGCTTGCAATCGAGATCTATGCCTATCGTGCCCGCAAATACATCGGGGCCTATGCGGCGGCGATGGGGGGGCTGGATGCCTTGGTCTTTACCGGCGGTGTTGGCGAGAATTCGGCCTCGATGCGCAGGCGGATCTGCGACGGGCTGGAATTCATGGGGGTTACGCTGGATCATGACCGCAACCAGCATGTCGGTCTGGCCGACCGCGCCGCGCCCGAGCTGCAGGCCTGGGGCGGGCGGGTGCGGGTGATCGTGACCGAGACGGCCGAGCAACTGCAGATCGCGCGGGAAACGGCCGCCACGCTGGCCGCGCCCGCCCGCCCCGCGCTGGCACTGCCGGTCGCGGTTTCGGCGCGCCATGTTCATCTGTGCCAGGCCGATGTCGAGGCGTTGTTCGGGCCGGGGGCGACGCTGACCCCGGAATTCGACCTGCGTCAGCCGGGGAATTTTGCCGCCCTGGAGAAGGTGCGGGTCGAGGGGCCGCGCGGCGGCTTTGACCATGTGCGTATTCTGGGGCCCACGCGCGGGCGCACGCAGGTCGAGGTGTCGCGCACCGATACTTTCGCGTTGGGGGTGCAGGCGCCGGTGCGGTTGTCGGGCGACCTGGAGGGTACGCCGAAGGTGCGGCTGATCGGGCCTGCCGGTACGGTGGAAACCGACGGGCTGATCATCGCGGCGCGCCATATCCACATGAACCCGGCGGATGCGCGGCGCTGGGGTGTCGCGGACGGGCAAGAGGTTGAGGTGCGCGTTACCGGCACCGGGCGCGGGGTGTCTTATGCGCGCACCATCGTTCGCATCCAGCCCGATGCTTTCACCGAAATGCATATCGACACCGATGAGGCCAATGCCGCGGGCATCGTCGCGGCGGCGGAAGGCGCGCTGATCCCGGCGGCGGAATAGGGGTTATCCCAGGTCCGACAGCGCAAAGACCGCCGCGCCCGTTACCGCCGCGGCCAGCGTGCTGGCCAGCAGCGGCAGCCAGAAGCGGACGGGCCCGGCCAAGGCCGACAGGACGATGCGCCCCAGCGCATTGCCGGCCAGAGCCACCAGAATCCCGGTGCCGATGATCGGCAGGCCGACCGTGGGGCTGGTGATGCGCAACGCGCTGAGCACGGCGACATCGACATCGAACAGGCCCGACAGGGCAGATGTCGCGGCAAGGCTGGTGGCGCCGAACCGGGCCACCAGCCCGGCGCTGGCCGTCGAGACCAGCGCGAACAACGCCGCAAAGACCAGAAGCGCGCGCAGTTCAAATGGGTTGCGCGGGGTTTCGGGCGGCGTACCCGCGCCGGTGCCGCGCAGCAGCATGGCCAGACCTGCCGCGCCCAGAACGGCGGCGGCGCACAGGGTGGGTGCCGCGATCCGGGGCAGGATTTCGGGGCGCAGAAGCGCGGCCACGCCGATCACGCGCAGGATGGAGACCATGCCCGCCAAGGCCGCCGCCCCTGCCAGCGGACGGGCCTGGGTTGTGTCCTTTGCCATGCGTGCCAACGCCACGGTGACCGCGGTCGATGAGGCCAGCGCCCCCGCCAGCGCGCTGAGCAGAAAGCCCCGTGTCGCGCCCAGCACCCGCACGGCGATATAGCCGGCATAGGAAATCGTTGCGATCAGCACCGTGAAGAACCAGATTTCCCAGGGGTTCAGCCCACCCCAGGGGTCGACCGCCCGGTTGGGCAGGATCGGCAGGACGATTGTGGTCATCACCGCCAGCACCAGGGCCGAGCGCAGTTCAACCCAGCTTAGCCGGCGCAGGGCGGCGTGCAGCATTTCACGGCTGCCAAGGATCGCGGCCAGCGCGGCGCCCCCGGCGGCGGTGACGCGGTAATCGCCGCTGACCGCCAGCGCGCCCAGACCAAAGACCCCCAGGCCCGCCATCACCCCGGTGACGCTGAAGTTTCCGTCGTGGCGGGCCTCTTGCAGCTGAAACAGGCCGAACAGCGCGGCCACGCCCAGAAAGCCCGCGGCAAAGACAAGGGGCGCGTTCATTTCGGCGGCAAGGGCCGCGAAGATGCCGCCCAGAAGGCCGAAGATGCCGAAAGTGCGCAGGCCTGCGGTGCGGCTGCCGGCAGGTTCTTCACGTTCACGCCAGCCGCGTTCCAGCCCGACCAGAAGCCCGATGGCAAGCGCCACGCCAAGCTGGAAAAACAGATCCCGTATCACGCCCCCGATCCTTGCCGCTGGTATGGGCCCGCCGATCATGCCTCAGCGCGCGGCGGGTGGAAAGACATGGGCGATGCGACACCGACCTGCACGAAAAGACAAGTATCAAAATGACAGGTGTAGACCTATGTTCAAAAGATATAACGCATTGAAATAAAAACAAAGATGAACAATACGCGCCGGAAATCAGAATTGTTTCCTGATATTGTGCCAAGTGACGGGCGGTCGCTGGCGCCTTATGCGCGTCTCTGCCTTCGGGGCAGTGCTGCGGGGTGGGCGTTGCGCTGGCCTTGCGCCGTTCTGCAGACATTGTGGTTCAGCCTGCCGGGCGAACAGCGCTGGTTTGTGATCGGGCTTTTGATCTATCTTCTGGCCCTGGCACCGGTGCAGCCGGGCTGACATGCGCGGCGTCCGTCAGTCGGGGCGCTTGTCCCCCCGGCGCAGCAGGCGCGCCGCGATCGGGGCGCCAAGGATCACCAGCACGATGCGCGTCAGGTGATGGGCGACGACATAGCCAAGATCCGCCCCCGCCACGATCGCCAGAACCGTCATTTCCGCCTGACCCCCGGGTGCAAAGGCCAGGAAGCCCTCGACAGGTTTCGACAGGCCGCTCAGCACCACAAGTTCGGTGAAGATCGCGGCCAGAACCGCCAGCAGGATCACGAAAGCCACGCCCTTGGCCACGATGTCGCGCAGGTCGCGCAGCGTGACGCCGACGTAATGCACCCCGATCCCCATGCCGATGAACAGCTGCGCGATCAGGATCGCCTCTTTTGGCGGGCGCATGTGGATCAGGCCGCCAAGGCTTAGCGCCGCGGTCACCACCATCGGGCCCAGGATCGCCGCGCCGAACAGGCCGATCCGTTCGCCGCCCTTCCAGCCAATGATCGCCGCGCCGACCATCAGTGCCAGTTCCCGCAGCGGGATCTCTGATACCGGCAGACCGACCGGGTTGGTCAGGGCGACCCCGTATAAAGTTGTCAGGACAATCGGCGCCAGCGTGACCAGGATCAGGATCCGGGTTGCATGGATCAGCGACAGCGCGCGCACATCGCCCCCCGCCTCTTGCCCGAAGACGACCATGTCCTGCAGCCCGCCGGGCATCGCGGCGTAATAGGCGGTGGTCGCGTCAAAGCCCATCCGGCGGAAGAAGGGCACGCCCACCAGCGCGATCAGCAGGATGTAGGCCGGGATCAAGGCCAGCGACAGCGCCATGGCCGGCAGCTGGCCGATCAGCGCAGGTGTGATCGACGCAC
Organism: Pontitalea aquivivens; assembly: GCF_046507575.1. NCBI lineage: Bacteria > Pseudomonadati > Pseudomonadota > Alphaproteobacteria > Rhodobacterales > Paracoccaceae > Pontitalea > Pontitalea aquivivens. The sequence goes on along the minus strand of NZ_JBKFEY010000013.1, from coordinate 40,423 downwards.
CCACCGCCACACCCAGAACCGTGCGGGCCGCAGCCGACACCGGCCCCATGCCCTGCAGCCGCATTCCCGCCAGGGCCGCGATCAGGCAGGCCGCCATCGGCCCGAACAGGAAGGGCAACGGCAGATCGAGGAACTGGAACAGCACCGCCCCCGCCAGTGCAAGGATCAGCGTGGTCATGCGGCGGCGGGTGATGAAGTGCATCGGGATCTCGGGTTTCGGGCGGTTGACGGGTTGTGTATCCAACTGTATACATCCGGCAGCAATCCTCAAGGGCCTTTGCGCATGACCACCGATGAAATCGACTCTGACGGGCCGCAAGGGCAGGGCGCCTATCGCCGCCTTCTGGAAGAGATTCGCCGCGGCGATCTGCCCCCCGGTGCGCGCCTGCGCGAGATTGAGCTGGCCGAACGCTTGGGCATTTCCCGAACCCCCGTGCGCGAGGCGATTCGTCAGCTGGAAAGCGACGGGCTGGTGGTGCATCTGCCCCGTCAGGGGGCCACGGTGCGCAGCCTTGATTACCCCGAGATCATGGAACTGTATGAAATGCGCGCGGTGCTGGAAGGTACGGCGGCGCGCTTCGCGGCGCGGGCGGCATCTGATGTCGAACTGGCCGAACTGCGGGCCCTGAATGGGGAAATGGCGCGCGCCGGGCATGGCCGGCACGCCTATGAACTGAACCGCCAGTTTCACCTGACGCTGCTGGACGCAGCAAAGAACCGGTTTCTGGTCAAGGCCACCAATGCGATTCAGAAGACGCTGCTTATCCTGGGGCCGACAACTTTGGTTGAGCCGCAGCGTGCCGAACAGGCCGCGCTGGAACATGCCCGCATCCTGGACGCGCTGGAGGCCCGCGATGGCGCCCGCGCCGAGACCGAGATGCGCAGCCATATCGAGGCGGCCCAGGGCGCCCGCCTGCGTGCGCTGCGCGGCCGTGACCGACCGCCGCATGAACCATGAGTCCATCCCGCCCACCGAACCGACCACCCAGCCACCACCGGAGCAAGACATGCCAGAAACCGCAACACCACCCCTGACGGGCCCCTGGGATGTGATCGTCGTGGGGGGCGGCAACGCGGCCCTGTGCGCCGCGATCACCGCCGCCGAAGCGGGCGCGCGGGTGCTGATCCTTGAAGGCGCGCCCAAAACCTATCGCGGCGGCAACAGCCGCCACACGCGCAACTTCCGCTGCATGCATCGCGGGCCGGTTTCGGTGCTGACCGGCAGCTATGAGGAAGAGGAATACTTCCACGACCTGATTCTGGTGACCAAGGGCAAGACCGATGAGGCGCTGGCCCGCATGACCATCCGCAATTCCGAAGAATGCCTGCCCTGGATGGAAGCGCATGGCGTGCGTTTTCAACCCTCGCTTTCGGGCACGCTGAGCCTGTCGCGCACCAACGCCTTCTTTCTGGGCGGCGGCAAGGCGCTGGTGAACGCTTATTACAACACGGCCGAGGATCTGGGCATCACCGTGGTCTATGAGGCGCAGGTCAGCCATATCGGGCTTGAGGGCGATCGCTTCACCCATGTCGAGGTGTCCATCGCAGGCGGGCCGGTGCAGACGGTGCCGGGGCGCGCGGTGGTGCTGGCCTCGGGCGGGTTCCAGTCGGATATCGAATGGCTGACGCGGGCCTGGGGACCGGCGGCGGCGAATTTCCTGATCCGGGGCACGCCCTACAACATGGGCGTGGTTCTGAAAGACATGCTGGATCAGGGCAGCGATTCCGTGGGCGACCCGACGCAGTGCCATGCGGTGGCGATCGACGGGCGGGCGCCGAAATACGATGGCGGCATCGTCACGCGGCTGGATTGCGTGCCGTTTTCCATCGTGGTCAACCGCGACGGCGACCGGTTCTATGACGAGGGCGAGGATGTCTGGCCCAAGCGTTACGCGATCTGGGGCCGTCTGGTCGCGGGCCAGCCCGATCAGGTGGGCTATGCAATCATCGACGCGAAATCCTATGATCTGTTCATGCCCTCGGTCTTTTCGCCCAACAAGGCCGACACGATCAAGGATCTGGGCGACCAGATGGGACTTGACGGGGAAAAGCTGGCCCGCACCGTGGCCGCGTTCAACGCGGCCTGTCGCCCCGGCACCTTCCACCCGACCGAACTGGACGGGCTGGCGACCGAAGGGGTCACGCCCGCGAAAACCAACTGGGCCCGCCCGCTCGATACGCCGCCCTATTACGGCTATCAGCTGCGTCCCGGCGTGACCTTTACCTATCTGGGGCTGAAGGTGTCGGAAGATGCGCGCGTGCATACCGCGCGCGGCCCGCTGGCCAATGTCTGGGCCGCGGGGGAAATCATGGCCGGGTCGATCCTTGGCCAAGGCTATCTTGCCGGTTTCGGCATGACCATCGGAACCGTTTTCGGACGCATCGCAGGCCGGGAGGCTGCCGCCCATGTCGCTTGATACCCCAAACCTCATCCAGGAAGCCCGCCGGCAGATCGAGATCTGCAACGCCTGCCGCTATTGCGAGGGGTTCTGTTCGGTCTTTCCCGCGATGACGCGGCAGAAGGCCTTTGCCGATGGCGACATCACCCATCTGGCGAACCTGTGCCACAATTGCCGGGGGTGTTATTATTCCTGCCAATACACCCCCCCGCATGAATTCGCGCTGAACCTGCCCGCGGCCCTGGCCGAGGTGCGCCAGGACAGCTGGGAACGTCTGGTCTGGCCGCAGCCGCTGGCGCGGGCGTTTCACGACAGCGGGGTCAAGATCGCGGTGGTGCTGGTGCTGGGCTTTGCCGCGCTGTTTGCCGCGCTGGCCGCGCTGCGCCCCGAGGGCGGCGAGGGGTTCTATGCCCATCTGGCGCATAATGCGATGGTGGCGATCTTTGCGCCCGCCTTCCTTGTGCCGCTGCTGGGCGTGGCGATCGGTCTGCGCCGTTATTGGGCCGAGGTCGCGGCGGGGCCGTTCCGCCTGCGCCATCTGATCGGGGCTGTGAAACAGGCCGCGGTGCTGCGCGACCTGAGCGGCGGGCAGGGCCAGGGTTGCAACTTTGAACACGAGGATCGCTATTCCGTGGCACGCCGGCATCTGCACCAGGCGGTGCTGTATGGCTTCCTGCTGTGCTTTGCCGCGACATCGGTTGCCACGCTGATGCATTATCTGCTGGATATGCCCGCGCCCTATTCGCTGTTCAGCCTGCCCAAACTGCTGGGCGTTCCGGGCGGTATTCTGCTGGTGATCGGCACGGTGGGTCTGGGCTGGCTCAAGACCAGGGCGGACCCGAAACTGGGCGCGGTGCGCGTCTGGGGCGGCGAGATGGCCTTTGTCGGGTTGCTGGGCTTTGTCGGGGCCTCGGGGCTGGCGCTTTATGCGGCGACGGGGACGGGCGCGGTGGCGCCGCTGCTGGCGCTGCATCTGGGGGCGGTTCTGGCGTTCTTTCTGCTGCTGCCTTTTACCAAGATGGTGCACGGCTTCTTCCGTCTGACGGCGCTGGTGGCCGAGGAACAGAAACAGGGCCGCTGATCGGCCCGGTTGCAGACCGGGGCGGGCTTGCGTAAGCTCGCCCCAGGAAACAGGATCAGGACCCCCGGCGTGAGCGAACGCGCCTCTCCCTTCGCGCCGTTTCGGCATGGCGCCTTCCGGATGCTCTGGTCGGCGACGCTGTTTTCCAATTTCGGGGGTCTGGTTCAGGCGGTGGGCGCGGCCTGGGCGATGACCACGCTGACCAGTTCGCCCACGCTGATCGCACTGGTGCAGGCATCCAACACCCTGCCGATCATGCTGTTCGCACTGGCGGCGGGGGCGCTGGCCGACAACATGGACCGGCGGCGTATCATGCTGACGGCGCAGGCGCTGATGGCGGTGGCCTCGGTGGGGCTGGTGGCGGTCACGGCCTTTGGCGGGCTGACGCCCTGGGTGCTGCTGGGATTCACCTTCCTGATCGGGCTGGGCACGGCGTTGAACAACCCGTCGTGGCAGGCCTCGGTCGGCGATCTGGTGCCGCGGGCGGAAATTCCGGCGGCGGTGACGCTGGGTTCGGTCGGGTTCAATCTGATGCGCAGCGTGGGGCCGGCGGCGGGCGGGATCATCGTGGCGGTCTTTGGCGCGGCGGCGGCCTTCGCGGTCAATGCGCTCAGCTATCTGCCGCTGCTGGCGGCGCTGATCCGCTGGCGCCCGCAGCTGCGTCCGCGCACCACCACGCCGGAACCCTTCCTGCCCGCGATCGGCGCGGGCCTGCGCTATGTTGCGCTGTCGCCCAATCTGGTGCGGGTGATGGCGCGCGGCGCGCTGTTCGGTCTGTCGGCGGTCGCGGTGCAGGCGCTTTTGCCGCTGATCGCGCGCGATCTGGTGGGGGGCGGGTCATTCACCTTCGGGACGATGCTGGGGGCCTTTGGCCTGGGCGCGATCGGCGGGGCCTTCCTGAACCCGCGCCTGCGTGAGCGGTATGACAATGAACGCATCGTGCAGATCGCCTTTGCCCTGTTTGCCGCCGCCGCGGTGGTGCTGGCGCAAAGCCGCAGTGTCTGGCTGTCGGGGCTGGCAATGCTGCCGGCGGGTGCGGCCTGGGTGATGGCGCTGTCGCTGTTCAACGTGTCGGTTCAGCTTAACACGCCGCGCTGGGTGGTGGGCCGGGCGCTGTCGCTGTATCAGACGGCGACCTTTGGCGGCATGGCGGCGGGCAGCTGGATCTGGGGCGCGGTCGCCACCTCGGCGGGGGTCGAGGCCGCGTTGATGACCGCCGCCGGGGTTTTGCTGTTTGGCGCGGTTGTGGGGTTCCTTGTCGCGATCCCGGATTTCGGCACGCTTGACCTGGACCCGGCCAACCGTTTCCGCGAGCCGATGTTGCGGCTGGACCTGCGCGGTCGGTCGGGGCCGATCATGGTCATGGTCGATTTCGTGATCGACAAGCACGATGTACCCGAATTTCTGCGCCTGATGGCGGAACGCCGCCAGATCCGGCGCCGGGACGGGGCGCGCAACTGGGCCTTGCTGCGCGATCTGGAACAGCCTGAAATCTGGAGCGAAAGCTACCACGTTGCCACATGGGACGAATACCTGCGCCACAACCAGCGCCGGACCAAGGCCGATATCGAGGTGTCCGAGCGGCTTTATGCGCTGCACCGCGGGGCGACGGCGCCCCGTGTGCACCGGATGATCGAACGGCACACGATTTCGTCTGCGGATGATATTCCGCTGCGCCCCGATCACGACATCGTCTGACGGTCGCGGCTACTTGCGGTAATAGTCGCGGAACCAGGCGACAAAGTGGGCGATGCCGTCGCGCACGTCGGTTTGCGGGCGGTATCCGGTCAGCTGCTGCAGCAGGCTGGCATCGGCCCAGGTGGCGGGTACATCGCCCTTTTGCATGGGCATGAAATTGCGGATCGCAGTCTTGCCCAGGGCCTCTTCGATGGCTTCGACGAAGTCCATCAGGCGCACCTTGCCGGAATTGCCGATGTTGACGATCCGGTAGGGCGCCACCGGCGACAAGCTGTCACCGGGGGCAATGCCGGCGGGTGTTTCGGGGCGTTGGGGCACCGCGTCGATCAGCAGGCGGATACCGCGGACCAGATCCTCGACATAGGTGAAATCGCGATACATCTGGCCATTGTTGTAGATGTCGACGGGGCGGCCTTCCAGGATCGCATCGGTGAACTTGAACAACGCCATGTCGGGCCGGCCCCAGGGGCCATAGACGGTGAAGAACCGGAACATCGTGGTCGGCAGGTTCCACAGATGCGCATAGGCATGGGCCATGCTTTCATTGGCCTTTTTCGTGGCCGCATAGATCGTCAGCTGGGTGTCGGCCTTGTCGGTTTCGGCAAAGGGCATGGTTTCATTGGCGCCATAGACCGATGAGGTCGATGCGATCAGCAGATGCGCCACCCCCAGCCGCCGCGCGGCCTCGATCACGGTGAAGGTGCCGATGACGTTGGAATCCAGATAGGCGCGGGGGTTGTCCAGCGAATAGCGCACCCCGGCCTGTGCCGCCAGATGCACCACGATTTCGGGCGCGAAATCATCGGCCACGCGGTCGAACAGGGCCTGATCCTCCAGCATGCCTTCGGTCGCGGTAAAATTGGGGTTTTGCTGCAAAAGGGCGTGGCGGCGCTGTTTCAGCGTGACATCGTAGTAATCGGTCATCCCGTCATAGCCATGCACGCGCCAGCCTTCGGCCAGCAGCAGCCGGGCGAGGTGGAAGCCGATGAAGCCGGCGGTGCCGGTGATCAGGACGCGTTTCACGGGATACTCCTTGCACATGGCCGCCATGGCGGGCCGGGTTGCGTCGCCATAGCATCCGCGGGCGCGGCATTGCCAGTGTCATGCGCCGATCAGCGCGCGCAGCTGGTTGACCCCGGCGATCACCCGCGCGGTGTCGCCCCGGGATTCGACATTCAGCCGCAACAGCGGTTCCGTGTTCGAGGCACGCAGGTTGAAGCGCCAGCCGGGGAAGGACAGGCTTAGCCCATCGGTGCGTTCAATGCCGGTGGCGCCGGGCGCCAGCGCGGCTTCAACCCGTGCAAGCGCCGCGGGGGCATCGGTCACGCGGAAATTGATCTCGCCCGAGGACGGGAAGGCGGCGCGCCGTTCGGCCAGGATATCCGCCAGCGGCTGGCCCCGGCGGCAGATCAGTTCGGCGACCAGCAGCCAGGGGATCATGCCGCTGTCGCAGCACATGAAATCGCGGAAATAGTGATGCGCCGACATTTCCCCGCCATAGACCGCGCCGGTGTCGCGCAGGGCCTGTTTCAGGAAGGCATGGCCCGTCCGCGATGCGATTGCCTGCCCGCCCGCGCGGGTCACGACATCGCGGGTGTTCCAGATGACGCGCGGGTCATGCACAATCCTTGCCCCCGGTTCGCGGGCCAGAAAGGTCTCGGCCAGAAGACCCACGACATATTCGCCCGCGACAAAGGCCCCGGTGTGATCGAAGAAAAAGCAGCGGTCGAAGTCACCGTCCCAGGCGATGCCCAGATCGGCGCCCGCGGCCACAACCGCCCTTGCGGTGGCGGGCTGGTTTTCCGGCAGAAGCGGGTTCGGGATGCCGTTGGGAAAGCGGCCATCGGGGGCGTGATTGATCCGTTCAAACCGAAGCGGTGCGTCCCGGGCCTGCAGGGCGGCGGCGATCGCGTCGAAGGTGGGGCCTGCGGCCCCGTTGCCGGCGTTCACCAGAATGGTCATCGGGCGCAGCGCGGCCAGATCGACGAAGGACAGGATGCGGTCCACATAGGCCGCGCGCACCTGCGCCGCGGGGGTGATGCGTCCGCCAGCGCGGTCCGGGCCAAAGGTGCCGCTCTCGGTCAGTGCCCGGATCCCGGCCAGCCCGGTGTCCGCGCCGATCGGGGCGGACCCGGCGCGCACCATCTTCATGCCGTTGTAATTCATCGGATTGTGCGAGGCGGTGACCGTGATCCCGCCATCCGCGCCCAGATGGGTGGTGGCAAAATACATCTCTTCGGTGCCGGACAGGCCAAGATCCAGCACCTCGGCCCCGGCGGCCATCAGCCCTTGTGCCACCGCCCCTGCCAGCGCCGCCGATGAGGTCCGGCAGTCGCGGCCCAGCACAACCCGGCGCGCGCCCAGCACCTGGGCAAAGGCGCGGCCGATACGATGGGCGATGCGTTCGTTCAGTTCCTTGCCAAGCCGCCCGCGCACATCATAGGCCTTGAAGCAGGTCAGCGGTTCAGTTGCGCGCATAGATATCCTCATAGCGGATGATGTCATCCTCGCCCAGATAACTGCCGGTCTGCACCTCGATCAGCACCATGGGCAGCTTGCCGGGGTTTTCCATCCGGTGCACTGCGCCAAGGGGCACATAGACCGACTGGTTTTCGGTGACGAGCTGCACCTGATCGCCGATCGTCACTTTTGCGGTGCCCTGGACCACGATCCAGTGTTCCGAGCGGTGGACATGGCTTTGCAGACTAAGCGCCGCGCCCGGGTGCACGACGATGCGCTTGACCTGAAACCGGTCGCCGATCACCAGACTTTCGAACCAGCCCCAGGGCCTGTGGTCGCGCGGGAAGGCGGTGGCCTGGGTCGCATCGCGCGCCTTCAGGGCGGTCACTGCCTCTTTCACGCGCTGGCTGTCGGCGCGGCGGGCGACCAGCACCGCGTCGGGCATGGCGACCGCGATCATGTCCTGCAACCCGATGCCGACCAGTTCCACGCCCTCGGCCTCGGATCGCAGCAGGCTGCCGGTGCAATCGATCGCGGTGGCGTGGTCGGAACACACGTTGCCCGCGCCATCGGGGCCGGATTCCTGCCAGACCGCCTCCCATCCGCCAAGATCGGACCAGCCCGCATCATAGGGCATGACCACCAGGTTTTCCGCCTTTTCCATGATCGCATAGTCAACCGACACATCGCGCAGCCGGGCCCAGGGGGCCGGGGCCAGCCGGGTGAAGCCCAGATCTGTGCGCGCGCCGGCAACCGACTCGGTGGTATCGGCCAGCAGATCGGGTTCGTGGCGGCGAAAGGCGGCCAGCAGGGTGTCGGCGCTGAACAGGAAGATGCCCGCGTTCCACAGGAAGCTGCCTGCCGCGATCATCCGGGCGGCGCGGGCGGCATCGGGCTTTTCGACAAAGCGTGCCAGGGGCTGGGGCGTGGCCGCGTCGCACGCGGCCCCGGGGGACAGTTCCAGATAGCCATAGCCGGTTTCCGGCCGGGTGGGGGTGATGCCGAAGGTGACCAGATGCCCGGCCCGGGCGGCGGGGGCGGCGCCTGCCACCGCGGTCTGGAATGCGGCGGTGTCGGGGATGACATGATCCGACGGCGCCACCAGCATCAGCGCCCTGGGGTCCTGCCGTTCCAGCCAAAGGGCTGCGGCCAGGATCGCGGGCGCGGTATTGCGGCCTTCCGGTTCTATCAGGATGGCGGCTGGCGCCAGTTGCACGGCGGCCAGTTGCTCGGTCACGATGAAGCGGAACGGATCGGCGGTCACCACGACGGGCGGGGCGAAGGCGGGACCGACCATCCGCCGTGCCGAGGCCTGAAAAAGGCTGTGATCGCCCATCAGGCGGGAAAACTGTTTCGGATAGCTTTGCCGCGACAAGGGCCAAAGCCGCGTGCCGGAACCGCCGCAAAGAATGACCGGGTGGATCATCGGGAAATGGGTCATGGCTGATACTCGGATACATCTGAAAATGACGGGTGGCGGTGGCGCGGGTGCGGCGGCCCGCCCGGGCGTGGGAAACCGGTGACGCTTCAGCATAGCAGGCAGCCCCGCCTTTCGGCTATTGCCTATTGCGCCCCTTGCTGCGGCGGGACTACGGCCCGCTAAACGGTTCTTAACGGCTTGCTGCTTAGGTAGGGGCAGCGGGGATGTGGGATCTGCGCGGAATCCGGTCAGAACGAACGGGCATCACCATTGGGGGTGGTCCATGCTGCGGTCTTCGCACCACAGCCACCGTGTGCGCATTGCGTTGCGGGCGGCGCGTCATTTTTCGGTCGGGTTGCTGTTGGCCCTGCTGCCGGGGCTTGGCCGGTTCGATGCGGCATGGGCCGCGCCGATGGTTCAGATCGTTCGCGACGATCCCGGTGGTGGCATTGCTGAACGGGTGGCGATGATCCGTGACTTGCGCACGCGCGGCGTCCGGGTGCGTATCGTGGGCGGCTGCTGGTCGGCCTGCACGATGTTCCTGGTGCTGCCGGGCACCTGCGTTGCGCGCACGGCACGGCTGGGCTTTCACGGCCCCGGATCGTCCCGGCCCGGTCTTGCGCTGCGCCCCGACGCCTTCGAAAGCTGGTCGCGGATCGTGGCTGACCACTATCCCGAACCGTTGCGCGGCTGGTATCTGCGCGAGGCGCGCCACATTCTTGTGGGCTTTGCCGAGTTGCGCGGGGCCGAGTTGATCCGTCTGGGCATTCCTGAATGCCGTGATTGAGGCCACCACCCCTTACCCGGCCGAGGCTGCGATGCCCGTCGTCAGGTCTATGGTCGCGGCCTTGCCCGCGCCGACTGCCTGCGCCACCGAGGCGATGGCGCGGGCCTGCGCCGGATCGGTGCTGGCGGCGGCAACGGCCTCAAGGGCTGTGGCATAATCGGCGGCGGTCGCGGCGGGGGCGGTTTGGGCGGCCTGCACCAGCGTTGCGGCCAGGATCGCCAGTTGCGAATTCATCGCTGCCGCAGTCAGGCCCTGGGCCTGCAGCGCCGTAACCGAGGCGCGCACCGCGCCAACACAATTACCCGCCGCACAGCCGGCGCTGATGGCGCCGGGATCAAACAGCGCCTGTTGCGCCCCGCCAGCCCCCGGGAACAGGCATGTGATCGACAGAAGGGTGGCAAGAAGGTGGTGGCGCATGCGGAAACCTTTTTAAACCTAAGATTGTATAACATTAAGCATGGGCCGGGCCGCGATGCAACATTCCTTCGCATGGCGGATCGGGGCTTTGCGCGTGGCGCGTGGCATGACGGCAACGCATAATGTGCTTTTTTTTATTGCATCTTGTAGCGTTTCCATTTTCATGGTCGACACAGGAAAAGTGCCTGGCCAGCAGAAAAACACCACAGGATCGGATCCCGCGCATGTCATTTTCGGCAGTAATGCCTTTGCCGATAATTCGCGTTCTGATTGTTGTCGTGGCGTTGGCCGTGGCGCTGCTGGCTGCGGCGATGCTGCCACGGGAATACAGGGCAGCGATGCTTGGGCAAAGGGGCCCGGCGGCGCAGGTCGAGCAGCTGGTCGCGGCCACCCCGTTTGAAGCGGCTCTTCATCCGGCGTTTTCGCTCCGCGGGCAGCGGGCGCAGCTGGAGGCCTGCGATCGGGCCTTGCGCGGGCCCTTTGCCGCGTTGCAAACCGCAGACAGGCGCGCCCGGCTGGCCTGGCGTTGCGCCGATCTGGCGGGGGCCATTCTGGCGCGTGCGCCGACGCTTGGCCTGGCGCATCTGGTGCGGGCCGAGGCGGCGCTGGTCCGGGCCGATCCGGCAGGGTTTTCACAGGCCCTCACCCTGGCGCAGCGCACCGCCCCGGCCGAGGGCTGGCTTGCGGCGCGGCGGCTGGATCTGGCCCTGCCGGTCTGGGCGGATCTGTCGGCAAAGGCACAGGGTGCGGTCGGCGCGGATGCGGCGCTGCTGATCGCCGCGCCGCGCTATCGCGGGGCCATGGCACAGCGTTGGCACGCCGAGCCGCAGATCCGGCCCGTTCTGGTATCAGCGGCAAAGACTTTGCCGCCCGGGGCGCAGCGTGCCTTTCTGCACGCAGTAAAGAGCGTGGGGGAAGAGGTGGATCCATGACTGCGGGCGATCGCATGACGCAAGCCCGGATGGGGCTTGCTGGCGGGGTGTTGGTGGCGTTTGTGCTGGTCACCCCGCTTGCCGTTGGCGGAAACCGGGCGCCGGTCTGGTTGATCGGTGCGGTGGTGGCCTGCGCCCTGGCGGGGCATCATGTCGCGCGGGGGGGCGGTGTTGGGCGGGTTGCGAACCTGCGGCCGGTCTTGGTGCCGATCCTTCTGTTTCTGGCCTTCGCGGGGGTTCAGATTCTGCCGGTCGCGGCGCCGATGCCGCAGGCAGTTGTGGCCCTTCCCGAAACCGGGGTGCCGCCCGCCGCGACAATCAGCCTTGCGCCGGGGGCGGGGCAGCTGGCGATCTTGCGCATCGCGGGCAGTCTGGCGCTGTTCGTGATGCTGATCCAGGCTGCCGCGCGCCCGGATCAGGCGCGCCGGATCGGTTGGGTGATCTACGCCGGTGTGGTCGGTCATGCCCTTTGGGGATTGCTGTCGCTGGCGTTGTTTGGCGATCAGCTCCCCTGGGGGGAAAAGCAGTTCTATCGTGGTGCGGTCACCGGCACCTTTGTCAGCCGCAATGCCTTTGCCACCTTTCTGGGCATGGGGGCGACGCTGGGCCTTGCGCTTTTGCTGGGTGGGCGCGGGCAATCGGCGCGGGGCGGCTGGCTGGTGCCGTCGCTCGTCACCCGGGCTGCGCTTTGGGCGACGCTGGGGATCGTGTTGCTGGCGCTGCTGGGCACGCAGTCGCGGATGGGTCTGGTGGCGACGGTGGCGGGGCTTGCGCTGGTGGCGCTGGCGATGCCGGGGGGGCGGCGGCGCGGAACAGGCTGGGCCGGGCTTGGCGGGTTCGCGCTGTTGTTGTTCGTGGCTGGCGCGGGCTTGGCGGACCGCGCGATCCTGATGGTGGGGGATGCGGCCCACCGGCTGGAACTGTGGCGCCAGGTGGCCGCGATGATCCGGGCGCGGCCCTGGACGGGTTACGGTCTTGATGCCTTTGCCCCGGCCTTTGAGCTGCACCACCGCCCGGTATTGGAGCCGGGGCTGATCTGGGATCACGCGCATTCGGTCTATCTGACGCTTTGGGCCGAGATGGGGCTGATCGCGGGATCCTTGCCGCCGCTGGCGGGGCTGTTGGCGGCACGGCGTCTTGTCCGGTTGCGCCTTGCACGCCCGGGGGACAGCCTGCTGCCCGTGGCGGGACTTGGCGCGCTGTGCGTGGCGGCCGTTCATTCGCTGGCTGACTTCAGCCTGGAGGTTCAGGGCAACGTTCTTCTGTTGCTGTCGATCCTGGCATTGGGGCTGGCACGGCGCCTGCCCGAAGAACGTGACCGGACCGCGGGGGCAGGGGCATGAACCTGGCGGCAATCCTGCGGCGGGTCTGGCCCAGGGACGTGGTGTCAGCGGATGCGCCTGCGCCCGGGCTTGACCTGCCGGGGCCCTTTCCGCCGATCTATGCGGTGGGCGACATCCATGGTGAGGTGGCGCTGTACCGTCAGTTGGAACGGCGCATCCTGGCCGATCGGGCCACGCGCTTTGGCGACAGGCCCGCGCTGGTGGTGATCCTGGGCGACATGATCGACCGGGGCCCCGACAGTGCCGGGCTGATTGATTTCCTGCTGGCCCCGGCGCCGCGGGGGCTGCGCCGCCTGTGCCTGATGGGCAACCATGAACAGATGGCGCTGGCGTTTCTGACCGCCCCCGATCCGCGGGCGGCGTGGCTTGACCATGGCGGGGCGCAGACGCTGGCGTCCTACGGCATTGTGCCAGATCCGCGGCATGGTTACCGGATGCCCGCACGGCGCCTGCGTGCGCTTGTGGCCGCGCATGTGCCCCCGGCGCACCTGGCCTTTTTGCGGGGCCTGCCCGCCTGGCTTTGGGCCGGGCATTTCTTTTGTCATGCCGGCACCGCCCCGGACCGGTCGCTGACACGCCAGTCGCTGGGCACCCTGCTGTGGTCGCGCGGGTTTGACGACCCGTCCCTGCCCGCGCCTGCGGATCTTGGCGGTGCGCTGGTGGTGCATGGCCACATGCCGCAGCCCCGCGCGGTGCAGCGCGGCTGGCGCATCAATGTGGACAGCGGCGCCTGTGCGACAGGCCGGCTAAGCGCGGTGCGCCTTGTCGCCGGTGACGAACCCGCTTTCCTGATTGCCGAACATGGCCCCGCCCCCGTCCCTGCTTGCTGTTGCGCGTAACCGGCCGCCCGCGCCGGCCTATAAGAAGTTGACCCGATGACCAGTGATCCGCTTGAGCTGAAATCCATCGTTTCCCTGCTGCACCGGCAGATCCGCCTGATCCTGGCGTCGGTCTTTCTGATGCTGGTGCTGGCACTGGTCTATGTGGTGCTGGTCCGGCCGGTTTATACCGCGACCGCGCTGGTGATGGTCGATCCGGCACCGAGATCGCTGCTTTACGCCGAAGATACCGCGCGTTCAGCTTCGGGTGAGAATGCGCGGGTGGACAGCGAGGTCGAGATCCTGCGTTCGCCCACGGTGGCGCTGGCGGTGGTGCGCGATCAGAACCTGATCGCCGATGCGGAATTCGGGCCGGGTCTGTCGCTGGCGGATCGGTTCCGCGCGGCCCTGGGCTTCCAAAGCGCGCTGGAAATCAGCGGCGAGGTGCTGGTCAAGGGGGTTCTGGACCGTTTCGTGCAAGCCACATCCGTGCGGCGCCGGGGGCTGACGCATGTGATCGCGGTGTCGGTATCTTCGGTCGATGCGGACCGGGCGGCGGCGCTGAGCAATGCCCTGGCCGAGGCCTATATTCAGGCGCAGCTGGACAGCAAGGTTTCAGGCTCGCTGGGGTCGCGCGACAAGCTGCAGGGCCAGGTTGCGGCCGCGCAAACCGCGCTGACCGGATCAGAGGCGGCGATCGACCGCTATATCGAGGATAATCTGGAACGGATCGAAACCGAAACCGGGCGGGCCGATATTGCCGGGTTGCGCCAGGATCTGCGCGCGATGGATGCGCGCCGGCTGGAGGCCGATCTGCGCGGGCGTGAAGCCGCGCGCGCGCTGGAGCGCGAGGATTGGGCGGTGGTGACGAGCCGTCTGGGAACCGAGGCGCTGGCGCTGCTGCAGGCGGAACGCGAGGCGCTTCAGCGCCGGTTGGGCGGTGCCGAGCCGGGGTCGTCGGCGGACATTGACCTGCGGGCGGCGCTGGCGGCCCTGGAGGTGGACCAGGAACGGGCCGCCGCCGAGGCTATTGTCGCGCTGCGGGCCGAGGACACGGCACTGGCCGCGACCATGCGCGAGTCGCGCGGGGCGCTGCGCGAGGCGCTTCTGGCGGGGGAATTGCCGCCGCAGGTGCTGAGCGAGCTGTATCAGTTGCAGCAAGAGGCGACGATCGCGCGCGGTCAGTATCAGACGCTGTTGTCGCGCATGCGCGAGCTGGAGGTTCTGGCCGCGGTGCAGATGGCCGACAGCCGCATCGTTTCGCCCGCACTGTCACCTGCGCAGCCGTCCCATCCGAACCGGGCGCTGGTCTTGGGGCTTGGGCTTGTGGCGGGGCTGGGCCTGGGGGTCGGGCTGGCGTTTCTGAATGAATATTACGTCGGTGGCATCACGTCCGAACAGCAGCTGCGCGAGGTGATGCGGGTGAAGGTCGCGACGGCGCTGCCGCTGGTGGCGCCACGCGGCGAGGCCGGGGCCGCGATTGCGGATACCGTCGTGACCACGCCCCTTGGTGTCTATGCCGAGGCGGTTCGGCGGTTGCGCGCCTCGCTGGAACATGCGCTGGGGCGCAGGCGGGGGGCTGGGGGGCAGGGCGATTGCATCCTTGTCACTTCGGCCAATCCGGCCGAGGGAAAATCGACCACGGCGCTGGTGCTGGCACGGGCCTTTGCCGCCAGCGGGCGCAGCGTGATCCTGATCGATGCGGACCTGCGCCGGCCCGGTCTGCACCGGGTGGCGGACATTGATCCTGCGCGGGGGATGATCGATTATCTGACTGAACCCGGTGCCGAACACGAGACCACCAGCTTTCTGGTCCAGGACCCGCTGTCGCAGGCCATGCTGATGCCGGGGCGGGGGCGGGCGCATCGGGAAACCGATCAGCTTCTGGGCGGACCGATCTTTGCGCGACTGATTGCGGCGGCGCGCAGCGAATTCGACATTGTCATCCTGGACGCGCCGCCGGTTCTGCCGGTGGTGGATGCGCGCTATCTTGCGCCCTTTGCCGATGCGGTGGTGATGGTGGTGCGGTTTACCCAGACCGCGCAGGGCGATCTGCGCGATGCGTTGCAGGTGCTGGCCGAGGTCACGCCCGAACGGGCCGAGGTGCTGTGCGCGCTTAACCGCGAACCGGAACGCAGGGGCGGCTATCATTATGCGGGCTATTACGCGGGCTGAGGCGGCGTACGCTGCCTAGCGGGGGCGTTAACGCATTGGAAATAGGGTGCCGGGATCACAAATGATGGAGTGTCCCATGCAAGACCCGTTCAAGAACCGCGCATTGCCCCTGTCTGGCCCCGCCAGCGACATCCTGCCGGTGGCGCCCAGCGATACCGCCGATCTGCCCGAGGTGGCCGCCGCCCTGTTCATCCAGACTGCGGGCGCGTTGACCGTCACCACCGTGCGCGGCCATGTCCGCACCCTGTCGGTGCCCGAGATGAGCATCCTGCCGGTGGGCGTGCGCCGGGTGCATGCCAGCGGAACCACGGCCGATGGCATCCATGCGCTGCTGGTCTGACCATGGCGGGTTTCGATTTCCGGTTTGGCCGCCCCGGCCCGGGGCTGGGAAGCAGTCTGGCACGGCGCGGTGGGGTGCATGTCTTTGACCTGACGCAGGGCAGCCTGCCTGCGGGGCTGGCGCTGACGCGGGCCAGTGCGGGCAGTGCTTTCGCGCCATCGGGGGCGCTTGTGTCGTGTGGCGCCGATACGCCCCGGTTTGACCATGACCCGACCAGCGGCGCCCTGCGCGGGCTGTTGCTGGAAGCTGCGGCCACCAATCTGGTGCCACAGTCGATCGCGACGGTCCCCGGCTGGATCGCCGACAGTTGCAGCCCCCAGCCGCTTGCGATGAATGCGCTGGGGCGGTTCGCGGGGGTCAGCGTGCCGTCATCGGGCGTGATCTGGTCGCGGCTGAAGGCCAATGTCACGCTGGCGGCGGGCACCAGCTATGCGGTCACCTGCTTTCTGCGCGCCGGAGGTTCGGGCGCGGCGCGGGTGGTGATCTCGGGCGCGGGGGGGGAAACGCATGTGGCCGGCCCGATCGGGGCGCTGGCGGCCACCCGCGGCGATCTGGGCAGCTGTTCCGACATCCGGCAGGCCCTGCTGGCCGATGGGCAGACCTGGCGGGTCAGTTTTGTCTTTGCCTCGGCCGTGGCGGGGGCCTGTCACCTTGGGCTTGGGCCCGCCAGTGCGACGGCGGGGGCCGATGTGATCCTGCTGGCGATGCAGATGGAGACGGGGACCACCCCCACCAGTTTCATCGGGACGCAGGCGGCCCCCGGCCCCCGGGCGCGTGACCGGCTGGTCCTGAATGGCCTGAACGGCATGCATGATCTGATGCTGGACTATGCCGGGGGCGCATCGGCCACCATCGCCGGCGCGCTGCTGGCCCCGGGATATGAACTGACGCCAAGCCTGCCGCATCTGCGCAGGGTTACCGCGATCGGGCGTTGAGAAGACGGCCTGCCCCTTGGGGGCGGGCCGCGTCCCGCAGCACCGTTTCATAGGCGGTCAGGATCGCGTCCCATTCAAAGGTTGCCGCATGGCGCGCCCGCGCCGCCTTGCGCGCCGCCGCGATTGCCGCATCATCGGCCAGCGCCCGGACCATGCAGGCCCGCGCCCCGGCCTCATCCGCGAAATAGAATTGCCCGGGCCCCGCGACCCAGCGGTTGAAGCGGTTGTCATGGGCGATCACCGCCGCCCCCGCGCCAAGTGCCTCGACCAGGGATGGGTTCGTGCCGCCCACCTGATGGCCATGCAGATAGGCGCGCGCGTGAACGCGCAGTGCTGCAACGCGGTCGGGGTCATAGATCGCGCCGGGAAAGATCACGTCGGGCCCGGCGGCGGCACGCACGGCGGCGTGATAGGCATTGCCGCCCTCGATCCGGCCCAAGACCACGCATTTCGCCCCGCTGCTGTCGCCAGGGCCGCTGAAGGCGCGGACAAGGTCGAGAATGGAATTTTCCGGCTCGATCCGGGCAATCGAGACGAAGTAGCGCCCGGGGACAAGCCCCAGATCGCGCAGGGGCCGGTCTGACGCCTGGGTGATCGCATCCGCGCCATAGGGGATCATCACCGGAACCTTGCGGCAGCGCCAGCGCAGGTGGCGCGCGATTTCGGGGTGGTCGGCCACGGCGGTGTGGCAGATGTTCGCCCCGGCGATTTCATTGACGAAGAACCAGATTTTTGCCGCCAGCGACCATTTGGCGCGGCGCCATTCGATTCCGTCCATGTTCATCACGATGCGCCGGCCCCGGACCCGCTGGATGATGTTGAACAGCGCCGTGTTGTAGCCCAGCACCAGATCGACGGCGGGGCCGCCCGTGCCGGGCTGTGCCAGCAGATGGCGCAGGCAGGCCAGGTCGAATTCCATCGTGCCGGCCGGGCCGCTGCGGCGGGGGCGCAGATGCACCCGGGTAACGCCTTGCCAGCTGTCGGTCCAGGGGCCGGGCGGGCCGTCGTCGTCCTGGCAATAGACGGTGACGGAATGGCCCCGTGCGACCAGCCAGGGGGCCAGGCGGGCGGCAAAGGTTTCAAACCCGCCATGGGCCGCCGGAATCCCGCGGATGCCCAGAATGTTAACCTGCATCGGTTGTTCCTTTGGAAGGGTCGGGGGCTGTCGGCGCGATGGCAAGCACGAAGACCAGCGCCAACAGCAGCACCGTCATCGTCTGCCCTACCAGGCTTGTGCTGAGCGTGATCGTCGGCAAGAGCCCAAGCCCCAGCCCGCCCACAAGCCCGCGCACCGCCCGTCCGTTCGCGCAGCCCCCTGGCACATGGTGCCGCATGCGGCCAAGACCTGCCACCACCAGCACCACCGCGATCAGGCCGAGGGCGCCCACCTCGACCAGTGCTTCCAGAAACAGGTTGTGCATCTGCAGTCCAAAGGCGCTGACCGCGGCGGCCTGGCCGGGCCCCTGACCCGTCAGCGGCTGTTCCAGTGCCAGACGCAGCCCCATCGACCAGTTTGCAATGCGCCAGGACAGGGAATTGTCGACATAGCGGAAATCATAGGTGCTGGCGGAAAAGTCGTAATGCTCCAGAAAGAACGAAAGACTTGTCAGATCGTCGAACCGGCCCGAGGCCAGGGCAAGAACTATCCCGGCGCCGGCCAGGGGCGGCATCAGCGCAAGGCGCAGTGCGGGCCGTGACCTGGACCAGACGGTCAGCAGCACGACCAGAAGCAACACCACCCAGGCGGTGCGCGCAAAGCTCAGGTAAAGCGCGGCCCCGCCCAGCAGGTAAAGCGCGACCATCCCGGCGCCCAGCCGCGCCCCCGACCGCAGGCGCGCGATTTCCAGCCCTGCCAGTGCCACCACCAGCTGCAGCCCGAAGGACACCGGATGCACATCGGGCCCGAAGGCGCGCAGATAGGTGGATCGCCCCGCCTCGGCAAAGCCTGTGCCCGAAGCCGCCTGATGGAACGCAAGCGCCGCCCCGGTCAGGATGAACACCGCCAGGAACCGGCGTACCGCCGCCACCCCCGCCGGGCCGCGCAGATGCAGCGCCAACCCGTTCAGCATGGCGCCGTAAAGCACCAGAAGAACCATCTGCGTGGCCGCCAGATCGGGCAGTGGCAGGGCAGACCCGAAGGTCACCGAAAGCGCGCAGGCGATCAGCCACAGCGCGAACCCCATCAGCGCCAGGGCCGTGGGCCGGGCGATGCGCGGATCGGCCAGAAACACCAGGGCCGCCGCCCCGGCCAGCGCCAGCGTCACGAACCGTGCGCCATCGGGCAGGCCAAGCGCCGCCGCCGCGCCGCTGATCAGGCGCAGATACAGAAGCCCCAGCAGCAACCGTATCGCATTGGGCAGCGACAGGGCCGTGTCCTGCGCGCGGGCCGTGGTGCCGGTCATGCCGGCACCTGTGCAACGTTGACCCCAAGGCGGGCATAAAGCGCACGCATCGCCGTGAAATAGCGCGCGGGGGCAAAATCCCCCAGCGCCAGCGCGTGCCCCGCCGCCCCCCGCGCGCGCAGGTCGGACGTGGGGGCTTGCGCCACCCGGCGCAGGCAGGCGGCCAGGGCATCGGCATCGCCCGGCGCGAACAGCCAGCCGCAGGGCGCGGCGGCGGGTGGCGCGACCAGTTCGGGGATGCCGCCGATCGCGGCGCCGATCACGGGACGGTGCAGCTGATAGGCCTCAAGCACCGACATCGGGGCGTTTTCATACCATTCGGACGGCAGCACCACGGCCCGCGCACGCCCGACCCTGGCCCAAAGCGCCGCGCCCTCCAGCCGGCCCAGAAAGCGGATGGGGGCGCCGGTTTGCGACGCGGCTGCGCGCAAGGCGCCCTCGATCGGGCCGCTGCCGGCGATATCGACCGGCACCCCGGCGCGGGCAGCGGCCCTGATCAGGGTGAACAGGCCCTTTTCCTCGGACAGCCGGCCAAAATACAGGATGTTTCCGTCATGGGCGCCCGCGTGGCGGGGGTCCAGGGGTCGTGTGAAATTCGGGATATGGCTGATCCGGTCGGCGGGAAAGCCCCAGTCGATCAGCTTGGCGCGATAGAACCGGCTTGGGGCAACGACATGCGCCACATGGTCATAGCTGCCCAGAAGGCGGTGCAGCCAGGTCTCGGCGGCGATTATGGCGCTGGCGGCGGCTGAACCCTTGATGCAGCGTTGGCGGACCACATTGACCAGAGACCCGGATTTGCAGCGTTCGCACAGGCCGCCGGCATTCATCATCTTGTAGGCCGGGCAGGCCAGCTTCAGGTCATGCGCGGTCAGCACCACGGGCACACCGGCGGCGGCCAGATCGGCAAGCACCGCGGGGGTCAGGTGGTGATAGATGCAATGGACATGCGCCACGTCAAAAGATTGCTGTGCCAGCAGCGCGCGCAACTGCCTGCGCGCCTGCCCGTTGTAAATGGTGCGCCAGGCGGTGCGCAGCCGGGCGATGCCCCGCCCGGGGAATTCGAAATCCACCAGACCGGCAAAATGCGCGGCATCCGGCGTGGCCAGATTGCGCGGGTGATGCATGGCAAAGAAGGTCGTGTCCCAGCCGTTCTGCGCGAACAGGTCCGCATGGTCGAAATAGACCACATCCGACCCGCCCCGGCGGTAATGGTAGGAATTGAGCGACAGAAGGCGCGGCACAGCCTATCCCCCCGCGCGCGGGCGCACCCGCCCGATGCTTTGGTCATAGCCCATCTGGGACAATGTTTCGGTGAAGGGTGCGACCAGGGCCGGCATCAGGTCCAGATCGCCATGCGGCCGGGTGGGCGACAGGATGGTGCGGGCGTAGTCCAGCATCACCGGATCGGGGGGCAGGGCGCAATGATCCAGCATCCGGGCGATCACCGGCGCGGGGCTGGCGCAAAGATCCTCATAGCGGATGGCCAGCGTGTCGGGGTCTTCGGCGGCCGCGCGCCGCGCTTCGCGCATGGACACGATCCATTCCACCGCCGCGCGGTCGCGATGATCGGTCGTCGCGCGCAACAGCGGCTGAAGCGGTGCCAGATCGGGATGTTCGGGCACGATCTGATCCACGATCATCTGCCATTTGCGCCCCGCGCGGCCCCACCAGTCGTGCCGGTCCTGCCCGACGGTCGCCCCCTTGCGCCCCGACCAGCCGGTGACCGAGGCGCAGGTGTCCACCCCATCGCGCAGGATGGCGATGAACCGCGCCTGCGGGAACAGCGCGCGGGCAAAGCCGGTGCGAAACACCAGCTCGGGGTATTTGTCCACGATCCGGCGCCCGCGGCCCCAGGCCAGCGCCCAGGCCTGGGTCTGCGCGATCCGGCGGGCGATGGCGGGCGCGGCGTCGGCGGGGCCAAGCCGTATCCGGGCGCGCGCACGGGAATAGCTGCCGATGATGTCTTCGCCGCCATGGGCGAAATGCCACATCGCCTTGGGCTCATTCAGAAAGACCGTTTCGCGGTGCAGCGCGAACAGCTTGCCCAGAATGGTGGTGCCCGACCGTCCGGTGCCGATGATGAAGATCGGTGGCCCCGCCCTGACCGGCGCGGGCAGGATCTGTGCCGCATGGAACAGTGCGAAGACCAGCGGGTTGATCCAGCGGCCGCGCGTGGTCAGCGGGCGCCCCTCGATCAGCGCCCAGGCGATGATCCGCCCCGGAACCTTGCCGCGCCGCAACCGCCACATCCAAGCATCTATCTGGGCCGGCATGGCACCGCCTGTGCACCCGGGTTTCGCCAAAGCGCGCCCAGGACATCAACCCGAAGGCCAAGCCTGTGGCGCACGGTCCGCCAGAACATCCACTTGCGCCAGCTGACGGCGATCAGCACACCCGCGGCGATCCCGGTGGCCCCGTGCCACAGGCCAAGCCCCAGCATCAGCCCGACCCCGCCCAGCGTAGTGATCAGGCTGATGCGCAGCGCCGCGCGGTCCTGCCCGCACATGTTCAGCACCAGGTCGGCCGGGCCGAAGACGGTGTTCATCACCGTCGCCGCCAAAAGCAGCCAAAGCACCCCCTGCGCCGCGACAAAGGGCGCGCCGAACAGTGCCAGCACCGGCCCTGCCAGCGCGGCCAGCACCAGCGCCAGCGCCAGTGTCGGGACAAAGGCCTGCAGGCTTGCGGTCGCGGCGGTGCGCGCAAGCGCGTCCCGGCGGTCCGTGCCATGCAGTTCCGACAGGACCGGGCCGGTCACGACGTTCCAGCTGTTCTGAAGGAAGCCGGGGGCCTGTGCGATCCGGTTCGCCGCGAAATACAGGCCCGCCGGCCCAGGCCCCAGCAGCGCCGCAGCCAGCATCACATCGACATTGGCAAAGGCGACCGCTGCCACCGATACCCCCCAAAGCGGGCCACGGGCGCGCCGCCAATCGTCATCCGCCGGGGTGGTGCGCATCGCCTGGCGCAGGGCGCGCAGGGACGGCAGCCCCCTGCGCCGGCACGCGGCGGCCTGCGCCAGGATCAGCCCCGCCAGAACCGCGATCAGGATCGCCAGAACCGTGCCAAGCGGCAGGGGCGTTGCCCCCGACAGCCCCGCCGCCACCAGCGCCATCCCCATCGAGATCAGCCGCCACAGCACATCCTTGGGCAGGATCGCCAGCATGATCAGCCGATACGCACGGGCCAGATGGGCCTGAAAATCGATCACCCCGACCAGGGGCACGATCGACAGGCCGAAGGCCAGCAGCGGCCCACGCTCGACCTGCCCCAACGTATCGGCCAGCATCACCGCCCCGGCCAGAATGACCCAAAGCGCCAGATTTCCCGCCGCTGCCGTCAGCCCCGCCCGCGCCGCCAGCGCAGAGGCCGCGCTGCTTTGCCCGCGCGCCAGAAGCGGTGGCAGAAAGCGCAACAGCGCCAGTTGCTGGCCTGCCGAAGCCAGGATCGACAGAAACAGGCTTGCCGCCATCAGCGTGGCCAGGATGCCGAAATCCTCGGGCGACAGAAGCCGGGCCATCGCGATGACGAAGGCATAGGTCATCGCCGCGCCCGCCACGCGCAGGCCAAGCACGGTGCCCGCCGCGCGCCTTAAACCCGGCACGGGCTGCGGCCTCTGATGTCCTGGCGGTTCATGCGTTGCACCTGCACCCTTATCTCAACCAAGCGAAACGGACGATACAACCCAAGGATGTTCACCTCAAGCCGGGTTCATGTGTGGCGGGCCTTTGGGCGCATGCGGGCGCAGTTTCGCCGCATTTTCGTGTCTGCCGTGCAACACACGCCAAAGTTGTGCATCCTGTCGGCCCGCCAGCCATGAAACCGTGCCTGGATCGTTGACTTTGAACGCTGCCATTCGCAGAAATTCGACAGATACTGGTTAGCGATTGATGAAGATCAGGGCCGGTTCGTGTTCGGCCGATGATTTGAAAGGGTGCGTCTTGAAAGTGACAATCCGGCCCGACAAGGTTGCCTGCGATGGTCCGTTCGCAGCCGGCACACCGGCCTGGAACCGCTATACCGGCGCGCCACAGCGCATGGTTGATCTGTTTCTTGTTCTGATCATGTTGCCCGTCCTTGTGCCGGCCATCGCGGTTCTGTGCCTTCTGGTGCGCCTTGATGGGGGGCCAAGCCTGTTTGCACAGCCACGGGTTGGGCGCGATGGGCGGGTGTTTCGCTGCTGGAAGCTGCGATCCATGGTCGTGGATGCCGAGGATCGCCTGCGTGATCTGTGCGCCCGCGACCCGGCAATCGCCCGCGAATGGCACGCCCATCAAAAGCTGCGCAATGACCCGCGCATCACGCGCATCGGGGCATTCTTGCGCAAAAGTTCACTGGATGAACTGCCGCAGATCTTCAACATCCTGTCCGGGGACATGGGCTTTGTGGGCCCGCGCCCCTTCACCCCCGATCAGCGGCCGATGTATGAGGCGGCGGGCGGGCGCGCCTATTTCCGGATGCGGCCCGGTGTCACCGGGCTGTGGCAGCTGGAGGGGCGTGGCACCACGCTGTTCATCGATCGCGTGCGCTATGATGAGGCCTATTACCGCCGCGCGTCGGTGCGCACGGATCTGGCGCTGATCGCGCGGACGGGGCTGGCGGTGCTGAAGATGACGGGGCAGTAGCAGGCGGCGGCTTCCGTCCCGCGCGCGGCCATGCCAGACTGCGCCAAAGGGGATGGGATGCGGATCGCGACCTTCAACGTGCAGAACCTGCGGCTGCGGCGGCGCGATGGAACGCCCGCGCTGGATGGCGCGCGTGACCGTGACGTGCCCGAGGATACCGGCCCCGGGGCCGAGGCGCTTGATCCGCTGGACCGGCAGCTGACGGCCGCCGTGTTGCGCGATGCCGATGCCGATGTCGTGGCCCTGCAAGAGGTGTTCGATCAGCCGACGCTGGATCATTTCCACGACCATTTTCTGCGCCCCGCCGGGGCTGCGCCCTATCCCCACCGGGTCTGCCTGCCGGGCAATGACGGCAGCGGGCTGGATGTGGCGGTGATGTCGCGCCGCCCGCTGGATGCGGTGATCAGCCATGCCGATCTGACGCCGCGCATGGCGGGGCTGTCGCCCGGGCCGCTTGATCCCGATCTGCCGATTTTCCGCCGCGATTGCCTGGAGGTGTCGGTTGCGGGGCTGTGGCTTTACATCTGCCATTTCAAGGCGCCCTGGCCCGATGCCGAGGCCGCCTGGCCCATTCGCCACCTGGAGGCGCAGGCGGTGGGCCGGTTGATTTCGCGCCGTTTCGCCCGGCCTGCGCGGGGGCTTTGGCTGGTGCTGGGGGATCTGAACGAACCCGCGGCAGATCCGCCGGGGCGTCCGCGCGCCGCCGCCCCGCTGCAGGCGATGGCGGTGGATCTGCTGGAACGGCGCGCGCAGGGCGACCGCTGGTCGTTCAGCGCGCCCGAAGGCGGGCCGCTGTCGCGCCCTGACACGTTTCTGGCCTCGGCCGCGCTGGCCGCGCGCTGGCCCATGGCCTGCCCCGAGGTGATCCGCACCGGGCTATCGCGTGAGGTGACCCCCTATCGCGGGCCGCGGCTTGCGGGGGTTGGGCGGCACCGGCCGCATGCCTCGGATCACGCGGCGCTGGTGCTTGATCTGCCCGGGCTGTGACGGGCCCGGGCTGTGACGGGTGGGCCTTATCCTGCGATCCGCGCCAGCAGGGGCACATCGGTGAGGCACAACTGGTAGGGGTCCAGCAGGCGGATCGCGCCCCGCGTCTCCAGCTCGTGCAGGCTGCGGCTTAGCGTTTCGGGCCGGGTGCCCAGGTGCAGCGCCAGCTGCGCCCGCGTCAGTGGCAGGCGCAGGGACCCCGCCGTGCCGCTGCGCCGGGCCAGGATCATTACGAAGGCCGCGACACGTTCGGTCACCCGCCGTCGGCCGATCACCTGCAACCAGTCACCGGTCCGGTCCAGCACCTCCAGCAGATGCGCGCTCAGTTGCTGGTCGGCCCCGGGATCCTGTTCGATCACGGTTTCCAGATCGGTGCGCGGGAGGGCCAGCAGGCGCACATCGGTCAGGGCCTCGATGCGGCAGGTGGCGGGGCCTTCATAAGGATGCCCGCAGATGTCACGCGCCATCAGAACGCCGATCAGATGCGCCCGACCGTTCGTCATCCGCTGCATCACGCCCAGCGTCCCGTCCAGTACCTCGGCCACCTCGGCCAGATCGCTGCCGGGGCGGGCCAGCACGGTTCCGGCGGGCACCACGCGTTCGCGCAGCCGTGCCGTCAGCCATGCCCGCGCATCCGGTGAGACGGTGGCCAGAAGCCCCCCGAAGACCGAGCCCGCGCAAGGCGCGCGGGGTTGGGAACAATCCGCCATGACGTCTTCTCCGTCGTGCCGCATAAGCCGGGCCAACCAGAAAGATTCGGGCAATTGTGTGACCATAGCCGGAAAGTCGCCATCGGTCATCGGTGTTGCGCGCCCGGCCTGTGGTCTTCGGGCTTGTCGGCAGCGCGGGGCTTGTGGTTCAATCCGGGGGCCGGGTGGTGTGACCCATGATGTGATCCATGACCGGCGCCGGCCCTGTGCCCGGCGTACGAGTGCCAAATCTGTTTCGCCTTTTTCGCGCCGTAAATGGCGCTTGCCGGGGGACGCCGATGGCCCACGACCGCCTTGTCCCGATCGCACGCGATCTGCATGGCGCCTGCCGGTGCCAGCCGTGCCCCAGCCGCCGTACGGGGGTCTGCGGGGCGATGGGGCAGGGGGCTTTTGCGATCCTGGGCCCGCTGGCGCGCCTGATCGCCCTGCCGCGCGATCACATGCTGATCGGCGAAGACACGCCTGCCGCGGCGGTCTGGATCGTCCGGCGCGGGGTGTTGCGCGTTCAGCGTTATGGTGCCGATGGCCGGCGCCAGATCATGGGCCTGTTCCTGCCCGGCGAGGTGACCGAGAAGCTGTTGACCGATCGCGCCGGCACCTGCGTGGAAACCGCCACGGCGGTGGAACTGTGCCGTCTGGACCGGCGCGCCTTTGCCGAGGTGCTGGCGCGCGAGCCGGGGTTGCGCCGGGCGCTGACGCAGCAGCGCCTGGCCCGGCTGGGGCGGATGCGCTGGATGATCTGGGCGCTTGGGGCGCTGCGCCCCGATGAACGGATCTGCGCCTTTCTGGCCTTGGCGACGCGGTTCCTGCCGGTGCAGCCGCTGCCCGATGGCACGCTGGCGCTGACCGTATCATTGCCGCGGTCCGACATCGCCGACCTGCTGGGCACCTCGGCGGAAACCTACAGCCGGGTGACCCATAGGTTGCAGGACGCCGGGGTGATCGACATTCTCGACCCTGAACATTTCCGCATCCATGCGCTTGATGCGCTGATCCGCAAGGGGTGCGCCGAACAGGCGTTCCGGACGTTGCCCTTCCCTGACCGGGGGGGCGCAGGCACCGCTGTTGACACGGCTTTCCAGCCGGTCTGAGCGGGCACCATTGACGGCCCCGTGCGGATGCCTAGTCTTCGGGCAAGCCTGAAGAAAGGATTACCCATGACTGCGCCTGACCTGGATCCCGCGAAACTTGACCGTCTGGCCGAGGTGGCCGTGCGTGTCGGGCTGAACCTGCAACCCGGGCAGGACCTGATCCTGACCGCGCCGGTCGCGGCCTTGCCGCTGGTGCGCCGGATCGCGGCGGCGGCCTATCGGGCGGGCGCGGGCGTTGTCACCCCGCTTCTGTCGGATGAAGAGGTGACGCTTGCGCGCTTCGGCAATGCCGATGACGCCAGCTTTGACCGCGCGCCGGGCTGGCTTTATGCCGGCATGGCCGAGGCCTTTGCTGCAGGCGCGGCGCGCATGGCGATCGTGGGCGAAGATCCGATGTTGCTGGCCGGGCAGGACCCGGCCCGGGTGGCGCGCGCGGGCAAGGCCAATGCGGTGGCCTACAAGCCCGCGCTGGAAAAGATTTCCAACTTCGACATCAACTGGACCATCGCGGCCTGTCCCACGCCATCCTGGGCGGCGCGCGTCTTTCCCGGCCTGCCGGTCGATCAGGCGGTGACGCGGCTGGCCGATGCGATCTTTGCCGCCTCGCGGCTGGACGGGGCGGACCCGGTGGCGGATTGGGCCGCGCATAACGCAGCACTTGGCGCGCGCACCGAATGGCTGAACGGCCACCGCTTTGCCGCGCTGCATTTCCGCGGGCCCGGTACCGACCTGACGGTGGGGCTGGCCGATGGGCATGAATGGCACGGCGGTGCCTCGGTCGCGCAGAACGGGGTGGTCTGCAACCCCAACATCCCCACCGAAGAGGTCTTTACCACCCCCCATGCCCGGCGGGTCGAGGGCTGTGTCCGCGCGTCCAAGCCGCTGTCGCATCAGGGCAGCCTGATCGACGGCATCGAGGTGCGCTTTGCCGAAGGCCGCATCACCGAGGCCCGCGCCACCCGGGGCGAAGAGGTGTTGCACAAGCTGCTGGATACCGACGAAGGCGCCCGGCGGCTGGGCGAGGTGGCGCTGGTGCCGCACAGTTCACCCATCTCGCAATCGGGGTTGTTGTTCTACAACACGCTGTTCGATGAAAACGCCGCTTGCCACATCGCGCTTGGCCAGTGCTATTCCAAGTGCTTCGTCAATGGCGCGGGCCTGGGCGCGGATCAGATCGCCGCGCAGGGGGGCAATTCCAGCCTGATCCATGTCGACTGGATGATCGGATCGGCCGAAACCGAGATTGACGGCCTGACCGCCGATGGCACCCGCGTTCCGGTGTTCCGCGGCGGGGAATGGGCCTGACCGCGGCGGGGCAGGGGGTGACGCCGGGCCTTATGCCGGGGCAATGTCCACGGCATAGGGCCCCTTGTCGCCATCCATTTCGCGAAAGCGCAGCCGGTCGCCCGGCGAAAGCCGGTCCCAGTCGCCGGTGACCAGGCTGTCTTTCTGGAAATAGACCTCTTGCCCGTCGTCGCCGCGCAGATAGCCAAAGCCCAAGGCGGCGTCCAGTTCCACGATCTCACCGTGCAGCACGGTGGGGTGGGCCTTCATCGCCTGCGGGTCCATGCGCTGGCGGGTTTTCTTCAGCCGCTCTTCCAGCGTGCCGAAGGCCCGGTCGATCGCCAGTGTCAGATCATCGGCGGTGTGACCCTGCCGCACGGATTTGGCGACATCCACATCCGGCCCCGGCAGGTCCAGATGGATGCGCACATCCACGCCGCGCGCGGTATGGCGGCGGTTCTGTGGCGCCGAGATCACCACCCGCGCGCCGATCAGGCCGGGGCAGAACTGTTCGACCGCGGCCAGCCGCCTGTGAACCAGATCTTCCATCGCGTCGGATCGGTCCATATTGTGCCAGCTGATGACGGGTTGGCGTTGCATGATATCCCCTGACTTGACGGCATCAGGATACCAGCGCGACGTGCCCGGTCATTGACTGCCGTCAATGACCGGGCACGTTTCGGGGCGCAGCATCTGGCCGCGCGGGTATCGCGCGGGGAAAGGGACAGGGGCATGAAGATCACCGGACTGGAAACCATCGACCATGCGCCGCAGGTTGTTGCCGAATGGCTGAATTTTCTGCAAGACGCCCTGGGCTGGAACGAACGGGGCCGCGCCTACATGCTGTTGCGCGAAACGCTGCATGCCTTGCGCGATTACCTGACCGTGGCCGAGGCTGCGGATCTGGGCGCGCAATTGCCGGTGCTGATCCGGGGCATCTATTATGAGGGCTGGGTGCCCGGGCACACCCCCGTCCACCCCCGCTCACGCGAGGATTTCCTGACGCGGGTGGGCGGGGCCTTCAAGGTGACGCCGCTTTACGAGCCCGAGCTTGCCGTGGCAGCCGTCTTTGACCTGTTGCGGATCAAGACCTCGCAGGGCGAGATCGACCAGGTTACACGCGCCTTGCGCAAATCGCTGCGCGATCTGTGGCACTGATGCCGGCCCGGCGCGCGTCAGCCGCCCTTCAGGTATTGCATCAGATAGATTTCATCCCCGGGATCGACGGGTGACAGCAGGTCGGTGACGATCACCCCGTTCACCGAAACCGACACGCCCGCCCGGATATAGGGCACAAGGCCCGGATGCGCCGTGGCCAGCGCATCCAGCATCTGTTGCAACGTTGCGGCCTGGACGGACACCACCGTCTGCCCGTCCGTCACCCGGCGCAGGCCCGACCACAGATGGACCTTAATCACCGCGCTGCGCCCGGATCGCGGCCAGAACCCTGGGTGGTGACATCGGCAGGCTGCGCAGTCGCGCGCCGGTGGCCGCGGCGATCGCATTGGCCAGCGCCGGCAGCGGCGGCGTGATCCCGGTTTCGCCCACGCCGCGCACACCATAGGGGTGGCCGGGGTTCGGCACCTCGACAATGACCGTGTCGATCATCGGCAGGTCCGAGGCGACGGGAACCCGGTAATCCAGAAACACCGGATTCATCAACCGGCCTTCGGCGTCATGGATGTATTCCTCATTCAGCGCCCAGCCGATGCCCTGCGCGGCGCCGCCCTGATACTGCCCCTCGACATAGGCGGGATGGATCGCGCGCCCGGCGTCCTGCACGACCAGATAGCGCAGCACCGTGGTACGGCCGGTTTCGGGGTCAACCTCGACATCGACCACATGCACGCCAAAGCTTGCACCAACGCCGCCTGCCGTCACCTCATGATGGCCCGAGATGGGCCCGCCGGTCGATCCCATCCGGGCGGCGATTTGCGCGATGGGCATCGGGGGAAACTTGCCGGCGTTGGGGCCGGCGGGCACGGCGGCGCCATCCTGCCAGTCCACGGCCTCGGGGTCGATGCCCCAGGCGGCGGCGGCGCGGCGGCACATCTCGGTCATGGCCTGGCGCGCGGCGATGACCGCGGCCTTGCCGCTGGCAAAGGTCGCGCGGCTGCCGTGGGTGGGTTCATTCACCCCAAGCGCGCCGGTTTCCACCACGTTGATGCGCACATTTTCGTAAGGAATCCCCAAGGTTTCGGCCGTCATCAGCGCGATCGAGGCGCGGCTGCCCCCGATGTCGGGCGTGCCGACCGAGACGGTCACGGTGCCATCCTCACCGATCGCCAGCGAGACCGAGGTTTCGCCGCCGTGGTTGAACCAGAACCCCGCCGCGACACCGCGCCCCTGATTGGGGCCCAGCGGCACCGACAGGTTCGGATGCGCCTGCGCCGCCTGCAGCGATTGCACAAGCCCGACGGGACCATAGGTGGGCCCATAGCTGGATTTCGTGCCTTCGCGCACGGCATTCTTGAGCCGCACCGCCAAGGGATCAAGGCCAAGTTCGCAGCACATCTCATCGATCAGGCTTTCGACGGCAAAGGCCGCCATGGGCGATCCCGGGGCGCGATAGGCCGCGCATTTCGGCCGGTTGGTCAGCACGTCATAGCCCACATGCGCCACCGCCGGGATCGCATAACTGGCAAAGGCGCAGTAAAGCGCGCTGCTGACCGGGGCGCCGGGGAAGGCGCCGCCCTGCATGCGGAATTCGGCCTGGCCGGCGGTCAGCGTGCCATCCTTTTTCATGCCGATCCTGACCTTCATCGCGGCCGAGGCTGTGGGGCCGGTGGCGCGGAACACCTCGGCCCGGCTCATCACCATCTTGACCGGGCGCCCGCCCGCCTTGCGCGACAACGCCAGTGCCAGCGGCTCGATAAAGATCGTGGTCTTGCCGCCAAACCCGCCGCCGATTTCCGAGGGCGTGACCCGAAGTTGCGCGGCCTCGATGCCCAGAACGGCGGCGGCCATCCGGCGGATGTACCAGTGCCCCTGGGTGCAGACCCACATTTCGCCCTTGCCATCGGCGCCCAGCTGGCCAAGGCAGGCATGGGGTTCGATATAGCCCTGATGGGTTGCCTCGGTCGTGTAGGATTGTTCGCGCACCAGATCGGCGGCGGCAAAGCCCGCCTCAAGATCGCCATGGCCAAAGTCGAGGTATTTCACGACATTGGGATGCAGCCCTTCGGGTACCGAATGATCGGCCGCGCCGGGGCGGATCGCGGGGGCATCGGGCCGCATCGCGGCATCGACATCGGTCACATGGGGCAGGATTTCATAGTCCACCGCAATCAGGCGCAAGGCATCCTGCGCGATCAGCCGCGATGTCGCCGCCACCGCCGCGACCGCGTGCCCGTCATACAGCGCGACCTCGCCCGCGATGGTGTTTTCCTGCAGGTTCCAGTCCTCGCCGGTCAGGCCTGTGGAAAAATCGGCGCGGGTCACCACCGCCTTCACGCCTGGCAGGGCCAGCGCCTTGCCGGCATCGATCCGCAGGATGCGGGCATGGGCATGGGGGGACCGCAGCACCGCGCCGTGTAACATCCCGGGGGCCGAGATGTCGGCGCCATAGCGCGCCCGGCCCGTCACCTTGTCCAGCCCGTCGGGCCGGTCGGGGCGGGTGCCGATCAGGCGATAGGTCCGCTGGATTTCGTCCTTGGCCATCACGCCGCCCCCCGCAGTTCCGCGGCCGCATCCATCACGGCGCGGATGATCTTGTCATAACCGGTGCAGCGGCACAGGTTTCCGGCCAGCCAATAGCGGACCTCTTGTTCGGTCGGGTCCGGGTTCTGATCCAGCAGCGCCCTGGCGGCGACCAGAATGCCCGGCGTGCAGAACCCGCATTGCAGCGCGGCATGTTCGATGAACTTGCGCTGCAGCGGGTGCAGATCGCCCCCCGCCGCCATGCCCTCGATCGTGTCGATGGACCGGCCCTCGGCCTCGACGCCCAGTACCAGGCATGAACAAACCAGAATGCCATCCAGCTGCACCGAACAGGCCCCGCAATCGCCTGTGCCGCAGCCCTCTTTCGAGCCGGTCATGCCCAGATGGTCGCGCAGGCAATCCAGCAGGGTTTCGCGCGGGTCGGCCAGAAATTCGACCGGGTCGCCATTCACGGTGGCGGTCACATGGATCCTGGTCATTCCTTCGCTCCCTGTTGCGTATGGGCCCGTGCGCGCGCATAGGCGATGCGTGCCGCCCGGCGCACCAGAACGCCGGTTATTTCCTTGCGGAAATCGGCGGTGCCGCGCTTGTCGCTGATCGGGTTCGCCGCCGCGCGGGCCGCGATCGCCAGCGCCGCCAGCGCAGGATCATCAAGCGGGGTGCCGATGAGCGCCGCGGCGGCCGCATCGGCGCGGATCACCGTGGGCGCCACCGCGCCAAGCGCGATGCGGGCGGCCGCGATCCGGCCGCCGTCCAGGCGCAGGTTCACGGCCACGCCCACCACGGCAATGTCCATCTCGGTGCGCGGGGTAAAGCGCAGATAGGCATCGCCCGTATGCGTGCCCCGCCGGGGCAGGGTGATGGCAGTGATGATTTCGCCGGGGCGCAGCGCGGTGTGGCCGGGGGCGGTAGGAACATCTTCCACCGCCAGGCTGCGTGCGCCGCCCGGGCCAAGAATGTCCACCCGCGCGCCTGCGGCCACAAGACCGGGCACAGAATCCGCGGCGGGCGAGCCGTTGCACAGGTTGCCTACAGGCGTCGCGCGGCCCTGCACCTGGGTGGACCCGACAAGCTGCATCCCCTCGACCACACCGGGCCAGTCGTGTGCCAGCCCGGCGTGGCGGCCCATCTGCGCGCCCGACACCGCAATGCCGATGCGCCAGCCACCATCGGGGGTGCGGGCAATGTCGCCCACACCGGGGATGTGCTTGAGGTCGATCAGATCGTCCGGCGTCACAAGCCCCGCGCGCAGCTGCACCAGCACATCGGTGCCGCCGGCCAGAAACCGCGTCGTGCCGCCCGAACCTGCGGCAAGCGCCACCGCATCTTCAAAGCTTTCGGGTCTGTGATAGCGCATTCCGCCCCCTTGGTTCTGGTCCGTTGCCCCGTCGTCCGGCGGGGCCGTTCGTGTGGGAAAGCCCGTGCCCAGCCCCATGATACATCACGCCAGCCCCGCCGCCACCGGCTTTGCGCCATGCGGCCCGACGTGCCGCAGAATTGACGAAATACATCGAAATGAGAGTGTCATTCCTGCAATAGATGTGAAAATCCGTAGTCCGCATTGTGGACAGCCGGGCTATTTCGCGCAACAGTTTGATTTCAATAATCAGGGTGGAAAGATGCGTGTTACGGGCCTGATCCTTGCGATGTCGATGCTGGCAAGCTGCACCGAAGGCGGTTTGGGCGATTTCTCGTCTTTCGGGGATCCGGGGTCCAGCGTGGCTGACACCGCGTCGCGGGGGG
Source organism: Pontitalea aquivivens (assembly GCF_046507575.1). NCBI lineage: Bacteria > Pseudomonadati > Pseudomonadota > Alphaproteobacteria > Rhodobacterales > Paracoccaceae > Pontitalea > Pontitalea aquivivens. The sequence goes on along the minus strand of NZ_JBKFEY010000013.1, from coordinate 7,119 downwards.
ATTATTACCCGAATGACCAGCTGATCGTAACCGCCAAGACCCAGTTCCAGAACGGCCATTACGGCAAGGCGCATACGGCCTCGAAGCGCGCGGTCGAGGTGGCGTCAAGCGATCCGCAGGCGCTGCTGATCTATGCTGCCTCGCTGGACCGTCTGCGCCGGTTCGATCAGGCGGATGTGGCCTATCGCAAGCTGCAGCCGATCATCGGCAACCGGATCGAGTTTCACAACAACTATGGCTATTCGCAGCTGCTGCGCGGCAACCTGCAGCTTGCGCGCAAGCATTTCCTGATCGCCTATGAGATGGACCCCGCGAACGAGACGGTAGCGAACAACCTGGAACTGCTGCGCAATTCGTCCGGCTATCAGCGCCGCAGCCGTGGCGATCTGCAGGGGATCTGACGCCCGGCGGGCGCGTGGGCGCAGGGCATGGCCGGGCTGGTCCACGATGGTCTGATGCTGCTTGCGCTGGCCGGGTTCGCGGCGCTGGCGATCATCGATTTCTGGACGCTGCGGATACGGAACCTGCATGTGCTGGGGATGATCGTCCTTGCCGCCGCGGTTCTGGCGCTGCGCAGCCGGGACATGCTGGTGCCGGACCTTGCGGCGGGGGGGCTGCTGTTCGCGCTTGGTTTCGTGTTCTGGCTCTTGGGGATGATGGGGGCGGGGGATGCGAAACTGTATCTGCCGCTTGGGGTGCTGATCGGGTGGCCGGGGCTTGCGGTCTTTGCGCTGCTGTTGCTGCCCGTGTCGTTGCTGGTGCTCATCCTGATAAGAACAGGCGGGCGCTGGCTGCCTGCGGGGCGGCTGGCCGCGCGGGTGGCTGACTTGTCACGCAGCCGGCGCATCCCCTATGGCGTGCCGATGGCGCTGGCGGCGATGGGGGCCATCATTTCGCGCTGGCTGTGACGCGTTGGCCCCTTGCGCCAAAGCGGTATCAGCCCATACTTTTGGTAGCAAACTGGCATGTGGCCCGCACGGCAGGTGATCTTTTCCGCAGCGGGCGGCGGGCAAAACCGCGGAGACCGAAAGATGATGAGACGTTTTTTCAGGAACGAACGCGGTTATGCGCTGGCGCTCACATTGATCATGCTGCCGGCGTTCATGGGGCTTGCGCTGCTGATCATCGATGTCGGTCGGGGGAACAATGCCCATTCCGATCACGCCGCCGCGGCGGATGCGCTGGCCCTTGCCGGTGCGCGTGAACTTGACGGCGGCGTTGATGCGATCGTGCGCGCCAAGGCCGCGATGGAAGAGATCACCAATTCGGTCAGCTTTCTTGGCATCGTCGGCGATGATGTTCACATTGATCTGGCCTATTCGGCCGATACGGGGGGTGATTTCCGGGTCGAATTCCTGACCGCGATTCCCGTCAGCGACGACGACCCGCTTGACCCGAACACGTTCATCGCGCCGGAAAACCATGACACCGGCGGTGCGAATGCGCGCTATGTCTATGTCTATTCCGAATCCCGGCCCCTGCATTCCTTCTTTGTCCGGGCGCTTGTCAGCTTTGTCCCCTGGCTTGCGAACGAGGAGAAAGATGTGCCTGTGGGGGCCTCGGCTGTGGCGACCTATCGTACGGCGGCCTGCGATGTGACCCCGCTGTTCATCTGCAACCCGTTCGAGAAAGAACCCGAGGGGGCCGACCTGCAAAGCGCCTTCGCGCGCGGCGATCTGCATGCGCGGCTGATCAAGTTGCACCCGCCGGGTAACAGCACCGCCAAGCCCGGCAATTTCGGGTTTCTTCAGGTGCGCGGTGCGAATGATGATTCCAGCGCCAGCGCCAATACCATCCGCAATGTCTTTGCCGGCGGGCATAACCCCAGTTGCTACGACAATTCAACCGTGACGACCAAGCCCGGGGCGGCGGTCAGTATTTCACAGGGCCTGAACGTGCGGTTCGACATTTACGATGGGCCGTTCAACAGCCGGAAGGATGAATTTCGGTCGGCGGCGAATGTGCGAAAGGGCTATTTCGGGAACAGCGATTGCAACACGTCGCTGACCTCTGACCCGGCGTTTCTGCCGTTCAAGGCATTCCCGGACAATTCGATCATGGCGCCCCCTGGCCAGGGTGTGCCGGGCGCTGCGATCGGGTCCGGGGACTGGCCGATTGCCGAATACTGGGAAAAGAACCACGCACAGGCCACGCCGCTGACCACCGAACGGCCCGAACTGACCCGCGAAGAGCGTGAGGAGATGAGCAGTTTCAAGAACGTCATGCATTCCGACGGCAAGGTTCTGCCGTCACGCTATGACGTGTATCGGTATGAGATTGAACAGGATATGATCGCTGATCGGTCTGTCCCAGTTGGCGCCAATGGGCGGCGCGAAAGCGGTTTCCCGCAATGCAGTAACCCCGACCCCGCCGATCTGCCCACGGATCCGCTGGACGACCCGCGCGTGATGTTTGCCGCGATCGTCGATTGCCTTGCCCATGGCGGCAATGGTGTGACGCAGTTTCCGGTCAATTCCTTTGCCAGCATCTTCATGGTCAACCCGATGCAGAAACAGGGCACGGGTGATGGCACCATCGACGTCGAGATCATCGACATCACCGGCAATGGCGGCAATGGGACGCTGGATGCCTTTGTCCGGGATGAGGCGGTTCTGGTGCGGTAAGGGGCGAATCAAAATTGCCCCAGGATTGTAGTTGTGGATCGATTTACAATCATTGCTTGAATCCGATCTTTTGAGATGCAGAGAGTGAAAGTTTTTAAATGCAACCCATGATTGTGATTGCGCGATCAGTGTTCCGGTTTTGGGGACAGTTCTGCTGAAAATGCCACAAAGTTGCCGTGACATTCGGGCGATTGTGGCGGGGGTTGATTTGCGTCATGGTCTCAAACTGATTTTTTGCTTAGGATTTGATTAAAGCTCGAAAGGGCGGGCGGTGGTCTTTCGGATGGCCGCAATCTGACCTTCCGGCTTGGGGGCGTTCGGCAATGCGCCGGATGGCGATTGACCGAATGAATTAAAGGAAACGAGGATAGACATGATCAAACTCATCTCATACGCGTCGCTGCATTTTCGCCATTTCAAGAAGGACGAGGACGGTCTGGCGCTGACGGAATATCTGATCCTGCTGGGTCTGCTGACTGCGGCCGTGATTGCTGCGGTTCTGCTGTTTGGTGCTAACCTCGGCGGTGGCTGGGGCCTCTGGGCAAGTTGGCTTGGCGAAAACGTTACCGATCCTGATGGAAACACTGCGGCTTCGAACAATGGGGTCGTTACCCCCTAATGTTGCAAACCTGACACCCTTTCCGCCCCCGGGTCCCTTCCGGGGGCGGAGCCCTCTCAAAAGGGTTGATTTCCGATCCTTTTGCAGGAAACGTCAACTTGAGAACAAGTGGCCCGCGGTGGGCGCTTGCGCAGGGCCCGGCGGGCCGCGCCGGTGCCGCTGAAATCGGGCGACACAGGGGCAAGCAGGATACCGGATACATGCGCGGAACCACCGTCATCAGCCTGATCATCGCGATCATCCTGGGTCTTGTCGCCGTGTTCGTCGCGCGCGACTGGTTGACCGAACAGCGCGAACGGATCTTTGCCGAGGCCGTTCAATCGGGCGATGAGGCGCCGAAGGATGTGATCGTGGTTGCCGCCAAGCCGCTGCGCTTTGGCGAACGGCTGACGCCGGATAAACTTGACACGATCGTCTGGCCCGCCGACCGCAAGCCGCCGGGGGCGTTCACGGCGATTCCGCCGCTGGTCGGCACCGGCGATGACAACGCCCGTTTCGTTCTGGAATCGATGGAAGAGGGCGAGCCGGTCCTGACGTCCAAGGTCACCAACCCCGGGCAGCGGGCAAAGCTGTCCACGGCGCTGACGCCGGGGATGAAGGCGGTGTCGATCCGGGTGAACGATGTGCTGGGCGTGGCGGGCTTTGTGCTGCCCGGCGACCGGGTGGATGTGCTGCTGACGCGCAGCGGTGGCAATGACGGCGAGGCCTTTGTCGATGTGCTGTTGCAGGGTGTGAAGGTGCTGGCCATCGACCAGATCGCCGATGACCGCAAGGATCAGCCCAGCGTGGTGCGCACCGTGACGTTCGAGGTATCGACCCCCGAGGCGCAAAAACTGACGCTGGCGGCATCGGTGGGCACGCTGTCGCTGGCGCTGCGCAATGCGGTCTCGACGGAAATCGAGATGCCCGAACGGGTGACCGCGATCGATCTGGGCGAGCCCGAGCTGGCCCGCAGCATGGCCGCCCAGGTGGAACAGTCGCAGCTGGAGGCGCAGATCGCCACGCTGCAGGACATGTTGCGCCAGGTGGGCACCGAGGTGACGGACCGTCTGGCGACCGTGGAACAGAACATCCAGGCGCGCGGCGAAGACGGGCCCGCGCCGGACCCCGTGATCGTGGAACGCGTGGTCGAGGTGCCGGTGACGCCGCCGCCGCCCGCCTATTCGACGATCGGTGTGCTGCATGCGGGGCAGCGGGTGGAATACAAGGTCAAGGCGAACGCCGGCAACTGACAAGCAAACGGGATCGGAGCAGGGCAGATGGCGAAACGGATGCAAGCGGCAGGCGCAGGCTGGATCAGGGGGGTGGCCTGCCTGATGCTTCTGGCGCTGGGGATGGCGGTTCTGCCGGCGGGCAAGGCCGCGGCGCAGGATCGCTTTGTCGTGCTGGGCGAGGGCGGCCAGCGCGAGCCGATCGTTCTTAGCCCGGGCTTCACCCTGACCGTGGAAACCGACAAGTCCTTTACCGATATTCTGGTGGGCAATCCCGATGTGGCGGCGGTCTTTCCGCTGACCGACAAGACCTTTTACGTCGAGGGCAACCAGTCGGGCGCGACCAATGTCACCTTCTTTGATGCCAACAAGCGGCAGATGGGCGTGATCGTGCTGCGCGTGCGGGTCGATTTCGGCGAATTGCAGCGTGCTATCGACCGTGCCGTGCCCTCGGCGGCGGTGACGGTAACCAATGTGAACAACCGGGTGCGGCTGTCGGGGTCGGTGCGCGACAATGTCGACAAGCAGCGGATCCTGGAAATCGCACAGCAATATACCGAAAACCCGGTGGTCGATGCGATCCGCGTCACCGATCCGCAGCAGGTGCAGCTGGATGTGCGTATCCTGGAGGTCAGCCGCAATGCCGGGCGCATGCTGGGCGTGAACCTGATCGCCAGCGAAAACGGCGTGATCCGTGGCCAGACCAGCGGCAATGCCGGGCAGAATGCGGTGCCCTTTGGCAACTTCATCGGCAACCTGCTGGAAGTCGCCGGGATGGAAATCGACGTCATCATCAACACGCTGGAAGACAAGGGTCTGGCGCGGCGGCTGGCGAACCCGACGCTGGTGACCTCGAACGGAATCGAGGCGAATTTCGTGGTGGGCGGCGAGGTTCCGATCACCACGGCGGTCACTGCCGAGAATGGCGCGATCGCCACCGAAACGGATTACCGCGAATATGGGGTGCGGCTGAACTTCCGCCCGCAGATCCTGGACGATTCGCTGATCAGCCTGCGGATCCGCCCCGAGGTCAGCGATATCGACACCTCGGTTTCGGTGAATGGTCAGCCGGCCTTCATCTCGCGCAAGGCCGATACGACGGTCAGCCTGCGTGATGGGCAAAGCTTTGCAATCGCGGGGCTGCTGCAGGTGGATAACGAACGCAACGTGCGCCAGGTGCCCTGGATCGGCCAGATCCCGGTGCTGGGCACGCTGTTCCGGTCCACCGCCTTCCAGAAGAATGAAACCGATCTGGTGATCCTGGTCACGCCGCGTCTGGTGCAGCCGGGAACGCCGAACCAGCCGCTGTCCTCGCCGTTGGACAATACGCGGTCGTCCAATGACGTCGAGCTGTTCCTGCTGGGCATGCTTGAGGTGAACAAGAACATGATCCGGGCCTTTGAAGAGGGTAACGGTGTCATCGGCCCCTTTGGCCACATGATCGATCTGGAGTTCGACGATGCGCTTATTGTCAAGAAATAAGGGCCTTGTGCTGGCCCTGTCGCTGGCGGCGCTGTCGGGCTGTGCCGATTACATGACGCGGCGCGATTCAATCACGCTTGGGGTGGGCGATGCGCCCGAAGGGAACACGGCGATCCACACGATCAACCCGTTCCCGCCACAGGCATCGAACCCGAAGCTTGGCGGGTAAGGCCGGGCATGGGTCCGTCGGGTTGGTCTGGTGGGTCGCTATGGCGGATCTGAACTGTAACCGGCGGGCGCGGTCCCGCCACATTGGGGTTGTGCGCAGTGCTGCGACGGTTTCGACATATGCTGCGGGGGTTCGCGTCTGATCGCGACGGCTCGGTGCTGGTCGAAACATTGATCGCGGTGCCGGTGGTGACGGCCCTGACGGTCGGGGTTCTGGAATTCGGCAATATCTTCTGGCAACGCCAGCTGGTCCAGACCGGGGTGCGCGATGCCGCGCGCTATTGGTCGCGGTGTCGGCCCGTGACGGGGCAGTTCAGCGCCACCTGCAGCGCAGACATCGCGCGCAAGATTGCCTTTTATGGCAACCCCGCCGGCACTGGCGCCTTGCGCGTGCCGAACTGGTATCGCGATGCCGATCTGGTGATCGCGCCCGCACAGGATGCCTTCCCCAGCCCGCCCGGCCCCGATGACCTTGTGGTTGTGACGGGGCGGCTGATCTATGCGTCCTCGCCGATGTTCGGCCTGTTGGGGCTTGAACCGATCACCTTCACCTACACCCATACCGAAAGGTACATCGGATGGTAGGGGTGCTGCGACGGTTTCGCCGGGACGAACGTGGCCTCAGCCTGACCGAGGCGCTGCTGACCCTGCCGATCATGCTGTTGATGATCGCGGCCTTTGTCGAATTCGGCTTCGTGATCTTTCAGTGGAACCAGACCGCCAAGGCGATGCAACTGGGCGCAAGGCTTCTGGCGGTGTCGGACCCGATCCACCCGGATTTCGCCCAGATGACCGTTTATGGCGGCGAACCGGAACCCGGCGACCCGGTTCCGGTCGGTGACGTCGGCTTTTCGCTGCGCTGTGGGGCGGGGCTTACGCCCTGCATTGACGGGGGAATGAAGCGGTTAATCAGCGGCAGTGACGGCGTTTGTGGTCCGACTGCCGGGTCAACCTCGGGCATGTGCGATTTCAACCCGCGTATAAGTGCCGATAATGTCGTCGTCACCTATACCCG
>NZ_JBKFEY010000129.1:0-410 GCF_046507575.1 Pontitalea aquivivens | reverse complement strand
ACCGGGTGAGTCATCCTGCCGCAGTCGGGGCCTGCACCCGGCGCGCAACTGTCCGGCGCCAATCCAGGCCTTCGAACAGGGCTTCCGCCTGCGCCCGAGACACCCGCATCATCCCATCCTGAACCTTCGGCCAGGCGAAGCTGCCCTGTTCCAACACCTTGTAGATCAGCACCATCCCGGTGCCGTCCCAGACCAGGATCTTCAACCTGTCCCCGCGCTTCGAGCGGAACACCACCGTCACCCCGGAATGCGGATCAAGCTTCAGCTCGGTCTGCACCATCAACGCCAGCGCCTGATGCCCACACCGGAAATCCACCGGCCGCGTTGCGATCAGGATCGGCAGCCGCTGCCCCGCGACGATCACGACGCCACCCGCAGTGCCTGCACCAGCGCCGCCGCGCGTTCCACCG
>NZ_JBKFEY010000128.1:0-418 GCF_046507575.1 Pontitalea aquivivens | reverse complement strand
GGTACATGTCTCCCATGAACCGCGTCGCTTCGCAGTTTACGGAGGCGTGAGCCGACCAGCCAATATCGAAATCCCCGTGGAAGACGCGCATCTCGCCTACCTTCTGGCAGAAGTTGGCGGCCTCAACGATCGAGTGGCGCAGACACGATCGGTGTTCGTGTTTCGCCCTACTGCGGATGCAGGCTTGGCAACAGCCTATCAGTTGGACTTCTCGCGGCCCGACGCCCTTCTACTCGCAAGCGCGTTCCGCCTTATGCCCACTGATATAACGTATGTGGCATCCGCTGATGCTGCTGATTTCAATCGATTTGTGTCGATCATGCTGTCGCCGCTTTTGGGAACAGCACGCAGCGCCAATGCTCTAGGAAACTGAAATGCTTACCACACACACAAGAAACACATCGGTCTCTGATGAAGG
>NZ_JBKFEY010000127.1:0-423 GCF_046507575.1 Pontitalea aquivivens | reverse complement strand
TGCTCTCCGTCGCTCATTCAGCCTCCTCAATTGCCATATCAGACGCCGCCCGCGTCTCGCCCCATCCAGACATCATACCGAAGATGACTACCGAGCCTATCTAATGGAACTAGTATCGTCTAGCGAAATTTCCTTTGACATTCCATTGGGGCGCTTATAGACGACCAGAGCTGCCTTGAGCCGGCGTGGCGAAGAGGCTGTCGCCGGTGAGCCGGGCGATCACAAACCTAAAAGAGGTCGAGCATGGACTTTTCCCTGACGGATGAGCAGAGCATCATCCGGAACTCTGCCCGCAGCATGGTAGCGACCGAGATCGCCCCGATCCTGGCCGCCCATGACAAAGACCGGCCTCTTCCCAAGGAAGCGATGCTGAAAATCTATTCAGTGTTCGCGCGGGAGGGACTCACCGCGCCACGTCTTCCC
>NZ_JBKFEY010000126.1:0-424 GCF_046507575.1 Pontitalea aquivivens | reverse complement strand
CCATTGCCCGCGTCCGGATCGAACTGGAGCGCACGGACCCCGTTGTCTGGCGCGAACTTGATCTGCCGCTCTCCACCACGCTGGCCACGCTGCATGACATCATCCAGGTCGTGATGCGCTGGCAGGATTATCACCTTCACGAATTCCTCGTCGGCGATAAGATCTACGGCGAACCCGATCCCGACGACGATCTCTACGAGCGCAAGGTCTACAAGGAAAAGGGCATGCGCCTCGCCACGCTGATCGAGCGCGATCTGCGCGACTTCCTCTACGTCTATGACTTCGGTGACAACTGGCGGCATCGCATCACGATCGGCGATGTCCGGCAGGGCGAGCCCGGCGCCGAATACCCCCGCTTTGTCGCCGGCGCGCGCCGCGCACCTCCGGAAGATGTCGGTGGAATTACAGGGTTCGAGGAATTCCT
>NZ_JBKFEY010000125.1:0-477 GCF_046507575.1 Pontitalea aquivivens | reverse complement strand
AGAACCGAAGTCGCGGATCCCCTGGATCTCCGAGGCCCAGAGCACGTCCTGCTTCTTGAACTGGCGGCAGACGAAGGCGCGCAGGTCGCGGCGCTCGGGCACTTGGCTCTCATAGGCCGAGCCCCGTTCGGAAAACGGGATCAACGAGAGCGTGCCATCACGACTCTCGATCATCACCGTGCGTGCGCGCACGCCGCGATTGGCGAAGAGGGCCGCGCCCGAGAGGATCGCGGGCTTGAAGGGGATGTTTTCCAGAGCCCGGGTGAGCTCGATGATCGAGAAGGCATCGCCTTCGAAAATGTCCATTGTGGCCATGGATGCCTCCTGAAAGATCGGATTGAGAGGTTTGGGGCTCTCAGCGCACGAGGATGCCCGCCGCCAGCAGGGCGGCATGGGCGGCGGCGATCTCGGCCTCGGTCGGGGTGCCGGCAAAGACCAGATCGTGGCGATTGACGATGGCCGGGCCGCGCACCAGCA
>NZ_JBKFEY010000124.1:0-479 GCF_046507575.1 Pontitalea aquivivens | reverse complement strand
CACTGGTGCGTGGCCCGGCCATCGTCAATCGCCACGATCTGGTCTTTGCCGGCACCCCGACCGAGGCCGAGATCGCCGCCGCCCATGCCGCCCTGCTGGCGGCCGGCATCCTCGCGCGCTGAGCCCCAAACCTCTCAATCCGATCCCTCAGGAGGCATCCACACATGGCCACCATGGACATTTTTGAAGGCGATGCCTTCTCGATCATCGAGCTCACCCGGGCTCTGGAAAACATCCCGTTCAAGCCCGCGATCCTGTCGGGCGCGGGGCTCTTCGCCAATCGCGGCGTGCGCGCACGCACGGTGATGATCGAAAGCCGAGACGGCACGCTCTCGCTGATCCCGTTCTCGGAACGCGGCTCGGCCTATGAACAACAGGTGCCCGAGCGCCGCGACCTGCGCGCCTTTGTCTGCCGCCAGTTCAAGAAGCAGGATGTGCTCTGGGCCTCGGAAATCCAGGGGATCCGCGACTTCGGTTCG
>NZ_JBKFEY010000123.1:0-502 GCF_046507575.1 Pontitalea aquivivens | reverse complement strand
CAACATCGCCGGGAATACGCAGCAGCAGTTCGGGCCCGACCTCGATCGTGATCACCCCGGAACCACCCTGTGCTGCAACGGCTGTCGAAGGCACAGGGTGATCCACAGGATCGGGCAAAATAGACAGCGGCACAAAGGCAGGCGCCGCCACCGCCAAACCGGGAGATGTGGGCAGCCCGTCCATCAGTTCACCCGGCAGTGCCAGCCGACCCTGCCGCGCATACCGACGCCAATCTGACAGGTGATGGGGCAGGATGTCATAGCGCGCCGCCACATCGACCACCCGGGCACCCGGTTGAAGGCTCTCGGCAACGATCCGCGCCTTGACCTCAGCAGGCCACTGCCGCTTGCCCCGCCGCCGCGGCTCGACAACCTCGCACCGCCCCATGAACCCTTCACCACCATCCGCCATACAAGACCTCCATCTGCTCACGCAGGCCTTCTCGCAGGCGGGTCACGCGTCAGGAACACATCAATTCAATGGGTCGGAGCCACCGCATAC
>NZ_JBKFEY010000122.1:0-503 GCF_046507575.1 Pontitalea aquivivens | reverse complement strand
CTTGACATTTTCTCCCGCACAGCAAAGTTGCATGCGAAAAATATGGCCCTAGTTGATGGAGTTCGAAGCTACACCTACGAACAATTGATGGATCACGTGGCGCGAACGGCTTCGTGGCTCTGCAAGATCGGTCTTGTGAAGGGCGACAGCCTGATCCTCTATGGTAGCAACCGGGCCGAACACATCCTGCTTCAGTTGGCCTGTGCGCAGTTAGGGGTGATATTTTCCCCGGTTCACGCGGCCTTTATGGCGCGGGAGATTGAATATGTGCTGAAGAAGTGCACACCGAAGGTTTCCGTTATCGGCTCAGAGGTCGCGGAAAGATTTTGGGCAGGCATGGCGCAGGCAGAATACGATTGTGACGTTTACGAGTTTCAGGATGGCGAGGCTAGTGGCAATATGTCAAAGCCCTATCCTGACGTGTGTGTCATCGAACCGTCCTACGATGTTGAAAATGTCGGGCCGGAAGCTCCCCTTATTATCATGTTTACCTCGGGTTCGTC
>NZ_JBKFEY010000121.1:0-513 GCF_046507575.1 Pontitalea aquivivens | reverse complement strand
CACGGCGCTAGGATTGTTCGACGCTCCGGCACCGGCTGAGAGTTTTGCGTCACTGTCAGGCGGTGAGGCAGAGAAACTCGGCTATGCGGTACTTGGGCCAATCGTGACAGGCTACATGACTTGGCTCGGGCGCGAGGCGCGGCGCGACGGTGTCACCGATCTTTACTTCATGGCCCGCGAAGGCTGGGTGTTGAAAGAGGCTTTCAATATCCTCCACGAAGGTGACCAAACGCTGCCTAAGGGAAAATATCTCTATGGTTCGCGTCGCGCAATCCGTGTCGCAGGTTGTCGCAGTCGGGGTGATATTATGGCAATGGCGAGCGCACCTTACGACCCCGGAATCACGCTCGAGAAACTCTTGCAGGCCCGGTTCGGCGTTGACCTAAACCCAGTGCGCATGGCTTTGCTAGCCGCAGAAGGCATAACTTCTGTGATACGTCCGCTCGAAAGATCATTCGCAGATCGGGATATCTGGCAGCGGGTCTGTAGGGTTTTGGCTGATGATATTCTTCA
>NZ_JBKFEY010000120.1:0-528 GCF_046507575.1 Pontitalea aquivivens | reverse complement strand
CAGTAGTATATATGGGGGCGCCGACCGGCGCGTGCTGCCTATTGTATCCTATAATAGAATAGGCGCCTGTGCGTTCCGGCTCCTGACCGGCACACCAAGCTATATGGTATAATACAGTGATGGTGGACGAGGCGCGCCCCCTCGGCACGCCACCTGATGAAACGATCGGGCAGGCTCGTTTTCCTGATGGACAACGCAACGACCAGAATCGTGTTACAATTTGTTTTTACCGTTTCCCATGAAAGGCAGAGACATGCGTATTCTTGCGATTAGCATTACCGCGATGGCACTGATTTCAACCGGCGCTATCGGTCAGGATATTTCTCCCGAGGCATTCGATGCCCGAGGCTATGTTGCGGACTTAAATGCCGTTTCTGAAAACTGGCGTGAGGGTGAACTGACCAATTCGGATATCGTGATCATTGCTTCCGTAGGCTGTAGCACCCTGCGTAAAATCAAGGCCGATGACCTTATGGGACATGCCGCGCGCTGGATTGATGCCGTAGGATACCCAGAACCCAACCTCAT
>NZ_JBKFEY010000012.1:0-93532 GCF_046507575.1 Pontitalea aquivivens | reverse complement strand
AGGTGGTGGGTCATGACCACGGTTGGGCCTTCATATGGGGCGCGCAGGGCGGTGAGCAGCGCAGCCTTGTCCTGCGCGTGGCGATCCAGCATGTCGGCAACGGTAAAGCGGGTATCGGGCGCGGTGCGAATGGCGCGGTAGTCCTGCATGTAGGCCGAGACCATAATCCGCGCGAGGTCGTCGAACTCGGGGTAGAGTTGCAGATCCGTCCAGAGCGTCGCGCCGATGATGCGGACGCCTGCGATCTCGATGGTCGCGCCATGCAGCACGCGGATGTCGAGGCCTTCGGCGCGCAGATCAGCAAGCTGGCGCTCCTCCTCGGCCAGCGCGAAGAGCAGCACATCGAGGTTCGTTACGCCCAGTTCCGTGGCCTTGCGCATGATCTCGACATGCACACTCGTCGGGACGCGGAGTTCCATCACCGTGTCAGGGTCAAGTTCGGGGTTCTCGCGCAGAAAATCCAGCCACGCTGTCATGTTCTGCACTTTTTCGGCTGTCGTGGTCATAGCTTCATGTCCGAAGGTTGGGTTGCTGCGTCCAGGGTTCCGTCGATCTGTGGTCGAGCGGCAGTGCGATCCTGAACCATCAGATTGTAGTCGATCAGCCGGAAGGTCATGGTGATCGTCTCGGTGCCTTTCGTCCGGTATTCAGCGACATAGCTCATCCCGCATTTGCGCTCCTCGCCGAGAACCGGGGCAATACGGTAATCGAACCGGCCCTCGGACGGCAGGCCGTGGGCGCAGGCTTCAAAGAAGGGATCAGTGGGTTCTCGGGCATCGGGATCGGCTCGTAAGCGCGATCCAGAGCCCACCGCCACATCCTGTCATCCCTGTCCGGCAGGTTAGACGGCGGACCGTAGAGGCCCTCCAGCTGCGCCAACAACGCTGCTTTATCCGGCCCATCCCCGGTGGCGACACGCACCTCGCGGCGGATCGCGGTCACGACCGGCTTCCCGCCCGGTGTTCACGACCTGCCAGTAGACCTTGAAACGCCCGGTCACCGTCGTGTCCGCCTCAAAACGCAGACTGCAATTTCTGGGAAGCGGTGCGCCATTGCTCACGAAGTTCTGCGGCCTGAAACCCTGCTGCGTAAAGGTCGCCGCACGAATAGTCACGCGGCCTTCCGCAGCCTGCGGCCATCGCGGCTTTCGCATGTAGGCTGGCGCAAGGACGAGATTGACCGCACGGACCAGGCGCGCGGGAACACCCGGCCTTCTGGCCGGATTGCGACGCCCCAGTGCGCGTTCGACCAAACCCTGCCCTATGCGTCCGCTGAGGACGGCGCCGACACCGTCTGTAGTGAGCGCCTGATGTGCCGATGCGAAATCGCTGCGGGCCTGCTGAAGCCACTCATGGAATGCATCCCGACGCTCAGAGTGCTCTTCCCACTTGTCAGCAAAATTTTCCTCGGGGTCGGCCGGGTTTTCGACCCAGTCCACGCCATCGCGGCGGGTAATGTACCGGTCCATTCCCTGAAGGATCGAGAGCAGCGCATCGGATATCCCAATCTGCAATTCTCGCGATCTTGTCGGAAACCAGCTGAATTACTCCAGCGAACATGACAAGGTTAATATCTCCATCGCGATCAAGCTTAAGCCACACCCCAAATACAAGCACGCGAGGGTCAAGGCTTGGAGTCAAATCCCCTTCGATTATGTAGATGCTCGTATTGAGTTCAAAGCTCTGCTCCTTCGTCTATATGAACAATATGTAGATAGCGCCATCTTCCAAGGGCAAGCGCTTGACCCCAAAACATACGAAAGGGTTTTGGCAGGAAGGGATGTTGTTCCCGCAAAAGTAGTGGATGGGTTGCGGACGCCTTGGGACGCAGAGTTCTATGTCGGAGCGACATGGGGTGACCATCCTCCGCTCGATCAAGAAGAGTTACCAAGCGTTCGAGAATTCGCTGACTAGCACCTGAAGCTGAGCAAGACGCAAACTTCAGCCTAAATCGCCTCTCGAGCACATTCCGATCAGTCACTGAGAAGGTCGCCACTTTGCTTGGCGGCCTTTTTTGATGTTGCGAAAGACAATCTGATTCCAGTGGCACATTCTTTGATTCCGAGCATTAGCCACTTCAATGATTTCAGGCAGTTAAGCATGGCCTGCCCGTATGAAATCTTGATTCGTCACACCAGTTTTGTAATGACAAAATCCGCGACGCAGCCTCGGGCGCGTCGCGGATTTTGCCGTTTGAAGGTGGCTTTGGTGCTGGCTGCGCGCAAGGGGTATGTCCCGGGGCATGTCCCGGGCCTGCGCTGACGTTCTGCGGCATCGGAACGAAAAAGGGACGCGCCTGGGTGGCGCGTCCCTTTGAAATTTGCTTGCTCCGCCGGATCAGGCGTTCAGCGATTTCACGCGCGCCGACAGGCGGGATATCTTGCGCGCAACGGTGTTCTTGTGCAGCACACCCTTGGTCACGCCACGGGCCATTTCCGGCTGGGCCGCGCGCAGCGCCGCAACGGCGGCTTCGGCGTTGCCCGAGGCGATGGCTTCTTCGACTTTGCGGATAAAGGTGCGGATGCGCGAACGGCGCGCCTTGTTCACGTCATTGCGGCGCTCGCTCTGACGGGCGCGTTTTTTGGATTGGGGCGTATTAGCCATGGTATTTCCCACTTCCCGGGTCTGTTACAATTCGATTGCGCAACAAAGCCCGGTTCTTCCAGGAAACCGGATGATTCTAGCCTGAGCGGGCTTCACGCGCATGTAAGCGGCGTCCTTACGGCAAATTCCGTCAGAAGGGAAGCCCTAACCGACGGAACGGCCTACTTGTCGCGGAACTGGGGTTCACGCTTTTCCAGGAAGGCGGACATGCCCTCTTTCTGATCTTCGGTCGAGAACAGCGCGTGGAACACCCGGCGTTCGAACAGGATACCTTCGCTCAGCGTGGTTTCATAGGCGCGGTTCACCGTCTCTTTCACCACCATAGCGGTCAGCGCGGATTTCTCGGCGATCTTGCGAGCTGCGGCCATGGCCTCGGGGATCAGCTTGGCTACGGGCACCACGCGCGACACAAGGCCTGCGCGTTCCGCCTCGGCGGCATCCATGAAACGGCCCGTCAGGTGCATGTCCATCGACTTGGACTTGCCGACAAACCGGGTCAGCCGTTGCGTGCCGCCGATACCGGCCACGACGCCCAGGTTGATTTCAGGTTGCCCGAATTTCGCCGTTTCCGAACAGATGATGAAATCGCACATCATCGCCAGTTCACACCCACCGCCCAGCGCGTAGCCCGACACGGCCGCGATGACCGGCTTGCGGGTCTGGGTGATCCGCATCGACTCTGTGCCGAAGAAATCGGTCCAGAACATGTCGACAAAGGTCTTTTCCGACATTTCCTTGATGTCGGCCCCGGCGGCAAAGGCCTTTTCCGAACCGGTGATGACGATGCAGCGCACCTTTTCATTCGCATCCGCGGCCTTCAGCGCATCGCCCAATTCGCCCAGCAGTTGCGAATTCAGGGCATTAAGCGCCTCGGGACGGTTAAGGCGGATCAGCGCGACGTAATCTTCGATCTCGACGATCAGGGTCTGGTAGGCCATGTTGCGATGCCTTTCCTTCTGTTCGGGGCAAGTCCTATCAGGACCGCCCCGATTATCAAGTCATCTCTGACAGCCCGTCATTTTTGGCATGTCGGGCAGAAGAAACTGGACCGGCCCGATTGTACGATCCGGCGGATCGGTGTGGCGCAGGTCTGGCACGGTTCGCCCTCGCGGTCATAGACGCGGAAGGCGTGCTGGAAATACCCCAATTCGCCATCCGCCTGGCGGTGATCGCGCAAGGACGAGCCGCCCGCCTCGATCGCCTCGGCCAGTACGTCGCGGATGATCGGGACCAGCCCGGCCACCCGGTGCGCGGCGATACGACCGGCCTGGCGGCGGGGGTCGATCCCGGCGCGATGAAGCACCTCGGAGACGTAGATATTTCCCAGCCCCGCCACGATTCGCTGATCCAGCAGCGCGGCCTTGATCGGGGTGGCGCGACCCTTCAGCCTTTCGACCAGATAGGCTTCATGAAAGGCATTTCCGAAAGGCTCGGGCCCCAGGCCCGCCAGCAGCCAATGGGCATCTTCCCGATCCGTCCGCACCAGATCCATCGCGCCAAAGCGACGCGCATCATTGAAGGTGACACGCGCCCCGCCTGCCATGTGCAACACCACATGGTCGTGTTTCTGCGGTGCGGGATGGTCCAGATGAAAGCCACCCAGCATGACGCCGGACACCAGCATCCGCCCCGACATGCCAAGATGGATCAGCAGGCTTTCACCCGTATCCAGATCGGCCAGAATGTATTTCGATCGCCGCCGCAGCCGGTCCACCCGCGCGCCGGTCAGCCGTTCGCCCATGCGTTCGGGCAGGGGCCAGCGCAGATCGGGGCGGTTGACCTCGGCCCGTTCGATCACCGCGCCTTCCATGGCCGGCAAAAGACCCCGGCGGACGGTTTCAACCTCGGGCAGTTCGGGCATCGTCTCTCCTGTCGCATTGTCTTGGGCGCTGGGGCCCCTATAAGAAGGGGGACAATTCAGGATCGGCAAGGGCTCATGAACGACGGGCAGGACAAGACCACGCATTTCGGCTTCCAGACGGTAGAGGAAGGCGCGAAGGCTGGCATGGTGCATGGCGTGTTTTCGCGCGTGGCCTCGAAATACGACATCATGAACGACCTGATGAGCGTGGGCATCCATCGCTTGTGGAAGGATGCCATGATGGATTGGCTGGCGCCGCGGCCGGGGCAACGGTTGCTGGACGTGGCGGGGGGCACGGGCGACGTGGCCTTCCGGTTCCTGAAACGGGCGCCCGGCGCGACGGCGACCGTCTGCGACATGACCGAGCCAATGCTGATCGAGGGGCAGAAGCGCGCCGAGGCCGAGGATATGGCCGACCGGCTTTCCTGGGTGGTGGGCGATGCCATGGCGCTGCCGTTCGAGGACAATTCCTTTGATGTCTACACCATCAGCTTTGGCATCCGGAACGTGACCCGCATCCCCGATGCCCTGCGCGAGGCCTATCGCGTCCTGCGCCCGGGGGGACGGCTGATGGTGCTGGAATTCAGCCAGATCCCGAATGACATGCTGCAATGGCTCTATGACCGCTATTCCTTTAACGTCATTCCGGTGATGGGCCAGATTGTGGCGAATGACCGCGATAGTTATCAATATCTTGTGGAATCGATCCGGAAGTTCCCCGATCAGGACACCTTTGCCGCGATGATCCGCGAGGCCGGTTTCGCCAATGTCAAATACCGCAACCTGACCCTGGGCATCGCCGCCCTGCATTCGGGCTGGAAGATCTGATGCGCGGGCCCCACAACATCTGGCGGCTGATCCGTACCGGGGCAACCTTTGAACGCACCGGCGCGATGAAGGTCGCGCTTGAGGCGATGGAGGTGACCCCGCGTCTGCGGTTCGTCGCCCGGATCATGGGTTGGCCGTTCAAATGGCTGGGCTACCGCGGCGACCCCGCCCTGCCGCCGGTGACTCGCGCGATCACCGCGCTTGGCCCCGCCTACATCAAGTTCGGGCAGGTTTTGTCGACCCGGCCGGATGTGGTCGGGCAGGAGCTGGCCGATCAGTTGCGCGTGCTGCAGGACAAGCTGCCGCCCTTTCCCGTCACCGTCGCCAAAGCCGCGATCGAGGCGGATCTGGGGCAGCCGGTCGACCGGCTGTTCATGGATTTTTCTGAACCCGTCGCGGCCGCCTCGATCGCACAGGTGCATTCTGCCCGGCGCGCCGATACGGGTGAAAAAGTTGCGATCAAGGTGCTGCGCCCGGGGATCGAGCGCGCCTTCCGGCGTGATCTGGACGCGTTCCATTTTGCCGCCAGGATGATCGAGATGCTGTCCCCCGCATCGCGGCGCCTGCGCCCGTCGGATGTGGTTGCGCATTTCGAAGGCGTGGTCATGGGGGAACTGGACCTTCGGCTTGAGGCTGCGGCGGCTTCGCAATTTGCGGCCAATACGGAAAAGGACCAGGGATTCGCCGTTCCCCGCCCGCACTGGCACCTGTCCAGCCGGCGGGTGATGACGATGGGCTGGGCCGAAGGCCTGCCGCTGGGGGATGTGGCTGCCATTCGGGCGGCGGGGCTTGACCCGGTGGCGCTGTCGGAACGCGTGCTGCAGCTGTTTTTGCGCCATGCGCTGCGCGACGGGTATTTCCACGCGGACATGCATCAGGGCAATCTGAAGGCGGCCGCGAATGGCGATGTCATCGCCTATGACTTCGGGATCATGGGCCAGATCGACGAATATACCCGCAGGGTCTATGCCGAGATCCTGATGGGGTTCATTCGCCGCGATTATCGGCGGGTTGCCGAGGTGCATTTTGAGGCGGGCTATGTCCCGGCCGATCGCGACGTGAACGAATTCGCGCTTGCCCTGCGCGCCGTGGGTGAGCCGATTTTCGGCATGGATGCGACGCATATCTCGATGGCGCGCCTTCTGGCCTATCTTTTTGAGGTCACCGAGCGGTTCGGGATGCAGACGCGGACGGAACTGATCCTGCTGCAGCGGACCATGGTTGTTGTCGAAGGTGTTGCACGATCGCTGAACCCCTCGATCAACATGTGGGAAGTCGCGCATCCCGTGGTGGAAAGTTATATTCGCGAAAATCTGGGCCCCCGCGCTGCGCTGCGCGACATGGTGCGAACGCTTCAGGTGCTGGCGCGCTTCGGACCCCGTTTGCCTGCCGCGGTCGAGAACGCCCTTGATCGGCAAGGAGGCATCGCGCCCGAAGCCCCCCGGCAACGATCGCGCGATGCCTGGGTCTTGGCAGCGATGGGAATGGCAATATTTCTGATCGGGTTGATCGTCGGCGAAGTCCTTTAAGATCATTGCGGTTGGCGCAGGGCGGTGACATCGGCGGCCGAAACCGTTGCGCCCCCCCGCAGGACCAGTACCGTCCCTTCCGGTGTGCCGCGCGCTTCAAGGATTTCAGCATAGACATCGACCGGGTTCGAGGACAGCAGGACGCCGGAATTGTAGCTTTCGATCTCAAAGGAATAGATCCCGGCGGGCAGCAGGGAACCGTTCAGGCGGCTGCCGTCCCACTGGATCGGCGCGTCGGAAACGGCAAGCGGGTCGCGCGCGACCGTGTTCCCGGATGCATCCTTGACGACGAGGATCGCCTGATCAGCGCCCGTCGCCGGATTGGGGGCAAGGGTCAGGGGCGCACCGTCGAAAGCCACCGGTGCCGCGGCCCGCGCTTCCAGTCCGACCCAACCGGCCAGTTGCGAGATGCCGGCAACACCCATCTGCGCGGCCAGGCCTTCCAGCAGCTGGTTTGTGCGCACCTGCTGTTCGACCCCTGAAAAAGTCGCAAGCTGCACCGCATAATCCGAGCTTTCTATTGGATTAAGCGGGTCCTGATTCTGCATCTGCGTTGTCAGCATGAGCAGGAAAGTCTGAAAATCCGAACTGATCATTCCGCCAGCGGGCTTTTCCTGCGGCGTCTGGGCAGAGGTTGGCATCGAAGCCGGGGAAATGGCAGTAACCATGGTTGCCTCTTACATTCTCAAGTCGAGGCCGTGCGCCAACAAAGGCGCAGCAGAGCCGGAAGATCGTACCGTCGCAGGCATCAGATCGGTTGCCAGATCGGGTGGGGGCGTGGGTTGTGCCTGTCCATCGCGTTGCATCAACTGCCCCTGTCGGCGCTCAGCAGGGTTCCCGAAATCAAAGGTGATCGCAGCATAGCCCAGTTCCCGAAAATCGCGGGCAAGTTGTTCGATGTGTCGTCGCATCAGGTCAAGCGTTTCCGAACGCTCGGCCTGGACCGAAACCGTGATCCCCAGGTCGGTTGTATGCAGCGTCATGCGAACCTTGCCCAATTCTTCGGGCGCCAGCGATAGTTCAACCGAGCTTTCGACAGGTTGCGCAAGCGCCACGGTCATCTGTCGCCCGATCGATTGCGCGACTTCGGAAGCCGGTGCCCCGAAGGCCGTCGGTGTGCCCCCCGAAGCATTTTGCGTGAATGACGACGCCTGTGCGGCCCGGTCCGTCATTGGTAGCATTGGTTCCGGGCGTTCTGTCCCGGGGGGCGTGTCAAAGGCTGTCCTTGCAGGCGTGGGATCCGCGGCTTCAAGCTGGCGCGTCAAGCCGGGAAGACCAGATCCAAGTGGTGCTTCCCGTGCGGGACGGTCATCCAGTGATGGTGGGGCGGGCATGGTGGGCGGATCGACCGCGTCGTCAGGGGGCAAGTCGGGCGCAGGCGTGGGCGCCGGGGAAGCCTGAGGTGTGGGAAAGCCCATCCTTTGTGGCGGCGGCGCGTGCGTCGTTTTGCCTCCTTCCGCGACCGTTGGGGCGGGCACCTCAGCCGTTGCAGGAATTCTGGTGTCTACCCTTGAATCCGGTTGCGTGATTGATGGGTGCATGATTTGGGCGGGCGGGGGCATGGCCTTTGTCTGTGATTCAGCCGGCGCCGATACCGCGTTGCCCGTGTCGTCACGCGTTTCCTGGCCCGCAGGATAGTGTGGGGATGTGTCGGTTGCTGCATTTGCCCCCGATGAAACAGAGGTTGGGATCCGGCGGTGGGGGCGGGCCTCTGCCGCGGGGCGATGATCCTGCGGATTGACGGCGGTTCTGTTCACCTGTGCGGCGGTTTCGCCAAGGTCCCTGCCTGGCTGTTCCATCGCATCCCACCCGGGCAGCCGACGCCCCTTGCCGCCTTCATCACGACCGCGGTTCACCGCATCTGGATTCGCCTCCGCCGTCACCCGATCCGAAGAAGGGCGGGGGGCTGCGTGTTCGGGTGGGCTGTATGGCGTATTGGCCGCGCCGTGCGGCGTTTCCGGGACGGGGATGCTATGGGCATCGCCACGCGCGGGGGATGATGGTTCGTCAACGCCTTCCGGCTGCGGCTCGGCGGGTTGCGCCAGACCCGTTGCCTGCGAATCATCCAGCGTCTGGCCCTGCGCATCCGGTGTTCCCGCATCGCTTTCCATGAACGTCGCGGCCGGTTGCGGGGCTATGTCCTGCACCATTTCCAGCTGCTGCGGCCTGGGAAAAAA
This sequence comes from Pontitalea aquivivens, assembly GCF_046507575.1. Taxonomy (NCBI): domain Bacteria; kingdom Pseudomonadati; phylum Pseudomonadota; class Alphaproteobacteria; order Rhodobacterales; family Paracoccaceae; genus Pontitalea; species Pontitalea aquivivens. Next base: position 84,534 of record NZ_JBKFEY010000012.1, on the reverse strand, counting down.
CGGCTGTGGTGTCAGTGCACAGGATGTCCCAGCGTTCAGTGTCGCGACCGGATCGATCGGTTTCAGGGGGGCGGCAAGGGGGAGGTTGCCGGTCCCATGCCGGGCCACGCGGTTTTCGACAAGGGCGTAGATCGGTGCATCCGCGTCCTCGGGACAAATTTCTGTTGTGCCGAGGGCTTTATCGGTTGCCCCATCGGGCGTGCCCGCGGCGGGCCGCAGAATGCATGCATTTTCCAGCGCCGACACAAGCGCAGTCAGCGAATCGGAGGTAACCTGCAAGATCGGCGGTGCATCAGACGCCCTGATTTGCCCCGTTTCTTTTGCCAGAAAGGGTTCAAAAGCGGATGCGCCTTCCGGCAAAAGCCCTGTCACGGCCCCGGGTCGAAATCCACGGGTGACATCTGATTTGCCGAATTCTGCGGAAACGAACGGGTCCATGATCCTCATAACTTCTGTCGATGACGGGACGATCATGCCAGCAGGAGGTTACCGCTTCTTTACCTCAACAGGGCAATAACTGCGGATATCATCATCAAACCGGAGATATTTCCGTGAAAATCCCCCCTCATCTGCCGATGGTACCCCGGAAGGCGCCTGAACAGGCGCCGTCGTTGCGCGACAAGGCCGTGGCCCTGGAGGCAGAGTTCCTGACCGAGATGCTGCGCCATGCCGGCCTGGGAGAATCGTCCAGCACCTTCGGCGGTGGCATTGGCGAGGAACAGTTTGCCTCATTCCTGCGCCGCGAACAGGCGACTGCACTGGCCCATGCCGGTGGGATCGGCCTGGCAGAAACATTGTTCAAAGCCCTGGGGAAATCAAACCATGACCACTGATCCGAAAACAGACCCGATCGGGGACCTTGAAGATGTCCTGCGCATGGAACGCAACGCGCTGTTGAATGGCGATCTTGACCAGATCGCCATGATCGTTGAGCGCAAGCAGCGGGTCTTTGAAACGCTGGAAGGTGCAGATCGCACGCGCCTGGCGGGATTGATGCAGCTTGCCGAGGATAATCAGCAGCTTGTGTCGGCCGCACTGAAGGGGATTCGCGCCGCGCAACTGCGGTTGTCACAGATCAGAAACGCGGCATCCAGCCTTGCAAGCTATGACAAGAACGGCCAGGCGCGCACGATCGGCGCAGAGACCCCGTCGTTGGAGCGGCGGGCGTAAACCAATTTATGAAAATGCAGCCTAACTTGGCGCTGTAAGGGATTGGATCTTAGCAAAGAATTAGGCCTTGCCGCACAAGGTGACCCTGCATCCAAGAGATGGCGCGGCGCTGAAAATCCATCGCCGCATTGGTCAGAACACCATGAGTAGCGCCGCAGGCGCGATTTCACAAACCGGGCGCAAAGCGTCCCTTCCGTAAAGGACATGGTATGTCTAGCATTCTGACGAACACGAGCGCGATGGTTGCGCTGCAAACTCTCAAGGGCATCAACTCGGGGCTGGCCAAGACGCAGTCTGAAATCTCGACCGGCAAATCGGTCAGCTCGGCCAAGGACAATGCCGCAGTCTGGGCGATTTCAAAGGTGATGGAATCGGACGTCAAGGGCTTTTCCGGCATCTCGGACAGCCTTGCTCTGGGCGAATCGACCGTTGCCGTGGCGCGCAAGGCGTCGGAAACGATCACCGATCTGCTGACGCAGATGAAGGGCAAGATCGTCGCAGCCCAGGAAGACAACGTCGATCGTGAAAAGATCCAGACGGATATCACCGCCCTGAAGGATCAGATCGCATCGGTGGTGGGTGCTGCCCAGTTCAACGGCCTTAATCTTGTCGACGGAAGCTCCAGCGCAGACATTCTGTCCTCGCTGAACCGGGATTCCTCCGGGAATGTGACCGCTTCGAAAATCTCTGTTGCTGGTGTCAACTTCGCGCAGGGTGGATACATTGCGAAGGATGTTTTTGCGACATCTGCTGGCGTCTCGACCGCTGCAGATAGCGCCGCCGGCCCGCTTGATGCGGCAGGTGGCACTGCGAACATCGTAATCAACGGTGCCGCAAGCGGTACCGATTCTGACGGCAATTCGGTGACCCTGGCTGCCGGTGATAAGTTGAACGTCACGATCGGGGGCAAGACCGCAACCTACACCGTGACCGACGATGATCTGGCGCAAACCGATGTTTCGGACGCCATTGCCGCTGGTTTGAAGACGGCAATCGACTCTTTGGGGGTCGAAGGCATTTCCGTTGATTTTGATGCCGCCAATGACCAACTGGTGCTGACCAATGATGGCACCACGGATCTATCGTTTGCCGCGTCATTCAAGAATGCGGGTTCGGGTGATCTTGCCAAGCTCGACACGATTGATGTGACAGATGAGACGACGTTGGGTGCACAGCTTTCCGACATTGAGACCATGATCGACGGCGCGATCAAGGCGGCGGCTGACTTTGGTTCGGCTGAAGCGCGAATTGGCGCACAAGCCGAGTTCATCTCGAGCCTGGCGGACTCTCTCAAATCCGGCATCGGTGCATTGGTGGACGCGGATATGGAAGAGGCTTCTGCGCGTCTTCAGGCCCTGCAGACGCAGCAGCAGCTTGGCATTCAGTCGCTTTCCATCGCGAACCAGCAGCCGCAGAACATTCTGTCCCTGTTCCGCTGACTTCTGGAGGGGGGCGTCGATCGGGCGCCCCCTTTGTCGGCAAAGCCGCAAAATAGTGCATTCAGCCACTGGAAGGACTTCCCGTGAACGCAACCCTCATGGCCAAAACGGCCTATGCCGCCCCTGGCGTTCCAACCCGAACCCCACGCGGTACCGAATACGAGATTTTCGCACGCATTACGCATAGGCTGCAAACCGCCAAGGATCTTGGACCACTCGGCTTTTCGGCGCTTGCTCGCGCAATTTATGAAAATCGTCGCTTGTGGACTGCGCTTGCGGCAGATGTGGCAGATCCGGGAAACAAGCTCCCCGCGCCGCTTCGTGCTCGCCTTTTTTATCTCGCTGAGTTCACACAAAACCATAGCAGGCAGGTCCTGTCGGGAAAAGTGTCGGTCGACATCCTGATTGAGATCAACACTGCAGTCATGCGGGGGCTACGCCAAGAAGGAAATAATGCATGACCGGTCTTGTCCTGAAGCTGGCGCCGAAAGAGCGTGTTTTGATTAACGGTGCTGTTATCGAAAATGGGGAACGGCGATCCCGTCTCGCGATAATGACGCCGAATGCTTATATCTTGCGGCTAAAAGACGCAATTCATCCGGCCGAGGTAAACACCCCTGTGCGTCGTGTGTGTTATATTGCCCAACTTGTTTTGTCCGGGGATGTCGACCCGACCGACGCGAAGATGCAGCTCGTGCGAGGCATAGAGCAATTAAGCCAGGTGCTCACCGATCACGACAGCAGGTCTCAGCTTGCGTATGCGACAGCCGCAGTTCTGGAAGATCAGCACTATCAGGCCCTTAAGGCGTTGCGCACACTGCTGCCCCGAGAGGAGCGACTGTTTGCCGCAGCTAAAGAATGATTTACCGTCCTGTCATTCCAACTGGCGGTTTCGCAGGGTGGAAATTTCTAAAACGAACACAATCTTCACAAATTGAGACGTTCTCTAACTCATCCATTGCTCGCAGGGATGAGTTATATTTCCGAGACAAAATTCGGTATGTTTCTACCCCTGAGAAACTTGTTTCTGATAGAAGACTTCTCAAGGTGGCATTGGGTGCGTTTGGCCTGGATGAGGATATTAATAATAAGTTCTTCATCGGCAAAGTTCTAAAAGAGGGAACTCTGGATGGAGCTTCTTTTGCAAACAAACTTTCGGACAAGAGGTATTTTGCTCTATCAAAATCCTTTGGCTTCGGAGATATTTCGCCGCCACGTACGCAGCTATTAGATTTCGCAGATGAAATCATAAATCAATACAGGAGTCGGCAGTTTGAGATAGCTGTAGGTGAGGTTGATATTAATATGCGACTTGCGATGGCAGCGCAGCGAGAAATTTCAGAAATTGCGGTAAAATCTGTTACGCCCCGATCGAAGTGGTATTCAGTGATTGCATCACCTTCATTGAGCAATGTTTTCCAAGTATCGCTGGGTTTGCCGGAAAGCGTTCGCGCACTGAACATAGACCAACAAGTTGAAATTTATGCGAGCAAGTCTAAAGTGGTTTTTGGATCAGACGATCCCGGGCACTTTGAGTCCCGGGAAAATATTGAAGCTCTTGTGCAAAGATTTTTTCTTCGCTCTGAAAGCATGCGTGCTTCTGGAATGTCTCGGGACGCAGCTGCACTTGCTCTTTTGCAGGGGGCGCAGCAAAATAGAATTAATCTGAGATTATAGGCGCGGAACCCCTATTGGGGTGCGCGCCTGGCTCCAATAATGAAACTATTATCGGAGGCAAAGAGTATAGGCTTGGGGCCATGTGAAAAACGCAGCAGAAATCGCCTTCAGCCCCGCCAGATCGCCCCGAACACAACGAACAGGACGAGAGCGCAGCGCCGCTGGACGACGCTACCACCCTGCCGTCGCATCTTGCCGGGCCTGATGCGCTGGACCGGTTGGTGCAGACGGCACGCGGATATGCGCAGGCGGCCGCATCTGAAAACACGCTGAAAGCCTATGCCAAGGACTGGGGCCACTTTGCCCGCTGGTGCTGGATGCGCGGGGCGAACCCCTTGCCCCCGTCGCCCCAGATGATTGGTCTTTACATCGCCGACCTGACAGCGCCGGACCAGGCGGTTGCGGCGCTGTCGGTGTCCTCTATCGAACGGCGGCTTTCCGGGCAGTCCTGGGGCTATGCGCAGCGCGGCGAACGGCTGGAACGCAAGGCGGCACATCGCCAGCGTTTTGGCCGGCATTCGGCGCAAACACGCCCGCCCTCCGGCGCAGAAAGAGGCGATCCTGCCCCGTTCATGCGCTGTCCCAATGGCTGCACTATGCCAAGATCGACTTCGGACCGATCTTCGTTGCCGTCTCTCGCAACAGGCTGAAGGCCACCGCAGAGCGGCTTTCCGACAAGCATGTGGCCCGGCTGATCAAATCCTGCGTCCGCGAGGCGGGCCTGCGCCCTGAGTTTTTCGAAAAAGCCCGCATCGCACTTTTCTCAGGCCACTCGCTGCGCGCGGGCCTCGCCAGCAGCGCTGAAGTCGACGAACGCTATATCCAAAAGCAACTCGGCCACGCCAGCGCCGAAATGACCCGCCGCTACCAGCGCAGACGTGACAGGTTCAGGATCAACCTCACAAAGGCCGCAGGGTTTTAATTTCTTAGACCTCGTTCAGAAAAGCCATCAGGTTTTGACGCGCATGAAGGATCCGGATGATTTCGACCCCCTGCCCTTCCCGCAGATAGATCACCAGATGCGATCCAATAGGATGAATATGCACCGGCGGCGTGAATTCTTCACGTTCCCGGGCCATCTCGGGATACTCGGAGAGAAAATCAAAGAGTGCAAAGAGGCTATCCGCATAGTGCTCGGCTTGCCTTAAGCCCCATTTCGCTGAGCCTTCCATCCAGATGTCCGCAAGATCGGCTTCAGCCGCAGGCCGGATGGTCCAGCTGCTATTTTGTGGCATGGCCAGCCCGCATTCGGGCCTTGAAGGCCTCACGATCAAGCGGACGTGCCAGCCCACTGGCGAGGCCCGTATCGACGGCGGCTTGGATTTCCATGATCGCCTCCTTCTGTATCTGATCGCGGCGGATCAGATCGCGAACGTAGTCGCTGGAATTGGCATAGCGGCCGGACTTCGCCTGGTCTTCGACCCAAGATTTCATAGGGTCCGGTAGCGAGATATTCATGGTACCCATAGCAGTCTCCTTCACGGAAAGAGTATGGCAAAGTTTGCCAATGTGCAATCCGAGCGTCCCTGCCCACTCCAACAAAGCGGTCGTTTATTGACTGCATATGAAACTGCATGCTCTCGAACGCGGCCTGAACTTCGTGCGGGTTCTGATCACCCGCTACGAGAACACCGACGGCCCACAGGTCCAGATTTCGTCTCTGCTTCGGACGGTCCTTGGCGATGCAGTGAACCGCGCCGGGTTTGCAGGAGGCTGATTTTCGTTAGCTACGCGGCCATGTCTTCAGTTTCCAGCGCCGCGTAGAAGTTGGCCTCGGCTTCTGTCGGCGGGATGTTTCCGATGGGCTCCAGCAGGCGGCGGTTGTTGAACCAGTCGACCCATTCCAGCGTCGTGTATCCGACGGCTTCGAAGCTGCGCCACGGACCGCGGCGGTGGATGACCTCGGCCTTGTACAGCCCGTTGATCGTCTCGGCCAAGTCGTTGTTGTAGCTGTCACCGACGCTGCCTACCGACGGCTCGATCCCGGCCTCGGCAAGGCGCTCGGTGTATTTGATGGACAGATACTGACTGCTGCGATCGCTGTGATGGGCCAGCCCCGTTCCTTTCCCGGGGCGGCGATCATGCCCGCCTGTTCCAAGGCATCGATTGCGAACCCAGCGTGAGCCGAGGTGCTGACGCGCCAGCCGACGAACTTTCGGGCATAGGCATCGATGACGAACGTCACATAGACGAACCTCTTCCACGTTGCGACGCAGGTGAGGTCCGAAACCCAGAGCACGTTAGGTGCGGGCCCCCGAAATTGCCGGTTCACCTTGTCCAGCGGACACGGCGGCTTCTTGTCGGGGATCGTCGTCCTGTGCGGCCTGCCCCGGATAATGCCTTGAATACCCATATCCTTCATCAACCTTGCGACTGTGCATCGGGCGACACCAAACCCTTCCCGGGCAAGCTACCGCCTGACCTTGCGGACGCCATAGTCCCGCCAGTTCTCTTCGAAGACGCGTCGGATCGGCTGCTGTCGACCTCCATCTTCTTGACCCAGGTCGTTCAGCGTGTTCGCCGAACAGCCGATCTTCGCTGCAATCGATGTGATCGCCTGCCAGCGAGAGCCGTGCTGGACTTCGCTGTCGAGAACCATCCGCACGGCCCGCTCACGCACTTCAGGGGAAAACTTGTTCGTCGTCTTGCTCATGATGCTCCATCCTACTCAAGAGTTGGAGCCTCCGACAAAACCGGCGCGGTTCAATATGCCTTAGGCGCTGAGCCTGTCGTGAGGTGCGGCGCGCAAACGGGGCGGCGACCGAAGACTCGTGATCAGAAAAGGTATCCCGGCTACAGTTCGAATTGGAGCATCGCCATCGACAAACCCTGAGTTCGACCGACACAGCTTTGCCATGTGCGAGAAAGTCCTCGATCCGACGACGTCTCTATCCATATCCATGTCGCCGGCTGGAACGCATACCACAGCTAGGACAGGTGCCGGTGGTGCCAGCCTGCAAGACACAACCCACGGGCCAGCCTCGGCTTGAATGACCTCATCCACCTGCACCCTATCGGACGGCGCCCAATCCTTCTTTGAAACCACAAACCAGCCCCCCCAAATCGCCATATCTCAGGGTGGTTCTGCCACACAGATTGAGGATGACCCCTATTTTCTTTTGATGGCTTCGACCACCACGGCAATACCCTGGCCGCCTCCGATACACATCGTCGCCAAACCGTAGCGACCGCCAATGCGCCGCAGTTCATGGCAGAGCTTCACCAGAATGATCGCACCTGACGCACCGATGGGATGGCCAAGCGCGACAGCGCCCCCATTCGGGTTGACCTTGTCGTCGGAAAATCCAAGCTCTGCGCTTACCGCACAGGCTTGTGCTGCGAAAGCCTCATTGGATTCGATCACGTCCAGATCATCAACCGTGATCCCGGCGCGCGCCAGAGCTTGACGCGTTGCCGGAACCGGGCCCATACCCATCATATCGGGTGCTACCCCACCAAGCCCTGTCGCGACGATCCGGGCCAGTGGCGCAAGGTCGCGTTTTTCTGCCAGTTCTTCCTCCATCAGAAGAACCGCCGCGGCGCCATCGTTCAGACCAGATGCATTTCCGGCAGTCACGCCGCCATTCTTGATGAAAGCGGGCCGCAACCTTGCAAGGTCGTCAATCGTGACATTCGGGCGAACATGTTCATCGGTGTCAAACACCCGCTCTGAACGACCAACCCTGACCGTCATCGGCAGGATTTGATCCCTGAACCGGCCTTGTGCGATCGCCGCGGCGGCGCGGTGGTGGGAACGGACAGCAAAGCTATCCTGAGCAAGCCGGCTGATGCCTGAGCGGTCAGCAACGTTCTCGGCGGTAACACCCATATGCCCGTTGCCGAAAGGGTCGGTCAATGCACCGACCATCATGTCGATTGCGGCTACATCCCCCATTTTCTGACCATTCCGTACCTGGGTCAGAAGATGCCCGGCCCGGCTCATGTTTTCTGTTCCCCCCGCCAACACCACGTTGGCCTTGCCCAGTGCGATCTGCTCAGCGCCGGTCACGACGGCCTGCAGTCCAGAGCCACACAGCCGGTTCAGCGTCAACGCGGGTGAGGTGTCCGGGATACCTGCCCGGATCGCGACAACCCGGCTTACATACATGTCCTCGGGCGCGGTGTGGATCACATTGCCGAAGATGGTCTGGTCAACCTCGCTTGCCGCTATGCCGGCCCGCGTGATTGCCTCCCGCGCGACGGCCGCGCCGAGATCGCAGGGCGACATACCCGACAGTGCGCCACCGAAGTCACCGATCGCCGTGCGGACACCGGCTGCGATTACAACATTTCTGGCCATGAAGATGATTCCCAAGTTTGAAGGTTTTGCCGGTCAGATCCGGTGGCGTCAGCCGCGCGACGGTCCGCGCGGCGTCTGGTTGCCTCAGGTCGGGGTGTAGCCGTCGGCCACGATGATCGGCAGATGGGTCCAGTTCTTGCCATCGGGCAGGCGCATCCAGGCGCCCGCCGCCAGCGCGCCGCCATCCACCAGGATCGTGTGGCCGGTGGTCCAGCCCGACAGCCGCTCGGACGCCAGATACAGCGCCGCGCCCGCCGAATCCTGGCCCTTGCCAAAGCGGCCGATCGGGAACCAGCGGCTGACATAGTCGCGGTTCGACGGCGGCACGCGGCTGTCGGCGGTGATCTGGGCGGTGTCGGTGGTTTCCGGCGCGATCGCGTTCACGCGGATGCCGTCCTGCCCCAGTTCCACCGCAAGGCTTTGCGTAAATCCGGTGATCGCCGCCTTGAAGGCCGAATAGACCACGGTTTTCGGGATGCCGCGGAACGCCTCGATCGTCGAGACGTTGATGATGCTGCCGCCCGCGCCCGAGGCCTTCATCAGCGGCAGCGCGGCCTTGGTCATGCGGAACATGTGCAGCAGGTTGACCTGATACAACTGGTCCCAGTCCTCTTCGGTGGTGTCGACAAAGTAGTTCTGGATCCGCAGGAAATCGCCCACGTTGTTCATCAGCACATCCAGCTGCCCGTGCCGGTCTGCGATGGCCGAGACGATGCGCCCGGCATCCGCGGCGCGGCGCACGTCGGCCTCAAGGATCAGGTGGTCAGGGAAGGCGTTACGCAGCGTGGCGCAGCGGGCGGGGTCGATTTCCGCGATGACCAGTTTCATGCCCGCGCGGGCGAACATGTCCGCGGTGGCCCGCCCGATGCCCGCGCCGCCGCCAGTGATAAGTGCGACCTTGCCTTCCAGGCCCAGAATGTCGCGGTCGTTTGCCGTCATTGTGATCTTCCCCTGCGCTTCTTGCCGGTCCTGCTTGCCCGGCCCCGCACCGATGCTGACATGGTCGTAGGCGCTCACCACGGGTCAGACATGATAGCCGCCATCAACGTTGATCACCTGCCCGGTGACAAAGCCCGCCCGCGATGAGGCAAGGTAGCTGACGGCCTCGGCCACGTCGATCGGCTTGCCCCAGACCTTTAGCGGCACATTGGCGGCTGCGGTGTCGATGTATTTCTGGTCGATATGGCCCAGCCGGATCAGTTCGGGCTGCTGGCCTGCATCGATCATGCCAAGCGCCACGCCATTGGCGCGCACGCCATGGCGTCCCTCTTCCTTGGCGACGCCCTTCATCACCGCGTGAACGGCGGCTTTGGGCACCACCGAAAGTCCGTCGGCGGGGGCATAGCGGAACTGCGCCGCGCTTTGGATCGCGGTGATCGACCCGCGCGTTTGGCGCAGGTGGGGCAGGGCGTAATGCACGACGTTGAAGAAGCCGAAGGCATCCTGCATCAGGTGCTTTTTCATCAGCGCGGGCTCGATCCGGCTGAGGTGGATCAGCGGCACCAGCGGCCCCGCGGCATAAACCAGCGTATGGATGCCACCTCCGGCCGCGACGGTGTCGATCAGCGCGGCGACGGCCTCGGGGTCTTCGATGTTGATCTGGTGGGTGCTGGCGGTGCGGCCTTCGGCACGGACCATCTCGGCGGCGGCATTGGCGCGGGCCTCGTTGCCAAACCAGGTCAGCGCCACATCGCAGCCGTCACGGGCCAGTACGCGGCAGATCTCGGCGCCGACGCCGCCACTGCCGCCGATGACAAGCGCCATGCCAGAGTGCGGGAAAAGCGGGGTCATTCGGGCATCCTTTCGATAGGGGTCAGGCAGACATGGCCCGTTCGGCATGCGCCCAGGCCAGATTGGCAACGGGTTCGGCCAGCGCACCGGCGGTCCGCGCATGGGGGTTCGAGGCGTTCCCGTCCAGGTCGCGCTTGGCCACGCCCTGACGGATCGCGGCCACGCGGAACAGACAAAACGCCAGATAGATGTTCCAGTCACGCTCGCTGACCGCCTGTTGTCCGGTCGCGGCCAGATAGGCATCGCGGTAGGCGGTGGCATCGGGGATGCCAAGGGCGGCAAGGTCCAGATCGGCCAGCCCGCGATAGGGCGCCTGCGGGAAATGCCAGGTCAGCGTGTGATAGGCGAAATCGGCCATCGGGTCACCGATCGTGGACAGTTCCCAATCGACCACCGCCAGGATGCGCGGCTCGGTCGGGTGGAAGATCATGTTGTCCAGCCGGAAATCGCCGTGGATCAGCGCGCTGCGCCGCTGCGCCGGCAGGTTTTGCGGCAGCCATGCGATCAGCCGGTCCATCGCCGCGATCACGCGCGTTTCCGAGGCGCGGTATTGCCGCGACCAGCGCGCCACCTGACGGGCGACGTAATCCTCGGGCTTGCCGAAATCCGCCAGCCCGGCGGCGTGGTGATCCACCTGATGCAGGCAGGCGATCACGCGGTTCATTTCGGCATAGATCGCGGCGCGTTCGGCCCCGTCCATGTCCGGCAGCCAGGGTTCCCAGAAGGTGCGCCCCTCGACGTAGTCCATCACATAGAACATCGTGCCGACAAGGCCGGGGTCGTCGCACAACAGCCGCGCCCCCGCGACCGGAACGCCCGACCCGCGCAGCGCCGAGATCACGCGGTATTCCCGATCCACCGCATGGGCCGAGGGCAGCAGCGCGCCGTCGGGCTTGCGCCGCAATACGAACCGGCGCTGCCCGTCGAAGGACAACAGCAGCGTCGGGTTGGATTGCCCGCCGCGAAAGCGGTCCAGCGTCAGCGTGCCGTCGCAATCGGGCAGGCGGGCGCGCAGCCAGACCTGCAGCCGCGCCACATCGATCGGGCTGTCGGGGGGCAGCGGCTCGGTGCCGATGAAATGCGCGGCCTCCATCCTAGGCCTCGGCGTATTTCTTCAATTCCAGCCGCCCGATCTGGTTGCGATGCACCTCGTCGGGGCCGTCGGCAAAGCGGATCTTGCGGGCATGGGCGTAGTAATGCGCCAGCAGGAAATCCTGCGATACGCCGGCCGCGCCATGCGCCTGGATCGCCCAGTCGATGACCCGGCAGGCCATGTTCGGCGCGGCGACCTTGATCATCGCGATCTCGGCCCGGGCGGCCTTGTTGCCGACGGTGTCCATCATATGTGCGGCCTTCAGCGTCAGCAGGCGCGCCTGGTCGATCATGATCCGCGATTCCGCGATGCGTTCCAGCGTGACGGTCTGTTCTGCGATCGGCTTGCCAAAGGCCACGCGCGCGGTGACGCGCCGGCACATCATTTCCAGGCAGCGTTCCGCCAGCCCGACCAGCCGCATGCAGTGGTGGATGCGGCCCGGCCCCAGGCGTCCCTGCGCGATTTCGAAACCCCTGCCCTCGCCCAGAAGGATATTGCTGGCGGGCACGCGGACGTTTTCGAAAGTGATCTCCATATGACCGTGGGGCGCGTCGTCATAGCCAAACACGGTCATCGCGCGCAGCACCGTGATGCCGGGCGTGTCGGTCGGCACCAGGATCATGGATTGCTGCTTGTGCTTGGGCGCGGTGGGGTCGGTCTTGCCCATGAAGATCATCAGCTTGCAATCCGGGTCGCCGACGCCGGAAATCCACCATTTGCGCCCGTTGATGACGTAATCATCGCCATCGCGCACGATCGAGGCCTGGATGTTCGTGGCATCCGACGAGGCCACCGCCGGTTCGGTCATCGCAAAGGCCGAACGGATCGTGCCGTCCAACATCGGCGGCAGCCAGCGGGCCTTTTGTTCCTCGGTGCCGTAGCGTTCGATGGTTTCAATATTGCCGGTGTCGGGCGCGGCGCAGTTGAAGATCTGGGGCGAGAAATGCACCCGCCCCATCACCTCGCACAGCGGCGCATATTCGACATTGGACAGGCCTGCGCCGTGGTGCGAATCCGGCAGGAACAGGTTCCACAGCCCCTGCGCGCGGGCCTTCTTTTTCAGCTCATCAACGATCGGCGGTGTGCGCCAGCGATCGGCGGCAACCTGTTCGTAATAGGTCTTTTCGTTGGGGTAGACGTGATCCGCCATGAACGCGTTCAGCGTGGTCAGAAGGGTTTTCGTCTTGTCGCTGTGATCGAAGTTCATGGCGGTCCGTCCGTTCAGGTTTGGGTCAGGCGGCCTTGCGGACGCCGGGCGGGTTGTCTTTCAGCACGCTGGCGCGGATGTCGCGCGGGTCCAGACGGCGGATGATGGCCAGTTGTTCTTCGGTCGGGGCGGTGGTTTCCGCCATGCCCGGCGCGCGCAGCAGCGGGAAGCCGGTGTTGGCCTGCACCTCCTCGAAGGTGACGCCCGGGTGCAGGCTCAGCACCTGTGCCGCGTGATCGGGGCCGTTGAAGTCCATCACGCACAGGTTGGTCACGATCCGCCCGATCTGGACAAAGTCCGCCGGGGCGTTGCGTGGCCAGGTGCCGGGCTTGAAGCCGACGCTGGCCACCACATCGACCTCGCCTTCCACGAAGACGCGGGTGTTGTGGCTGGGCAGGAACATCGAGTTCTTGTGCGATACGCTATTGCCCGGAAAGCCCCGTACGCCCAGCATCTGCACCTTGGGCCGGTTGAAATCCGACCCCAGGGCAGAGATGTTGCCCTGCGCCCAGCGGTCCAGCTGAACCGGCGTCACCATCGCATGACGGCGGCCCGACCAGACGCTGTCGAAGACCCGGGCATAGTGCATCCGCCCGGTGTAGCGCGGGCGGAAATCGCCGCGCGGCCCCAAGGGAACGGGCGTTTCGGTCAGCAGCGCCTCGCCATCGGTCAGTTGCAGGCCGGGTGTGCAGGTCAGCTTGGCCAGGCCTGCGGCCAGGCGCGGCAAGGGGCCGATGCCGGTGGCCAGCAATTCGCCATCGCCCCGCCAGGCCTCGGCCGCAGCGACGATCAACAGTTCGGCCAGGGTGAAATCTTTTGCTTGGGTCATATCCGGTCCGTTCAGAATGTGGGAATGGGCAGGTTGCGAACGTGATCGGCGCCGCCGACACTGGCGAGATAGCTTTGTTCGTCGCCCGCGATGTGCCTGTCGAAGAAGGTCTGCCAGCCGCCGTCCTCGTTGGCAGAGGCGGCATAGGCCTTGAGATGGGCTGCATCCCAGCCATAGGCGCGGTGCGAGGTGGTTGGATGCGCGCCCAAGGGCGCCGCGACCACACCCGAAACCAGGCAGGGTTCGAAGAGGTTGTCCTTCATGTCCTCGGGGTTTTCCGAACCGATGGAGCCGACCAGCTCCTCGGTCGTGACATAGACGCGATCCGCCGCGCGGGCGAAGAATTCGTCAAAGAACGGATCGGGCCCGAAGGTCAGCGTGTTGCCCATCCGGTCGGCGCGGCTGACGTGCAGCAGGGCCGCGTCCAGCTTGATCGCGGGCATCGCCAGCAGTTCGGCCTGGTCGGGATAGGGCGAGGTGATGGTCTTGAACTCGGGGTTGTTGGTCATCACCGAGGACCCAAGCCCGACACGGGTGGCCACAAAGGGCACGTTGCTGCCCGCTGCGCGCAGGCCCAGATACAGCAGGCCCTCGTCCAGTTCGCAAACCTTGATCGTGCCTTCCTGACGGGCCTTGCGGAAATAGGGCTCGATCGGAATGAAATCCATTGAGACGAACCCGTAGGTCGCCTTGCGCAGCTTGCCGGCGGCGGCCAGCATTCCCACCTCGGGGCCGCCAAAGGCCACGATCGTCAGATCCTTCAGGTCCGAGCGCAGGATCTCGCGGATCAGGGCCATCGGTTTGCGGCGCGGTCCCCAGCCACCGACACCGATAGTCATGCCGTCGCGCAGTTCCGCAACGACCGAGGAGAGGGACATTTCCTTGTTCATAGGCATATCTTTCGTCTTTCAGGTTGGGGTCCGGCTTCAGTCAAGCAAGCCGCGGCCTTCGGCGGCCAGTCTTTCGATCAGGGCGGCCGGTTTGAAATATTCGTCGCCGACAAGGCCGGCGTAGCGGTCCAGCGCCGCCTTGACCTGGGCGATGCCCATCTGGTCGGCCCAGAACATCGGCCCGCCCAGATGGCGCGGCCAACCAAAGCCGCTGGTCCAGATCACGTCGATATCGCTGGCCCGGGCGGCGGCGCCCTCGTCCAGAATCTTGGCGGCCTCGTTGACCATGGCCAACAGGCAGCGTTCAAGGATCTCCTGGTCCGGGATGTCGCGCTGGGGGCGGTTGGTGCGGGCGCGATGCGCGGACAGGATGTCTTCCACCGCCGGATCGGGCCGGGGCTTGCGGTCTTCGCCATAGCTGTAATAGCCCGCGCCGGATTTCTGCCCCAGACGACCGGCTGCGCACAGCTGATCGACAATGTCGCAGGCCTGTTCGCGCGGCGTCATCCGGGCCAATCGGGCGCGCCGGGCGGCGGCCATCACATCCATCCCCGCCAGATCGGCCAGAGCGAAGGGCCCGATCGGAAAACCAAAGCCCGCCAGGACCTTGTCCACCTGTTGCGGGGTGGCGCCATCTTCCAGCAGGAATTGCGCCTCGCGGCTGCGCTTGGACAGCATCCGGTTGGCAACGAACCCTTCCGAGCGGCCCACCATCACCGGCATCTTGCCCAATTTGCGTCCGATCGCGGTGATCGTGGCCAGAACATCGGGCGCGGTCTGCGCCGTGTGGACGTTTTCCAGCAGCTTCATCACGTTGGCGGGGTTGAAGAAATGCATCCCGCAGACGTTTTCGGGCCGCCGGACCACCGCGGCCAGCGCGGCGATATCCAGAAACGAGGTGTTGGTGGCCAGAATCGCGCGGTCATGCAGCGCGTCATCCAGACGGACGAAGACGTCTTTCTTGATCTCCAGATCCTCGGTCACAGCCTCGATCGCAAGGTCCACGCCGTCAAGGTCGTCGTAGCCGGTTTGCAGGGTCAGCAGGGCAAGGCGGCGGTCGGCCTCGTCCTGGCCGATGCGGCCCTTGGTGACCTGATCGGCCAGTGCCTTGCCGATCAGGTGGCGGGCCTTGTCCAGATCGGCCTGCGCGCGGCCGATCAGAACGACGGGCGTGCCGATGTTCAGGAAGCACAGGGTGATGCCGCGACCCATGACGCCGGGGCCTGCCACAGCAACCTTGCGGACGGGGCGGGGTGCGGTGCCCTCGGGTACGCCGTCAAGCTTGAGCGCGGCGCGTTCGGCGGCGAACAGATGGCGCAGCGCGCGCGACTGGGGCGAAGCGATCAGGTCCTTGCAGGCGGCATATTCCTTTTCGGCGGCCTCCTTGAAGGGCGTGGTCAGGCCCATGTGCACCAAATCGACTGCCCGTTGTGGCGCGGTCAGGCCCTTGAACTTGCGGGCCAGCGTGGTGCGCATCTCGTCCAGATAGGGCTGGTCCACGACCGGCGCCGGCAGGTCCGAGGTGCGGCGCGGTGCCCCGCCCGTGGCGGCGATCCGGCTGGCGAAGCCTATCGCATCGGTACGCAGGTCGTCCTTTGCCACTTCGTCGATCAGGCCGATCTGCAGGGCCTTTTCGGCGTTGATCGGGTTACCCTCGCTGATCATCGTCAGCGCGGCGGGTACGCCCACCAGACGCGGCAGGCGGGTGATGCCGCCCGCGCCGGGCAAAAGGCCCAGTTTCACCTCGGGCAGGCCAAAGCGGGTGTCGGGCAGGGCGATGCGATGGTTGCAGGCCAGCGCCACCTCGAGCCCGCCGCCAAGGGCAGTGCCATGCATCGCGGCGATGATCGGCTTGGAACAGCTGTCCAGCCGGTCGATGACCACGGCAAGGCGCGGTTCCAGCACGGGGCGGTTGAATTCGCGAATGTCCGCCCCGGCAATGAAGGTCCGGCCCGCGCAGATCAGCACCAGCGCCTGGGCTTCCGCATCGGCTTCCAGTGCGTCGATCGCCGCGACAAGGCCCGCGCGCACGGCATGCGACAGCGCGTTGACGGGCGGGTTGTCCACCGTTGCTACAAGGATCTGACCGACCTTTTCCAGCTGTACGGAAGTTTCCAGAATATCGCTCATGCAATCACCTGTTCGGAAAGAGAGTTGGTCATCGTCAGCACGATCTTGCCCTGGGCGGTGCGGTCCATCACCACGTCCAGCGCCTTGGCAAAACGGTTCAGTGGGTAGCGGGCACCGATATGCGGGCGCAGATGACCCTGTTCGAACCAGTCGAACAGTTCGGCCATGTTCGTCGCGTGGCGGGCAGGATTGGCGCGCGCGAAGGCGCCCCAGAACACGCCGATCATCGCGGTCTGTTTCAGCAACAGCAGATTCAGCGCGATCTTTGGAATTTCACCTGCGGCGAAGCCGATCACCAGATACCGCCCGCTGGTCGCCATCGAACGCAGCGCGGTTTCGGTCAGCGCCCCGCCCACGGGGTCATAGACCATGTCCACGCCCGCGCCGCCGGTCAGATCCTTCAGCCGGGCGCGCAGATCCTCGGTCGAATAGTTGATGACCTCATCGGCACCATGCTCGCGGCAAAGCGCCAGCTTTTCCGCGCTGGACGCCGCTGCGATCACGCGCGCGCCCATCCGCTTGCCGATTTCTACCGCCGTCAGGCCCACGCCCCCGGCCGCCCCCAGCACCAGCAGCGTTTCGCCTGGCGCAAGCTGGCCACGGTCCTTCAGCGCGTGATGCGAGGTGGCATAGGTGATCAGGAAGCCCGCAGCCTGTTCAAAGCTCATGCTGTCGGGGATCGGGCAGACGCGCTCGGCCTGCGCTGTGGCCTGTTCGGCATAGCCCCCCAGCCCGTTGAACGCCAGAACGCGGGTGCCGATGGCCAGTTCGACGCCGGGGCCGACCGCCTCGACCGTGCCGGCGACCTCGGATCCGGGGGTGAAAGGGCGGTCGGGTCGGGTCTGGTATTTGCCCTCGACCATCAGCCCGTCAAAGAAGTTGATGCCGCAGGCCGCGACACGAATCAGCACCTCTCCGGGACCGGGCCGCGGCACTGGAACATTGCCAAGGCGCAACTGGGCGCGCGGCGCGAATTCCGTGCAGATGACGGCTTTCATTGTCATGTCGGCGGCTTGCTCCTGCGTCGACGGGCGATTGTTTCAGGTTCACTGTCGCAGCGGGTTGCGGCGCAAACATCGTCCAATAGGACTAACACTGTGACCTTCGGACGCGCTGGGCCTGTTCGCGGCCAATCGTCCATTCAGACGATGCCAGCGGTCCGCACACTGCCACCTTTGCAAGCGGCGTAACAGGCCCGGCCAAGATCCGGGCGCGCGACAGGGAGGACTTCAGATGAAACGTATTCTGGTATCGGCGCTTGCGCTGACTGCCACCACGGGCCTGGCCCATGCCCAGGACGGCACCGTCAAGATTGGCGTGTTGAATGACCAAAGCTCATCCTTCTCCGCCCTTGGTGGCACTGAGGTGGTGCGCGCGGTGGAACTGGCCATTGCCGACCATGGCGGTCAGGCGCTTGGCAAGCCGATCGAGCTGGTCTCTGCTGACCACCAGAACAAGCCCGAAGTCGGCTTGGGTATCGCGCGGCAATGGCTGGAACAGGATGATGTCGACGTCATCGCCGACATGGCCAATTCGGCCATCGCGCTGGGGGTCAACACGCTGATCGGCGAAAAGGGCAGGATCGGCCTGTTCGTCTCGCCCTTGACCGACAAGTTTACCGAAGCCGACTGCAACGGCAATGTTATCGCCTGGGCATATGACGCCTATTCCACCTTCACCAGCCCTGTGAAGGCGTTGCTGGCCGAAGGCGTGGACAGCTTTTTCATCCTGTCGCCGGACTACGAGGCCGGCAAGGTGCAGGAGGCGACCGAAATTGCCGCGATCGAGGCGGGCGGCGGCAAGGTGATGGGCGCGGTGCGCGCGCCGCTGAACAGCACCGATTTTTCGGCTTTCCTGCTGCAAGCCCAGGCATCCGGCGCCAAGGCACTGATCCTGAACGCGAACGGGCCCGATCTGGTGAATGCGGTCAAGCAGGTTCAGGAATTCGGCCTGATCTCGCAGGGGATGGTCGTGGGCCTGGGCATTCTGCACCAGTCTGATGCGCGCGCTATCGGCGTTGAGGCCCTGCAAGGTGCCCGGTTTGCTTCTCCCTGGTTCTGGAAGAAGGATGCCGAGTCCGAAGCCTTCGGGCGGCGGATGATGGAGGTTACGGGTAACGCACCAGGTTGGGTCGCCGCAGGCGCCTATTCGGCGGTGTCGAACTACCTCAAGGCGGTTGAAGCCGCAGGCACTGATGATCCGAAAAAGGTGCTGGAACAGATGCGCAGCATGAAGATCGAGGATTTCTTCGTGAAGAATGCGACGCTCTATCCCAACGGCCGCCTGGTGCACGACATGTATGCGCTTCAGGTCAAAGCCCCGGCCGAGGTGGGCGAGAAAGACGATTTCTTCACGCTCGTCTCGACCGTGCCGGCAGCCGATGCCTTTCTTCCATATGAGAAGTCCGCTTGCACGATCGGCAAATGATCTTCGGGTGTCGGGCCAGCGTGGTCCGGCACCTGCCAACCAATTGAAAAGGAAGGGCGATGCCCGGTTACCTGATTTTCGAACTTCGGATCACCGATCCCGAGGCCTGGGCCGAGTATCGCCGCATCGCGGGGCCGGTGATGGCCGCGGGTGGCGGACGGTTTGTGGTCAACAGCGATACCGCCGAACCGCTGGAAGGCGGCTGGTCGCCCGCGCTGATCTCGGTTGTCGAATTCCCCAGTCTTGCGGCTGCGCGGACGTTCTACGACTCTGAGGCATATCAGCGGACCATTCCTCTGCGCCAGCGCGCTGCCGCGGGGTGCGGTATCCTGGTAGACGGCTTTACCCCGGCGGAGGCCAGGCAATGACCGCAACCGACACCATTATCGAGGCCCGCAGTCTGTCCAAGGTTTTCAACGGCTTCGCCGCCGTCAAGGATGTCGACCTGACCGTGCGGCGCAACACGATCCATGCCCTGATCGGGCCGAACGGTGCGGGCAAGACCACGATGTTCAACCTGATCACCAAGTTCCTGCAACCGACCACCGGCACGATCCGTTACAACGGACAAGACATAACCCGCCTGCGCCCCGAAGAGGTCGCACGGCGTGGTCTGGTAAGGTCCTTCCAGATTTCGGCGGTCTATCCGCGCATGACTGTGCGCGAGAATGTCCGCATCGCGTTGCAGCGCCCGATGGGGGTTTCCTACCATTTCTGGCGCAGCGAAAAGCTGCTGCGCGCGCTGGACCGGCGGGTGGATGAACTTTTGGACGAGGTGGGCCTGACCGGCGACGCCGAACGCCCCGCGACGCTGCTGTCCTATGGACGCAAGCGCGCGCTGGAAATAGCCACGACGCTGGCGCTGGATCCCGAGATGTTGCTGCTGGATGAGCCGACCTCGGGGCTGGGCCACGAGGATGTCGACCGCATCGCTGCGCTGATCCGCAAGGTCTCGGCGCAACGCACCGTGCTGATGGTGGAACACAACTTGTCAGTTGTGGCCGCGCTGTCGAACACGATCACCGTTCTGGCCGCCGGGAGCGTGCTGGCCGAGGGCGATTACCCCACCGTTTCGCGCGATCCGCGCGTGATCGAGGCCTATATCGGAGGCGCCGATGACTGATCCCATCCCCGCCCCCCTGCTGGAGATCCGCGATCTTGAAGGCTGGTATGGCGAAAGCAAGGCGCTGCACGGCATCACCTTTGATGTGCGGCAAGGCGAACTGGTCACCCTGATCGGGCGCAACGGTGCGGGAAAAAGCTCGACCCTGCGCGCGATCATGGGGCTTTTGAAGCGCCGCAGCGGCACCATCCGCTATCGCGGGCAGGATCTTAGCCGCACGCCGCCGGAAATCGCCGCGCGTGCGGGCCTGGCCTATTGCCCCGAGGAACGAGGCATCTTCGCCAGCCTGACCGTGGCCGAGAACCTGGAGTTGCCACCCGTGATCGCCCCCGGCGGTATGACCCAGGGTGAGATCCTGAAGCTGTTCCCCAACCTGGAACGGCGCTGGACCAGCCAGGGTACCAAACTGTCGGGCGGCGAACAGCAGATGCTGGCGATCGGGCGCATCCTGCGCACCGGCGCGCGCACCCTGCTGCTGGACGAACCGACCGAGGGGCTGGCCCCGGTGATCGTCAAGCAGATCGGCAGCGTGATCCGCACACTGAAGGATCAAGGCTACACCATCCTTCTGGTCGAACAGAACTTCCGTTTTGCCTCGAAGCTGGCCGACCGCTTCTGCGTTGTCGAACACGGTCACATCGTCGAGACCATCGACCGCGCCGAACTTGAGGCGAGCATGACCAAGATTCAATCCTATCTGGGGGTCTGAAACGTGACATCCATCTTCGGAATTCCCCTGACCCTGCTGTTTGGCCAGCTGCTTGTCGGGCTGATCAACGGGTCATTCTACGCCATGATGAGCCTGGGTGTGGCGATCATCTTCGGCATGTTGCGCATCGGCAATTTCGTGCATGGCGCGCAATACATGCTGGGTGCCTTCGGGGCCTGGTATCTGTATAACCTGCCCGAGCTGTTCCCGGGACTGGGGCTGCCCTCGATCGGCTACTGGTGGGCGCTGATCATCGTGCCGGTGGTCGTGGGCCTGATTGGCGCGCTGACCGAACGGCTGTTCATCCGCCGCGTCTATGACCTTGACCACGCTTATGGCCTGTTGCTGACGGTGGGTCTTGCGATGGTGATCGAGGGGGTATTCAATGTCATCTACGGCGCGGCCGGGCAACGTTATGACGTGCCTGCGCAGCTGCAGGGGGCGGCGAACCTGGGTTTCATGTTCCTGCCCTATTATCGCGCCTGGGTGATCGTGGCGGCCCTGATGCTGTGTTTCGGCACCTGGTATCTGATCGAGCGGACCAAGCTGGGGTCCTACCTGCGCGCCGCGACCGAAAACCCCGATCTGGTGCGCGCCTTCGGCATCAACGTGCCGCTGATGCTGATGCTGACCTATGCCTTTGGTGTGGGCCTTGCGGGTCTGGCGGGCGTGATGGCCGCGCCGATCTATCAGGTCGGGCCGCAGATGGGCCAGTCGATCATCATCACGATCTTTGCGGTGGTGGTGATCGGGGGCATGGGCTCGATCTTCGGCGCGATCGCCGGCGGTCTGATGATGGGCCTGCTGGAGGGATTGACCAAGGTTTTCTACCCGCAAGCCTCGACCACCGTGATTTTCGTGGTGATGGTCATCATCCTGGTGCTGCGCCCGGCGGGCCTGTTCGGGCGCGAAACTTCGGCCCATTCCGTCGCCGACGTGTCTTCGGGCCGGGCGGGCAGTGTGCTGGAAAACGGCCGGCTGTGGTTCGGGGTGCTGCTGGTGGTGGGTCTGATCCTGCCCTACCTGATGTTCCCGATCTTTGCGATGAAGATCCTGTGCCTGGCGCTTCTGGCGCTCGCCTACAACCTGGTGTTCGGCTATGGCGGGCTTCTGGCCTTCGGGCATGCGGCCTTCTATGGCTCGGCCTCGTATACGGCGGCCCATGCGGCGGCGGTCTGGGGGCTGTCCCCGGAACTTTGCATCCTGGCGGGCGTATCGGTTGCGACGGGGCTGGGCTTCGGCTTCGGCTGGCTCGCGATCCGGCGGCAGGGGCTGTATTTCGCGATGATCACCCTGGCGCTGGCACAGATCGTCTATTTCTACGCGCTGCAATCGGGCTGGACGCATGGCGAGGATGGCATCCAGTCGGTGCCGCGCGGGATGCTGTTCGGGCTGATCGATCTGTCTGACACCATGTCGATGTATTTTGTCATGCTGGCGGTGTTTCTGGGCGGTTTCGCGCTGGTTTACCGGATCGTGCATTCACCCTTCGGCCAGACCCTGAAGTCGATCCGCGAGAATGAGGCGCGCTCGATCTCGCTGGGTTATTCCACGACGCGGTTCAAGCTGCTGGCCTTCACGCTGTCGGCGATGCTGGCGGGGCTGGCGGGCAGCATGAAGGCGTTGGTGTTCCAGATCGCGTCCCTGGCGGATGTCTATTTCATGACCTCGGCCGATGCGCTGCTGATGACGCTGATCGGTGGGGTGGGCACGCTGCTGGGCCCGATCGTCGGGGCCGCGGTGCTGGTGACGTTGCAGACGAAACTGGCCACCTTCGGGGCCTGGGTCGTGGTGTTCCAGGGCGCGATTTTCGTGCTGTGCGTGCTGTTCCTGCGCAAGGGCATCGTCGGCACGCTTGAAGAGTTCCTGGCCAACCGCCGTGCCCGCCGCGAGAGGCTGGCCGCCAGCGCCAAGCCCGAGGCCGCCGAATGACCCGCCCTCTGGCCATCGTCATCGGCATAGGCCCGGGTCTGGGCCGGGCGCTTGTGCAGGTCTTCGCCCGCGACGGTTTCGCCGTGGCCTTCACCGGGCGCAACGCCGCCGCGGTCGCGGCGCATGAGGCGGATCTGCGGGCGCAGGGCCTGGAGGTTGCGGGCTTTGCCGGCGATGCCGGTCAGCCCGACCAGATGGAGGCGGTGCATCGCCAGATCGCTGACCGCTATGGCCCGGCCGAGGTGTTGATCTACAACGCCGCGCTGATCCAGCCAGCGCGTTTTGTCACCCACTCGGGCCTGGCGCAGGCGCAATACGGGCAGGCTGCGGGTTGGGCGGCGCGCGGCGAACCGGCCAGCTTCGACTATCTGATGGACAGTTTTCGCACCAATGTCGCGGGTGCCCATCACGCGGCGGCCAGCGTCGTGCCCGCAATGATCGCCGTGCAGCGCGGCACGATCCTGCTGACCGGCGGGGTGCTGGCCTTTGGCCCCTGGATCGAATGGGGCGTGACCTCGCTGGGCAAGGCGGCGCTGCGCAGCCTTGGCCATTCGCTGCACAAGGAACTGCTGCCTCATTCCATCCATGTCTCGACCGTGGCGATCCACGGCACGATGCAGGCGGGCACCCCCTATGACCACGACCTTGTGGCGCGGGCCTATCTGGACCTGCACCGCGCGCCAAAGGGCAGATGGACGCCCGACTGGCACTACAGGATCAATCAGGACGGAGAGGAAGATCCCGATGCGTGACATGGGTCCAAGGCTGGATGGAAAACGCGCGCTGGTGACTGGCGGGGCCAGCGGTATCGGCGCCGCAACCGCGCGGCTTCTGGCCGATCTGGGGGCAAAGGTCGTGCTTGCCGATCTGGACGGTGCGCGCGCGGCGCAAGCGGTGCCCGAAACCGGCGCGGTCGGCCATGTGACGGGCGATGTGTCCCGCACCGCCGAGGCCGAGACGATGGTCGAAGGCGCGCGGGATATGCTGGGCGGGCTGGACCTTGTGTTCAACTCTGCCGGGATCGGGGATGATCTGGTGCCGGTGCACCGGCAGGACCCCGACCGCTGGCAGCACATTCTGGATGTGAACCTGCGCGGCACCTATCTGATCTGCCGCGCTGCGGGGCGGCACCTGCTGGAACAGCGGTCGGGCGCGATCGTCAATGTGTCCTCGATCGTCGGGCTGGGCGCTTTTCCGGGCCGGTCTGCCTATGGCATTGCCAAGGCGGGCGTGATTCACCTGACCAAGACGCTGGCCTGCGAATGGGGGCCCTCGGGGGTGCGTGTGAACTGCATAGCGCCCGGCTATACGCGCACGCCGATGGTGCGGGATCTTCTGGATCGCAAGATCTTTGACCCAGCCAACATCGAGCGCCGCACCCCCCTTGGCCGCATGGCAGATTCGCTGGAAATGGCGCGCGCTACGGCCTTCTTGCTGTCGGACTGGGCCAGCTATGTCACCGGCACGGTGCTGCCGGTGGACGGGGGCTGGGCGGCCTATGGCGCCGCGGGCGATGTGGATAAAGGGCCGCCGGTCAGGGACTGATCCGGCGGAATTTGTCCAGCGACCCTTCCTTGAGCGCGGCCACCAGGTCGCGCTTTCGGATCTTGGCAGCCTCGATCGGCATGTCGTCGATGAATTCGATCCGGCGGGGGGCCTTGTAGGCGGCCAGATGCGCGCGGCACCAGTCGCGCAGGTCGCAGGCGGTTGCGGGGCGGTCCTTGTCCAGCACCACCACGGCGACCGGCACCTCTCCCTTTTCCGCGTCGGGCGCGCCGACCACGGCGCAGATCGCAACCGAGGGGTGGCGATACAGCACCGTTTCGACTTCAAGCGGATAGATGTTGTGACCGCCCGCGATGATTACATCCTTCTTGCGGTCGACGATGAAGACGAAGCCGTCGGCATCGACATAACCCAGGTCGCCCGAACGCCAGCCCTCGGGGGTGAAGGCCTCGGCGGTGGCGGCGGGGTCCTGCCAATAGCCGGCGGCCACGCAATCGCCACCGATCAGGATTTCGCCGATTTCGCCGGTAGGCACCTCGCGATCGTCGTCATCGACGATCTTGATGCGCGAACTGCCGACCGGCAGGCCCGCCGCGCCGCGCTTGCGGATGCCCAGCGTGGGTTCCATCACGTTTTGCCCGCAGGTTTCGGTTGAACCGTAGACCTGCGTCACCCGCGCGCCGGTCAATTCCTCGAACCGCTGGATCACCGGCTGCGGCACCGGCGATCCGCCCGTGGTACAGACCCGCAGCGAGGTCAGGTCGTGCTGCGCCACCTCGGGGGCGCCCACCATGTAGACATACATGGTGGGTGTCCCGCCGAAATAGGTGGCGCGGTGGCGTTCGATGTCGGCCAGCACGCGCGCGGTATCCCAGCGTTCATGCAGCACGATGGTGCCGCCGCCATACAGGCACAGGTTCAGCGTGACGTTCAGCCCGAAGTTGGTGAACAGCGGCACCGCGCAAACATAGACCTCGGCGCCGAAGCGGTTGCGATGCGACACCATCATGTCGCGCAGCGTCGATCCGATCGAAAAATGCGTCTGGGCGATGCCCTTGGGCGCGCCCGTCGTGCCCGAGGAAAAGAACAGGCAGGCGATGTCCTGTGGGTCGCAGATCACATCGTCAAAGGTCTTGGGCGCGGCTGCCATCAGCCCGTCCAGATCGCCGCCGGGGCCGGACACAAGGCAATGCGCCAGCCCCGGCAGATCGCCGCGTATCTGTGACAGGTAAGGCCAGGTCGCGGCATCGGCGATCAGCATCTTCATCCCGGCCTGCGGTACGATGCGGCGCAGTTCCTCGTGGCGGAACATCACCGACAGCGGCGCCGGGATCGCGCCCAGCCGCTGACAGGCCCAGAAGCCCATCGCCATCATCGGCCCCGAGGGCAGGTAAAGCCCGACCCGGTCGCCGCGCCCCACGCCATGCGCCACCAGAACATGGGCAAGGCGGGCGGTCTGGGTGGCGAATTCGGCATAGCTCAGGCTGACTTCATCCGTGACGATGAAGGCCCGATCGGGCAACAGGCGCGCGTTGCGCGCCAGGATCTGGGACAGGTATTCCATGGTTCTCCGGGTCAGATAAGGAACTGCGCGCCGTCAATGACCAGCGCAGTGCCGGAAACGAAACGCGCATCCGGCGACAGAAGATAGGCAAAGCCTGCGGCGATGTCGGACGGCTCGCCCAAGCCATCCTCGAAGCCCTTCAGCTTGGAACGGCGGAAGGTCAGGTCGGGGTCGGCATCGGGCACGGCGGATACCACGCTCATGTTCGACCGGATGCCGCCCGGACAGATCGCGTTGAACCGCACCCCGGCCGCGGCATATTCGGCCGCCAGCGATTTGGTCATGGCGATCATGCCCGCCTTGGCGGTGGCATAGGCGGTGGCATAGGCCAGCCCCTCCAGTGCGGCCAGCGACGCGGTGTTGACCACCGATCCGCGGGTTTCGATCAGATGCGGGATCGCGGCCTGACAGATCAGGAAGGCGCTGGTCAGGTTGATGGTCAGGCCACGGTGCCAATCCTCGGGGGTGATGTCGGTGGACCGGACCTTGGTATAGACCCCGGCGATGTTGCATACGCCGTCCAGCCCCCCCAGCCCGTCAACCGTGCGGGCGACCAGCGCGGGGCTTTCGGCGGGGGCCGCGGCGTCATAGGCGAAAGTCAGGGGGCGGGCGCCAAATTCCTGCGCGATCTCGTCGGCGGTCCGGTCGGGGGCGCGCAGATCCGCCAGCGCCAGAAGCGCGCCTTCCGACACCAGCCGCCGCGCCGTAGCCGTTCCGATCGCCCCCGCTGCCCCCGTCACAAGGATGCGTTTTCCTGTCAAGCGCGCTGTCACGGTGTCTTTGCCCCTCTGTTGCCCATTCATCCAAACGCGCTCTGGCCCGCGCGGCATCGTCTGAATGGGGTAGGCGCCCCGGCGCCGGGCAACCGAAACTGCGCCGAACAGACGGAGGACAAGTCGATGAAAATCCTGATCGTGGGCGGGACGGGCATGATCGGTGGCCATGCCGCCCTGATGCTTGCCGCCGAGGGGCACGAAGTTACGCTGGGCGCGCGCAAGCCCGCGCAGGCGCGGTCGCCCGTGGCGCATTTCGCGCATCTTCTGGGCGATTACACACAGGGCGATTTTTCCACCCGCGATCTGGAGCGTTTCGACGCGGTGGTCTTTGCCGCAGGCAATGACATCCGCCATCTGCCCGCCGGGGTGGATGGCGATGCATTCTGGCGCGCGACCCAGATCGAGGGCGTGCCAGCGTTCGTGGCCCGCGCCAAGCAGGCCGGGGTGAGCCGCGTGGTGCAGCTGGGCAGCTATTATCACCATGTTATGCCCGGGCTGGCCGAGACCGATGCCTATGTGCGGGCGCGCAAGCTGGCGGATGAAGGTGCGCGGGCGCTTGCCGACGCCAGCTTCAATGTTTCTACGCTGAACCCGCCATCGATCGTGGGGTCGCTGCCCGGCACCGCCGCGCGGCGCTATGAGAGGCTGGTGCTTTGGGCGCGCGGCGACCTGCCTGAACTGCCCGATTTCGCGCCCGCGGGCGGCACCAACTACATGTCGGTGCGGTCGCTGTGTCAGGCGATCTTGGGGGCGTTGCGCAATGCGAAATCGGGCCATGCCTATCTGGTGGGCGATTGCAACCTGCGTTTCCGCGACTTTTTCCAGCTGTTCTTCGATGCTGCCGGCAGCCCGCGCAAGCTGGCGGAGCGTGATGCCGAACATCCGATGCTGCCCGATGCCTTCATCGTGCCGGGCCGGGGCAACGTGCTGGCCTATGACCCCGATCCCGCCGAGGTCGCCCTTTTGGGCTATGACCGCGATGATGTCACCCGCGCCGTGCGCGAGATCGTACAGATGGTGGCGGAGCCGCTGCGATGACCGCAACGGCGGATCTGGTCGCCCTGCGCCTTGTGGCCGATCGCTATGCCCTGGCGGTCGATCTTGGCGATGGCGACCTGTTCGCCGATCAGTTCATGCCCGACGGTATCCTGATCTCTCCGCGTGGCGGGTTCGCGGGGCGGGCGGCGCTGGCGGGTGTTCCGGCGATGATGCGCGGGTTGTATGACCGCACGCATCACGCCGTCACCGGACTGGTTCCCCGGGTCGAGGGCGACCGCGCCACTGCCTATACCGGCACTTTGGCCCGCCATTTCTACCGCGCGGGGGATGGGGTCGGGTACTGCTATGAAATGACGGTACGTTATAGCGACCAGTTTGTCCGAATTACGGATGGCTGGCGCCTTGCCCGGCGCGAATTGCATCTGCTGGGCGATGCCACCTGGCCTGCCGGGCGCCGTCACACCCAGCCAAACCCTGTAAAGGAGGCCTGACATGGTCGATCGGTTGAAAGGAAAAGTCGCCTTCATCACCGGCGGCACGGGCGGCATCGGCGCGGTGGCCTGCGCGGCCTTTGCCCGCGAAGGTGCGCTGGTCGCCGTGGCCGGGCGACGCCGCGATGCAGGCGAACAAGTGGCCCGCGCGATCCGCACGGCGGGCGGCACGGCGCGCTTTGTGCGGACGGACGTGACCGACGAGGCCAGCGTTGCCACCGCGCTGGACGAAACTGTCGCGGCCTTTGGTCGTCTGGATGTGATTTACAACAACGCCGGCGGGTCCTTGGCGCAGGACGGGCCGGTGACGCGGACGCCCCCGGATGTGTTCTGGAAGACACTGCGGCTGGACCTGTTCGGCACCTGGCTGTGCTGTCACTATGGCATCCCGCATCTGATCCGCTCGGGCGGGGGGGCGGTCATCAACACCGCCTCGATCATGGGGGCAATGGGGGTGCCGAACCGCGATGCTTATACCGCCTCCAAAGGCGGGGTGATCGCGCTTACCCGGTCGATGGCGGTGGAATATGCGGCCGATCGGGTTCGGGTCAACGTGTTGGTGCCCGGCGCGGTCGCCACGCAACGCGTTCTGGATTTTTTTGCCAGCGAGCCGCATCTGGAAAAGCAGCGCCAGGCCTATCTGCTGGGCCTGAGCGAGCCCGAAGATGTGGCCAATGCGGCGATCTTTCTTGCGTCGGATGAATCGCGCCGCACCACCGGGCAGATGCTGGGCGTGGACAGCGGCATCCTGATCTCGTGATCCGTTAGTCTTTTCAGACGATGCCCGCCCCGCCCGCCGGCCTTAGCCCTGAACGTCAACAGACCCGGGTTTCGCTGCCAGCGTTCCCATCAAACCGGAGAAGACCCTTGCGTGAAGCCGTCATCGTTTCCGTCGCCCGCACGCCTATTGGCAAAGCCTTTCGCGGCGCCTTCAACGACACCGAGGCCCCGGCCCTGTCCGGCCATGCCGTACGCGAGGCTGTGACCCGCGCGGGGCTGGACCCTGCGCAGGTCGATGATGTGATCATCGGCTGTTCGGCCCAGCAGGGCACGCAGGGCTACAACATCGGTCGCCTCACCGCCGCCGCTGCCGGATTGCCCGACACCGTGCCGGGCATGTCGGTGGACCGGATGTGTTCCTCGGGTCTGATGGCGATGGCAATCGCCGCGCAACAGATCGTGGTCGAAGGGATGGCCACCGTGGTCGCAGGCGGGGTGGAATCGATCAGCCTTACCCAGAACAAGTTCAAGAACACCTACCGCAACCGGTCCGGGACCGTGCTGGCGCATTGGCCGCACATGTACATGACGATGATCGAAACCGCCGAGATCGTCGCGCGCAAATACGGCGTATCGCGCGAGGCGCAAGACGAATTTGCGCTGCAAAGCCAGCTGCGCACCGCTGCTGCCGACCAGGCTGGCCGTTTCGCGGCCGAGATCGTGCCGATGGCTTCGCGCAAGCTGGTCGTGAACAAGGAAACTAGGGAACAAAGCTTTGAAGATGTCCTGCTGACCTGTGACGAGGGCTTCCGCGGCGACACCACGCTGGCAGGCCTGAACAAGCTGGCCCCCGTCTTTGCCGATGGCGAGATCGTCAAGCAGGGCGAGTTCGTGACTGCGGGCAACGCCTCGCAATTGTCTGATGGTGCCGCGGCGCTGGTCGTGATGGAGGCATCCGAGGCCGCGCGGCGGGGGCTGACGCCGCTGGGCGTGTATCGCGGCATGGCCGTGGCGGGCTGCGCGCCCGAGGAAATGGGCATCGGCCCGGTCTTTGCGGTGCCGAAGCTGCTGCGCCAGCATGGGCTGAAGGTTGACGACATCGACCTGTGGGAACTGAACGAGGCTTTCGCCGCGCAGGCGATCTATTGCCGCGACCGGCTGGGGATCGACCCGGGCAAGGTCAACGTGAACGGCGGCGCCATTGCGGTGGGCCATCCCTTCGGCATGACCGGCGCGCGCTGCGCGGGCCATCTTCTGGTCGAGGGTCGGCGGCGCGGCGCGAAATACGGGGTGGTGACCATGTGCGTCGGCGGCGGCATGGGCGCGGCTGGCCTGTTCGAGATCCTGTCGTGAACGGGGACGGGCAGGGTGTGCCGTTGCGCCCGGTTCTGGGCCCGGCCACGCAGCTGGGCTTTGTGGTGCGCGATCTGGACGCCGCCGTGCATCACTGGATCCACGATCTGGGCGTCGGTCCCTTCCTGTTTCTGGACAAGGGCACCGGCCGGCCGCCCAACCCCAGCCTGTTCCGCGGCGAGGAGGTGCGGTTGGAACTGCGCCTGGCCTTCGGGTTCATCGGGGATGTGCAGCTGGAGCTGATTCAGCAGGTGAATGACGCGCCCTCGCCCTATACCGAGTTTCTGGCTTCGGGCCGGGAAGGATTGCAGCATCTGGGCTACTGGGTCGAGAATCACGAAGAAACCTGCCGCCGGGTCGAGGCGGCGGGCTATGGGCCCGAACTGGTGATCCCGATTGCCGGGCAGGACCGGCCGATCATCTATTATGCCTCGCCTGCCCAGGTTGGCCCGATGATCGAACTGGTGCCGAAGCGTTGGCGCCGCGCGCGCGAGGCGGTCTCGGCCCGGCTGAAGGTCTGGACCGGGGGCGACCCGCTGATCCGGTATGATACCTACGGCGACTTCCTGACCGATGCCAAGGTGGTCTTCGACTGATTACAGCAGCTTGTCGTCCAGCCAGTCGATCTGGCGGCGCATCTGGTCCAGCGCGTTGGCGATGCCGGCGGTATCGCTGACCGTGGCCCCGCGTGCGATCAGGGCGTGCAGGGCCATGTCGGCGATGACCTCGGCAATTTCCTGCGGGCTGCGCGGCCCTTGCGGCGAATACCAGCGCGAGGTCCAGTTCGCCATGCCGATCACCGCGAAGGCGGCAATCTTGGGGTCGACGGGACGGAATTCCTTGGCGGCGATGCCCTCGGTGATGCAGCGGACATAGAAATTGAAGATATCGCGCCGGCCCTTGTTGTAGATCGGACCAAGCTCGGCGGGGATCTGCGCCTCCAGCCGTGCCAGCAGGATGAAGCGCGACCCTTCGGACAAGCGGCGCGAGATGCCATCCACGATCGCCTTGCGCAGCCGTTCGGTCGGGGTCAGGTCGGGGGTGTCGATCAGGTCCTGCAACTGGTGCGAGGGGGCCAGCGCCTCGGATTCGACCAGCGCCGCGAGGATTTCCTCCTTGTTGCGGAAGTAGTGATAGACCGCCGATCGCCCCAGCCCGATCGAGCGGGCAATGTCGTTGATACTGGTCTGGGCATAGCCCTTTCTGTCGAACAGTTCGGCCGCGATATCGATCAACTGATCGCGGACAAGTTCCTTGCGCGGGTTGCTGCCATTGCGCGCCTCGCGGGGTTCGGGAAGCGGTGCCGCTTCGGCGGCCGGGTCTGCGACGGGCTTCACTTTGGGGCCTCCTGCGCGCGGGGACAGGGTTTCGGGGCTTAGAACACTCAAGCTGGGATCGCCTTTTATATCATGGGGGGCGCCGGGCCAATGTGCGCGCGCGTCCCGGTGCGGAAAATCTTGCACGTCAGGGCGTGGCGGCGGTGAAAGCCAGCCCGAGTTTGTGCTGATGATGCAACAGCGTGCTGGCAAAGGCCCCGGCCACGCTGTCGCAGGTCCAGTCACCCTCGATCACCGGGGCGGCGATCATCGGATGGGTGACGAAGGACAATTGCCGCCCCGCGATGCGGATCACCTGACCATGCACCTCGCGCGCGGCATCCGACAGCAGATAGGCTACCACGGGCGCATTCGCCTTGGCCGGGGGCAGGGTGGTGTAATGCACCTCGCGGTTCTGGCCCTGCAAGGCCATCAGATGCGCGTTCTGTGCGGCCATCGCGGTTTCGGCCAACGGTGACAGGGCGTTCATGCGGATGCCCGAGCCACGCAGTTCCATCGCCCAGCTATAGGTCAGCGCGGCAATCGCCCCCTTGGTCGCGCCATAGCCGCCAAGCGCGATGTCGCCCGCCTGCGACCCCGAGGTGACGTTTAGGATTGCCCCCCCGCGCCCCGCCGCCCGCATCCGCCGCCCCGCCGCTTGCGCGCAGGCCGCGGTGCCCAGCAGGTTGACTTCGACCATGTGGCGGAAATCGGCTTCCGTCACATCCTCAAGCAGGGCGGGGCGCAGGATGCCGGCGTTGTTCACCAGCCCGTCGATCGCCCCGAAGGCGTCGACGCAGGCCGAAACCAGCGTTTCCCCGAACCCCCATGCGGCAACGTCACCCGGCAGTGCAGCGGCCCGGCCCCCTGCGGCGGTGATTTCGGCCACCGTCCGTGCGGCGGCGGCGGGGGTGATGTCATTGACCAGAACCGAAGCCCCCAATGCCGCGACGTGGCGCGCATAGGCCGCGCCCAATCCGCCGCCCGCGCCGGTGATCGCAATCGCCTTTCCGTCCAGCCGGATCATTGACCCCCCCCTTCGCGGTCGGCCAGACCGCGCTCCAGAATTTCGCGCCCGGCGGGGGATCCATCCATCAGCCGGTTAATGCGGTTGGTGACGCGCCAGCCCTCGGGCGTGCGCTGCAATTCCCAGCGGTTGGCGCTGGCGCGTTCCACCCGCCAGCCGTCGCCGTCGTACAGATAGACCCGCGAATAGCTGGTGGCGATAGCCCGGTCGCCGCTGATCGTGACCATTGGCAGGCCCATCACATGCGCGCAGCCGCGGTCCACATAACCGCGATGCGTATCAAGATCGACGATGGCGCCCACGGCCTTGGCGCCGCGGACCGGCTCGTCGCCGAAGTCATAGCAGCCCCCGGGCGCCCAAAGCGCCGCCGTCGCCGCAGCCGAGCGACTGTCGACCGCCGGGCCGTAGCTGGCCAGCACTTGCAGGATCGCCAGCTGATCCTCGGCCAGCTTCAGGCGGCGTTCCATCGCGGCCATCTGCGCGGCAATGTCCTGTTGCATGATCCCCCCCTGTTTGCATCAGCTTTGCCGCGATGCCGGGCGCTTCCATCGTTCATTTGCAGGATGCGGCAGGATTTTTTGCGGCGGGTACAGAACGGCGCGCTGTCGGGTTGACCGGACCATCCTTCGTTTGGACGATGTGGTGCGGGCGGGCCGGTGGCATCGCTGGGGCGCAAGACAGCAGGCGGGGCAAGATGGATCTGACACTTACCGAGGATCAGCGGGTCATCCGGGAAGAGGCCCGGCGGCTTCTGGCGGATCGGATGCCCCCGGAGCGGTTGCGGGCGGTGATTGTCGAGGGGCAGGGCGTTGACGCAGGTCTTTGGGCCACCGTGGCGGGTGAACTGGGCTGGGCTGCGCTGACCATTCCCGAGGCGCAGGACGGTCTGGGCCTGGGGCTGACGGAACTGGCTTTGATGATGGAGACCGCAGGCGAACGGCTGGCGCCGATCCCGCTGTGGGAAAGCGTCTGCCTTGCTACGCCGGTACTTCTGGCGGTGGGCAGTGCCGCGGCGCAGGCTGTGCTGTTGCCACGCATCGCGGCGGGCCAGTCCGCGACGGTTGCCCTTGATCCGCGCCAGCCCGAGGCGGCCTGCCTGACGGCCAGGCCGGCGGCCAACGGCTTCGTTCTGGACGGGCGCCTGTCGCCGGCCCTGTCGCCGCTGGCCGATCTGGTGCTGGTGCAGGCCCGTCTGGGCGAAGGCACGGCCTGGTTCGCGCTGGAACCCGGCATGGGCCAGCAGGTGCAGCCGCTGGCGGGGCTGGATGGTACGCGACAATGGGGTGCGCTGCATCTGGATCGCGTGATGGTCCCGGCTTCGGCCCGGATCGACGAAGGCGCGGCGCCTGATGCGCTGCGGCGGGCGTTGGCGGTGGCTGGGCTTGGCCTTGCCGCCGAACAGGTGGGCGCGGCGCGCGGCGTGATGGATCTGACGCTGGCCTATATCACTGAGCGGGTGCAGTTCGGCCGCACCATCGCCTCGTTCCAGGCAATCAAGCATCGCTGCGCGGGTCTTGAGGCCGACCTGGCCGAGGCGCGCGCGCTGGTCTATGGCGTGGCCGCCACCGCCGATCCCGAGGCCTTCGTGCTTGAGGTCGCGGGCCTGCGCGCGCTGGCGCAGGATCTGGTGTTCCGCGCCGCGCAAGAGGCGATCCAGCTGCACGGCGGGGTTGGCATCACCTGGGAATACGACCCGCATCTGTATTTCAAGCGCGCGCAGTCCGACCGGAGCCTGCTGGGCGACCCCGAGACGCATCTGGACCCGATCGCCGCGTATCTTCTGGACCATGAGGCCAAGGCATGACCCAAGATATCCACCACGCCTTGCGCGCCGAGATCCGTAACTGGATGGCAACGCATCTGACGGGCCGGTTCGCCCCCCTGCGCCATCGCGGCCACGCCGGCGACGGCGACGCCCTGCCCGAGTTGCGCAAAGACTGGGAACGCGAACTGGCGGCCGGTCGCTGGACCTGTCCCGGCTGGCCCGAGGAGTGGGGCGGGCGGGGCCTGTCGGTCGCCGAACAGGTGGTGTTCCAGGAAGAATATGGCCTTGCGGGCGGTCCGGGCCGGATGGGCCATATCGGCGAGGGCCTGGTCGGCCCCACGCTGATCGAATTCGGCACCGGGGAACAGAAACGCCAATTCCTGCCCGGCATCCGCGCCGGCACCGAATTCTGGTGCCAGGGTTATTCCGAACCGGGCGCGGGGTCCGATCTTGGCAACATCCGCACCCGCGCGCGGCTGGACCCGGCCACCGGCAACTGGCTGGTCAGCGGGCAGAAGGTCTGGACCTCGCTGGCGCATCTGTCGGACTGGATCTTTGTCCTGGCGCGCTGCGAGGAAGGCGCGGTCGGGCGCAACGGCCTGATCTTCCTGCTGATGCCGCTGGATCAGCCCGGAATCGTGGTGCAGCCGATCCGCCAGATCGGCGGCGGGGCCGAATTCAACTCGGTCTTCCTCGATGGCGCGGTGGCCAAGGCCGAACACGTCGTGGGCAAACCGGGCGAAGGCTGGAAGATCGCCATGGCGTTGCTGGGGTTCGAGCGGGGGATTTCCACGCTGGGCCAGCAGATGGCCTTTTCACAGGAACTGGACGCGATCTGCCAAATCGCGCGCGAAAACGGCGCGGCGCAGCGGCCCGCGATCCGGGCGCGGATCGCCCGGGCCTGGGTGGGCCTGCGGGCGATGCGCTATCTGGCGATGCGGGTGCTGGCGGGCGACCCCGCGCCCGAGGCCCGGCGCGAGGCGCTGAGCTACAAATATCACTGGTCGAACTGGCACCGTGACCTGGGCCGTCTGGCGATGGATGTGATGGGCCCCGAAGGTGCGATCCTGGACGACGACCCCCGGCGCGAACGCCTGCGCCAGCTGTTCCTGTTCAGCCGCGCCGACACGATCTATGGCGGTACCAATGAAATCCAGCTGAACCTGATCGCCGAGCAGGGCCTTGGCATGCCGCGCGAACCGCGCGGAACCCTGGTCTAGTGGCGATGGGGGTGGCCGAGCCCACGCTGGACGAAATCGCCGCGCGCGAGGCGTTGTGCCGTTTGGTCACCGCCTATTCGCGCGCGGTGGACCGGCGCGACTTTGATCTGCTGCGCAGCCTGTATGACGAGGCAGCGACCGATAGCCACGGCCGGATGTTCGAAGGCGGGCGCGACGCCTATGTCGCCTTCTGCGAACGCGCGCTGCGCGCCTATGAGGCGACGGTGCATTACGTCGTCAACATGGATTTCGTCATTGACGGCGACCGGGCCGAGGGCGAGGTGCACAAGATCAACTATCACCGCACCCACGGCCCCGGCGGCTATGAAATCGTCACCGGCAGCCGCAGCCTTGACCACTATATCCGCCGCGATGGCACCTGGCGCTTCCTGTCGCGGCAGATCACGCTGGACTGGGCGCGCAAGCAGCCTGTGGATCCTGCCGCCTATCATGACTTTGCCGCCGGCAGCCCCCCCGGCCAGCCCGGGCCGGGGGATTTGTCATACCATGTATTGAAGGCTTTTCCGCGCGGGCCGGGCACCCCGCCCGCGCGGTCACCCAAGGGAGGAACGACATGACCACAGCACCCTTCGCGGGCAAGATCGCGGTTGTCACCGGCGCGGGCAACGGCATCGGCCGGGCCTGCGCGCTGGCCTATGCCCGGGCGGGCGCCGATGTCGCGGTGTTCGACCGCGAGGCCGAGGCGCTGGCTGAAACCGCCGGGATGGTGCGCGCGGCCGGGGTCCGGGCGCTGCCCGTCGCGGCCGACATGACCGTGCAGGATCAGGTTGCCGCCGCTTTCGACCAGGCCCGCCGCGACCTTGGCCCGATCGATATTCTGGTCAACAACATCGGTCAGACCGCGCGCGAGAATTATTCCGAATTCTGGCAGGCCAAGCCCGAAACCCTGCAATTCGTGATCGGCGTGTCGTTGATGACTACGCTGATGTGTTCGCGCCAGGTGGTCGGGCAGATGCGGGAACGGCGGACGGGCAAGATCGTCTCGGTCTCGTCGGATTCGGCGTTCAACGGGGATATCGGCACGGTGGACTATGCCTCGGCCAAGTCGGGAGTGCTGGGGTTCACCCGATCGCTGGCGCGTGAGCTTGGGCCTTACAAGGTCAATGTCAATGCCGTGTGTCCCGGTCCGACCAACACCCGCGCGATGCAGCGCATCCCGAAGGACGCCTATGAACGCGCGCGTAATGCGATCCCGCTGGGAGAGTTGTGCGAACCAGAGGATATCGCCAATGCCGTCCTGTTCCTGTCCGGCGACCAGGCCCGTTTCATCACCGGACAGACGCTGCTGGTCAATGGCGGGCGGGTGTTCCATTGATGCTACCTCATTCAGACGATACCGGCGGGGGGTATCCGGGCTATCCACCTTTCAGATGAAACGCATGAACAAGCGGTAGGCCCATGTCCAACGACCTTCATACCGAGCTTTGCGACCGGCTTGGCTGTCGCTATCCCGTTGTCCAGACCGCGATGGGCTGGGTTGCGGATGCCCGCCTGACGGCGGCGACCTGCAACGCGGGTGGTTTTGGCTTTTTTGCGGGGGCCACCGCCGAACCGGGCGATGTTGAAAACCAGATCCTGCGGATCAAGTCTCTGACCGACAAGCCCTTTGGCGTGAACTTCCACATGTTTCAGCCCAATGCCGAAGAGCTGATCGCCGCGGTTATCAAGCACAAGGTGCGCGCGGTCAGCTATGGCCGCGGCCCCGATGCCGCGACGATCCGCCGGCTGAAGGATGCGGGCGTGGTCTGCATGCCCACGGTCGGCGCGGTCAAACATGCGGTGAAGGCGGTCGAGATGGGCGCAGATATCGTTACCGTGCAGGGTGGCGAGGGCGGCGGCCATACCGGGGCGGTGCCCAGCTCGATCCTGCTGCCGCAGGTGCTGGATGCGGTCAAGGTGCCGGTGGTTGCGGCGGGTGGCATGTTCGACGGGCGCGGGCTGGCGGCGGCGCTGGCCTATGGTGCGGCGGGCATCGCCATGGGGACGCGGTTCCTGCTGACCAGCGATTCCCCTGTGCCGCGTTCGGCGCTGGATCGATATCTGGCCACCAGGGATCCGACCGTGATCCGGGTGACGACAGCGGTGGATGGCCTGCCGCAACGCTTTGTCGAGAATGATGAAATTCGCCGTCTGGAAGGAATGTCCCTGCCGGCCCGTCTGACGATGAGCCTGAAATATGCCCGGCAGTGGGCGCGTGAAAACAACATGGGTCCGCTGGCAATGGCGCGGCTGGGGTTGAAGGTGCTGACCAGTGGCGAAAGCAGCTTTGCCCAGACCGTGATGGCCCCGAACCTGCCGACGCTGGTGCAGCGCGGCGTGGTGCGGGGCGACCCGGATCATGGCCTGTTGCCCAGCGGCCAATGCGCCGCAGTCATCGATCGGCTGGAAAGCTGCGAAGACCTGATCCGGCGTATCATGGTCGAGGCGAACGGCCGGCTGGCGGCCCTTGCCGCCCTGCGGAACTGAAAAGGAGGCATCATGGGTCAACAATTCTGGTCAGCCATCGAAAACGGGATCGCCGAACTGGTGATCGAAAGCCCACCGGTCAACGCGCTTGACAGCAAGGGCTGGCGCGGCCTGTCGCAGGAAATCGACGCGTTGCAAGCCAACCCCCAGGTGCGCGTGATCGTGATCCGTGCCGAGGGCCGCGGCTTTTGCGCCGGCGTCGACATCAAGGAACTGCAGCGCCACCCCGAGCGTATCCCCGAGGTGAACGCGGGCAACTGGGAAACCTTCCGTGCCGTCCACCGCGGGCTCAAGCCGGTGATCGTGGCCGCGCACGGCTATATCCTGGGTGGCGGCATCGGCATCTGCGGCTCGGCCGACATCATCCTGTGTTCGCCCGATGCGACCTTCGGTGTGCCCGAGGTGGACCGCGGCGCGCTTGGTGCGGGCGCGCATTTGCAGCGGCTGTTCCCGGTGCAGAAGGTCCGCCAGATGTATTTCACAGGCGAGCCGATCGACGCGGCCGAGGCTTATCGTCTGGGCGCGGTCGAAAAGATCGTTCCGCGCGAAGATCTGCGCGCCGAGGCGCTGGGGCTGGCCGCCAAGATCGCCGCAAAAAGCTCGACCATGATCCGGCTGGCGAAAGAGGCGCTGAACGGCATCGAGGATGGCGATCTGGAACACAAATACCGTTGGGAACAGGGCTTTACCGCCCAGGCCTATCTGACCGCTGAATCGCAAGAGGCGCGCGACGCCTTTGTCGCCAAGCGGGACGCCGATTTCAACGCAAAGGCCAAGGCATGACCCAGACCCCCACCTATGTCGAAGGCCACGGTCTTCTGAAGGGCCGTTCTGTCCTGATCACCGCCGCTGCCGGCGTCGGTATCGGCTTTGCCGCAGCCAGGCGCGCCATCGAGGAAGGGTGCCGGGCGATCATGATTTCCGACATCCACGAACGCCGGCTGGCCGAGGCGGCCGACCGGCTGCGCGCCCTTGGCTTTGGCGCCGAGGTGCACGCGCAACTGTGCAACGTCACGCAGGAGGCCGAGGTTCAGGCACTGATCGATGCCGCCGAAGAAAAGCTGGGCGGGATCGATGTGCTGATCAACAACGCTGGCCTTGGCGGTTTCCGTTCTGTTGTCGAGATGACGGATGCCGAATGGAACATGGTGCTTGACGTCACCCTTACCGGCACCATGCGCATGACCCGCGCGGCGTTGGCGCGGATGATCCCGCGCAAGGCCGGGGTGATCATCAACAACGCGTCGGTTCTGGGCTGGCGGGCGCAGAAAAGCCAGTCGCATTACGCCGCCGCGAAGGCCGGGGTGATGGCCTTTACCCGTTGTTCCGCGCTGGAAGCCGCCGAACACGGCATCCGCATCAACGCG
The DNA here is from genome assembly GCF_046507575.1 of Pontitalea aquivivens. Classification (NCBI taxonomy): domain Bacteria; kingdom Pseudomonadati; phylum Pseudomonadota; class Alphaproteobacteria; order Rhodobacterales; family Paracoccaceae; genus Pontitalea; species Pontitalea aquivivens. Next base: position 45,226 of record NZ_JBKFEY010000012.1, on the reverse strand, counting down.
GTGTCGCCCTCGATCGCGATGCACGAGTTCCTGAAAAAGGCCGCCGGCCCCGGCGAGCTGGAGGCGCTGAGCGCGCAAGAGGCCTTTGGCCGCGCCGCCGAGGTCTGGGAAATTGCCAATGTGATGATGTTCCTGGCCAGCGATTATTCTGGCTACATGGTCGGCGAGGTCGTCTCGGTCTCAAGCCAGAGGGCGTAAGCGATGGGACTGGTGTTCACATCGCCGCAAGAGGCCGCAAGCGCCGAGGGCATGGATCTGGGTCACAGCGACTGGCTGGAAATTGACCAGAAGCGGATCGACACCTTTGCCCGCGCCACCGGGGATTTCCAGTGGATCCACGTCGACCCGGAAAAGGCCAGGGATGGCCCCTTCGGCAAGACGGTTGCGCATGGCTATCTGACGTTTTCCCTGATCAACAACTTTCTGCCCGACCTGTTCCGCGCGGAAGGCATGACAATGGGGATCAACTACGGCGCGGATCGTGTGCGCTTTCCCGCGCCGGTGCCGGTGGGATCGCGCGTGCGCGCCGCCGGAACGCTGGTCAAGGCCGAGGTGCTGGAGGGCAACGCCGTCCAGACCACCGTGCGCGTGACGATGGAGATCGAGGGCGGCGCCAAGCCCGGTTGTGTGGCCGACATCCTCGGGCGCTATTATTTCTGAAAGGGTGGCCATGACCGACATACAGGAAGAAATCCTTCGACGTCTGGACCGGATCGAATCGCGTGATGAGATCCGTCAGCTGATTTCGAAATATTCGCTGGCGCTGGACATGCGCGACATGGCGGCGATGGCGGGCCTGTTCCTGCCCGACGTCAAGGTCGGCAAGGACAGCAACGGCCGCGAGGCCCTGCGCGACTGGCTGGACCAGACCATGCGCGTACAGTTCGACGGCACCTCGCACCACGTCGGCACCACGATCATCGAGTTCCTGAACCCCGACGAGGCCGTGGGCATCGTCTATTCCAAGAACGAACATGAAACCGGGGCGGAATGGGTCATCATGCAGATGATGTATCACGACCGCTACAAGCGGGTGGACGGCCGCTGGTATTTCGCCCGCCGCCAGCCGCTGTACTGGTATGCGACCGACCTGAACAAGCCGCCGATCGGGGCGCGCAAGATGCGCTGGCCGGGCCGCGAGCCCTATGAAGGGTCGTTCCATGCGCTGTTCCCGTCCTGGAAGGAATTCTGGTTGCGCGGCGGCCCCGAGGAAGGCCCGCTGGCGCCGCCCGCCCCGTTGGAGCAGTTCATCGAAACGATGCGGCGCGGGGCGACGGTGCACGGCAACCGCGTACGCTGACGATTCGCCGATCAGACTTTTGGCCGGGCGCCGCAGTGCCCGGCCTTTGCGTCAGAGGGCAAAGCTGTCGGCTTCGGCCGCCGTGCCGCCCAGGATCGCGGCGCTGTTCAGCACCATGCGGACCAGTTCGGTCTGCCGGGTGATGCCGTTCTTGGAAAAGATCGATCGCAGATGTGCCCGTGCCGTGTTGCGGCTGATGTCCAGGGCGATCGCGGCATCCTCCAGCGACAGGCCGGCGGCCAGCCGTCGGGTCATCGCGGCCTCTGCGGGGGTCAGGTCCAGAATCTGGCGCACGAAGTCGCCTTCGATATTGGGCTCGCGGTCAAAGTCACGCACATAGATACAGATCAGCGGCGAGCCGGCCGAAACCGGCCGCAGCACCAGCCCCAGCGTCCGCAGGCCGGACCCGCTGGTCACCGACATGCCCCGCGGTTTGCCTGCGCCGGGCGTCTCACGCAGGAGTTGCTGCAGCTTGCGATCTTCGGCAACGTGGGTGGCGCGCAGCTTTCCATACTGTACCTGAAGGCCTTGACGCGCGGCCAGCATACCTTCGGCCAGGCCCGACATTCGCACAACACGGCCCGCCTCGTCCGCGATGACCACGCCGACATGCAGGCATTCCAGAGCGTTGGAATAGGCGGTGTTTTCAATGGCGCGTTCGTCCAATTGCGAATTCAGATCCAGCGTGCGGGCGATCTGGGTGACGACGATACCCAGCAAAGTGCTTTCCTCGGCTTCGAAGCGCGGTGCGGCGCGGTCGCGGAACACCCAGATCGTGTAATCGCCCAGACCGTTGACACGGGCTTCCTGTGCGCTGATGTGCTGGAATTGGTCGATCAGATCGCGCAGCGGGGTCGAGCGTGCCGACGTGCCGGTCAGTGCGTTCTCGCCCAAAAGAGTTTGGCTGGCGCAATCGGCGAACAGCCTTGTCTGTCCGCGGGCATCGGCTTGCGCGAGAATGACGGCCTCGGCCGCAAAATGGTCGCGCACCATGCCCAGCATTGCGGACACTGGCATCTGGCAACTTACGGCACCACCCAAGGCATTCAGCAACTGTCCGAAACTCACGACGGATTTCGAGTGAAAAACCATTATCCCCCCTTCCGGTGACCGCAATACGGCCCCGGCGATTTCCTGTGGATCCCCTCGTGGAGCGGTGCGGGCCCATCACCGGCCAATGTCCGGGTCAGGGTGGTGGCGGTGCGTCCTCCTCCGTGATTCTGCGCCGTACCGTCAACCGTCCTGCCGTCATAGTGTCAGCAAATTAACGCATCGTCAAAGAAATTGTCACGGTGTCGAAAAATACTGCACAACGTCAAAATTGCGGAAAGTGGCAAGAAAAAAGCCCCGCCACGAGGGCGGGGCCAATAGCCAGGGGGAGGGCTGGCGTTAGTTGCAGACCGCGCGTTCCACAAGGCCGTCTTCGCGCGGCTTGTGCGGATTGCGCACCACGACGACCGATTCCACCGCTGGCAGGAAGTGGCTTTCGGGGCTGGCGTTGACCGCGCCTTGCATCACGACGATTTCGCCGGCCTTGGTTTCCAGCCAGGCTTTCATTGCGTCGCCATCGGTCGAACCGGCACCGTTCGCGGCCGCGGCGGCCACCATCGGCAGCATGAAATAGGGATTCAGCGCCGAAGGCCCGCCCATCTGGTCGATATTGGGGATGCGGGCGCGGGCGCGTTCGGCGAACTTGGCGAAGGCAGATTCCCCAACGGCGTCGCCGGGGCAGAAAGTCATACCGACGAACTGGGTCGCATAGACATCGTTGAAGGCGTCATCGCCCAGCAGCCTGGCGTTGCCGACGGCGTAGTTCTGCGTCGTCATGCTGGCCAGCACGGGCGCTTCCCAGCCGATATCGGCACGGTTTTCCAGAAACTTGCGCGAATCGTCGCCGATCGAGTTGATCAGCAGCACGGCTTCGGCGCCAGAACTGCGCATCGACAGCAGCTGCGGGGTCATGTCTTCGGTGCGGAAGGGGAATTCCTGCACGATCACCGGCTCGTTGCCGCGTTCCGTCATATAGGCGACGATTTCGGTGACCGCGGCCTTGGACATGCCGCCGTTGTCCGAGATCAGCGCCAGTTTCTTCAGGCCCAGCACGTCAATCGCGTAATCGACGTTGGCTTTCATCTGGTTCAAGCCGGTGACCGAGCTGGTGAAGTGATAGGGTGCGAAGGCAGGCGTCAGGTCGGTCGAAGCGGCGGTGGACAGCTGGACGATCTTCTTTTCACTCGTCACCGCAGTGATGCCCATCGTTTCCTGGCTGGTCGCGGGGCCAACAAGGATCTGGATACCTTCATTCTCGATCAGGCGGCGCGTCTCGCTGACGCCGTGGGTCGGGTCGGTCATCGTGTCGGCCAGGACATATTCGACCTTCTTGCCCAGGATGCCGCCGGCCTCGTTGATCTCGTCGATGGCCATGCGCCAGGCGTTGTCGGCGACCACCCCGATCGAGGCGCCGCCGCCGGTCATCGACATGATGCCGCCCATCTTGATCGTGTCCTGCGCGAAGGCGCCGGTGCTCCACAGGGCGATCGCGGTCAGCGATGTGGCGGCCCGCATCATTCGGCGCTTGGGTGTTTTGGCTTTGTTCATTGGGGAACCTCCTCCTCTGTTCAGCTGTGATCAGGCCTTTCAACGGCCCGCGCCGCATCATTCATTCAGACTAGTCCGCATCGCTTGCATGGCGGCGGATGATGTCAAGGAACAACGGCGGTTCGCCCCCGCCATCCACCTCAAGGCGCGCACCGCTTATGAAGGCCGCCATCGGCGAAGCCAGAAAAAGCGCGGCCGCCGCAATATCGGGGCCGGTGCCCATGCGCTTCATTGGCAGGGCGGCCTTCAGTTCGGTCTGTGCCGCGGCCGAGCCATAGCTCAGGTCGGTCTGTTCGGTCTGCATCAGGCCGCAGATGATCGCATTGACCCGGATCTTTGGCCCCCATTCCTGTGCAAGGCTGGTGGTCAGGTTCAGCAGCCCCGCCTTGGCCGCGCCATAGGCAACGGTGCCGGGGGCGGGGCGTACGCCAGCGACGCTGGCGATGTTGATGATCGAGCCGCCTTGTGGCTGCGCTATCATCCAGCGATGCGCTGCCTGGGACAGATGCAGCGGTGCGGTCAGGTTCAGCGCGATGATCGCCTCGGAAAAGCGCGGAGAGACGGTCGCGGCATCGGCGGGTGGCGACCCCCCCGCGTTGTTCACCAGCACATCCAGCCGCCCGCCATGCGCGCTTGCCACCGTATCGACAAGGGCGCGGCAGGCGGTTGCGTCGCGCACGTCGCAGGCATGGAAGCTGGCGCGCCGCCCACCGCTTTCGGGCAGCGCTTCGGGCGCGGTGCGGGCACAGACGGCCACCTCGGCGCCGGCGTCCAGAAAGGCCTGGGCGATATGGCGGCCGATGCCCTTGGTGCCGCCGGTGACGATGACGACTTGCCCCGTCATCGGTGGCAGGTAAGACTGGTTTTCGCGGATCACGGGTGGTCTCCTCGGGCAGTTCCTGGTTTGACCTGTTGTAGGGGCGTTGGGCGTTGACCAACTCGTCCCTTCGGACGATGCGGGCGGGTGGGCGGGATGATGCTATCACGTCGGCAACCTCGGGAAAGCCGGATGATGAGCCCGATACAATATCCACAGACACAGGTGAAAGATGACCGCTGACAGCCCGGTATGGGAATTCACGACGATACCGGCGCTGTGTGCCGATGCGGCCCGGGCTTATGGCACACAAACCTTTATCGAAGATCGCGGCGTCAGGCTGAGCTTCGTCGGGTTCGATCGCCTGCGCCGGCAGATCGCCCGCGCCTTCATGGCCACGGGGTTGGCCAAGGGCGACAAAGTGATGATCTGGGGCCCGAACAGCTGGCAGTGGTTCGCCACCGCGATGGGCCTGCTCAGCGCGGGCGGCATCCTGATTCCCTGCTCGACCCGGTTCAAGGGCACCGAGGTGTCCGAACTGATCCGGCGCAGCGAAGCCACCATGCTGATGTCGGTGGGCGATTTCCTGGGCCTGCACTATCCCGACATGATCCCCGCCGAAGGCCGTGCCCCGCTGCGTGACATCGTCGTGTTCGACAACCCCAAGGCCGGCGAGGTCGCCTGGGATGCCTTTCTGGCCCGGGCCGGTCAGATTTCCGAAGAGGCGCTCGACGCCCGCATCGCCGAGGTCGGCCCCGAGGATCTGTGCGACATGCTGTTCACCTCGGGCACCACGGGCTATCCCAAGGGGGTTATGTATGAACACCGCAAATGCCTGCGCGCCATTGACGCCTGGGCCACGCGGGTCGGGATCCAACAGGGGGACCGCATCCTGGTGATCCCTCCGTTCTTTCACGCCTTCGGCTATCGTTCGGGCGGGATCGTGTCGCTGATGCGCGGGGCGGTGCTGATGCCGCATCTGACCTACGACCCCGGGGAAATCCTGCACCGGGTGCAGAACGAAAAGATCTCTGTCATCCCCGGTCCGCCGGCGATCTTCCACGGCATGTTGCAGCATCCCGAACTTGCGAAGTTCGACACCAGCAGCCTGCGGCTGGGGGCGACTGGCGGGTCGGTTGTGCCGGCAACGCTGATCCGGCGGATGCGGTCGGAACTGGGATTTTCCGGCGTGGTCAACGGCTATGGTCTGACCGAATGCGGCGGCTATGGCACGATGTGCCGCGCCGATGACGACGCCGAGGTGATCGCCAACACCGCCGGCAAGCCTTTCCCGGAAACCGAGGTGCGGATCATGGACGCCGAGGGCAACCTTTTGCCCGACGGCCAGCCCGGCGAGGTGGTGATCCGTGGCTACATCACCATGCGCGGCTATTTCCACAACCCCGAGGCCACCGCCGAAACAATCGACAAGAACGGCTGGCTGCACACCGGCGATATCGGCTATTTCGATAGTGACGGCAACCTGCGGATCGAGGACCGGGTGAAGGATGTCTACATCACCGGCGGCTTCAACTGTTACCCGGCCGAGATCGAGCGGCTGATGAGCGCGCATCCCGCCGTGGGCCAGATCGCCGTGATCGGCGTGCCTGACGAACGCATGGGCGAGGTCGGCAAGGCCTTCGTCGTGCTGCGCCCCGGGACCACCGCGACCGAGGCCGAACTGATCGCCTGGGCGCGCCAGAACATCGCCAACTTCAAGGTGCCGCGCAGCATTGAATTCCGCATATCGCTGCCTACCAGCGCGCAGGGCAAGGTCGTCAAAGATCACCTTCGCAGCGACCCGCAACGCGCGGTGTAACAAGAAGGCCCGCCCCGAAAGGGCGGGCCTTCTTCTTGCGGGGGACGCATTGTTCAGGCGGTGCCGTAGACCGGTTTCGGGGCAGGGCGCTGCGCCATCAGTTCGGTGATCTTGTCGCCCAGTTCCGCCGCCTGCCAGCGGCTGCCCTTGTCGTATTCCGGGCCGTCGTTCCAGCCCAGGCAAATGCGGATCGTGCCGCCGATCAGTTCGAACACCTGGCCCGTTACCTTGGATGACCCCTCGCTGCACAGCCATGCCACCAGCGGCGCGGTGTTTTCAGGGGCAAAGCGGTCAAAGGCGCCCTCGACGGGTTTCATCGCGTCGGCAAAGGCGGTTTCGGTCATCCGGGTGCGGGCATTCGGGGCCAGCGCATTGGCCGTGATGCCATAGCGCGCCAGTTCCGCCGCCTGTACCAGCGTCAGCGTGGCGATGCCGGCTTTGGCGGCCGAATAGGCGCTTTGGCCCATGCTGCCCTGAAGCCCCGCCCCGCTGGAGGTGTTGACGATCCGCGCATCGACCTTGCGACCGGCCTTGACCTCGGCGCGCCAGTGGTCGACCGCGTGGCGGCTGATGCAGAAATGCCCGCGCAGGTGGACGCGCAGCACCGCATCCCATTCTTCGGGCGTGCAGGACACGAACATCCGGTCGCGCACGAAGCCCGCGTTGTTCACCACCGCATCCAGCCGGCCAAAGGCATCCAGCGCCGCCTGCACGATGCGGCCGCCCGCCTCATAATCGGCGACGTCGTCAAAGTTGGCGATCGCCTTGCCGCCCATGGCGCGGATCTCGTCCACCACTTGCTGGGCGGGGGTTTCGGCGGTGTCATCGCCATGCGTGCCCACGCCCAGATCGTTGACCACGACCTTGGCACCCTCGGCAGCCAGACCCAGCGCATAGGCGCGGCCAAGGCCCCGGCCCGCGCCGGTCACGATCACCACACGATCCTTGCAAATCCCCATCAGCTTCTTCCTTCAATTGCGGGGCGAAAGCCGCACGGCCCGCGCCTGTCCCGTGTTGCGTCTGCGATCCGGTCCCGCCTCGGTCAGGGGGGCGCAGGCCACAAGCCCTGCCAGCGAGCGATCGGCCAGCCGCTGATATTCGCCATCGCCGTTGTTGCGCCAACGGATCGTCTCTTCCGGCAGTTCCTTGATCAGGCGTGCCGGGTTACCCGCGATCAGGCTGCGCGCCGGAAAGATTGCGTCGTTCTTGACCAGGCTCAGCGCGGCGACAAGGCTGTCTTCGCCGATCTCGGCCCCGTCCAGCACCACGCTGTTCATGCCGACCAGCGCGTTCACCCCCACGCTGCAGCCATGCAGCACGACGCCGTGGCCGATGGTCGCCCCGCGCCCGACGATGCAATCTGATCCCGCGCCGGTGTGCAGCGTGCAATTGTCCTGTACGCTGGCGTCACCCACGACGGTGATGCGCCCGAAATCGCCCCGCAACGAGGCATTCGGCCCGATGTAGCAGCGCGGCCCGATCGTCACATCGCCGATCAGCACCGCCGTCGGGTGCAGGAAGGTCGTCGGATGGACGACCGGCACGATCCCCTCGAAGGCGTAAACCGGCATAGGTTACAGCCTTTCGATGATGGTTACGTTCGCCTGGCCGCCGCCTTCGCACATGGTTTGCAGGCCATAGCGGCCGCCGCGGCGTTCCAGTTCGTTCAGCAGCGTTGTCATCAGCCGCGTGCCGGTGGCCCCGATCGGGTGGCCAAGCGCGATGCCGCCGCCGTTCACGTTGACCTTCTCATGCGGGATGCCAAGCTCTTTCATCCAGGCCATCGGCACCGAGGCGAAGGCCTCGTTGCATTCGAACAGGTCGATGTCATTGACCGAAAGGCCGCTTTTTTCCAGCGCGTGGCGCGTGGCCGGGATCGGCGCGGTCAGCATCCAGACCGGATCGTCGGCGCGCACGGTCATGTGGTGGATACGCGCGCGCGGCTTAAGCCCGTGGTCGCGCACCGCCCGTTCCGAGGCGATCAGCATGGCCGAGGCCGCGTCGCAGTTCTGGCTGGCCACGCCTGCGGTGACGCGCCCGCCCTCGATCAGGGTCGGCAGCGTCGCCATGCGTTCCAGCGAGGTGTCGCGGCGCGGCGTCTCATCGGTGGTGAAATCGCCGACGGGGGCGATTTCGCGGGCAAAGCGGCCCTCGTCCATCGCGGCGATGGCGCGGTGGTGGCTTTCAAGGGCGAACCGTTCCATCTCCTCGCGGGTGCAGTTCCACCGTTCGGCGATCATCTCGGCCGAACGGAACTGGCCGACTTCCTGATCGCCAAAGCGCGCCTGCCATCCGGTCGAGGTGCGGAACGGGTCGGGATAGCCATATTGCTGGCCCAGGATCATCGCGGCGGAAATCGGGATGGCGTTCATGTTCTGCACGCCGCCCGCGATGACCAGATCCTGCGTGCCGCTCATGACGCCCTGGGCGGCGAAATGCACCGCCTGCTGCGATGATCCGCATTGCCGGTCGATGGTGACGCCGGGCACATGCAGCGGCAGGCCCGCCACGAGCCAGCAGGTGCGCGCGATGTCGCCCGCCTGCCCGCCGATGGTGTCGGTGCAGCCATAGATCACATCGTCCACCGCGCCCGGGTCGACATCGTTGCGCGCCATCAGCGCCTGCAGCGGCACCGCGCCCAGGTCGGCGGGGTGCATCGCGGCCAAAGAGCCCTTCTTGCGTCCGATCGGGGTGCGGACCGCGTCGATGATATAGGCCTCAGCCATGGGTCGTTTCCTTTGCAAAGGTCTGGTCCGGGCCAAGGCGGCCATTCAGGACCCTGTCGGCCACGCGGGCGCGGTGCAGCGCGGGCGTGCCCCACCAGGTGGTCAGCGCCAGCGCGCGTTTCAGGAAGAAGTGGACGTCCACCTCCCAGGAATAGCCCATCGCGCCGTGCACCTGGATCGCGGTGCGGGCGGCAAGGTCGGCGGCCTCGGCGGCGGCCAGCCTGGCCTGGGAAATGCGCGCGCGGGAATACAGATCCCCCTGCGCCAGCATCGCGGCACCGGCATGAACCACCGGGCGGGCGAATTCGATCTTGACCTGCGCGGTGGCCAGGTGGTGCTTGATCGCCTGGTTGACGCCGATTGGCTTGCCGAATTGCTGACGTTCCCTGGCATAGGCCACGGCCAGATCGACGCAACGCTGCGCGATCCCCACCAGCTGCGCGGCGGTGAACAGCGCGCCCCGGTCCAGCGTTGCCGCCAGCGCGGGGGCGGCGATCTCGGCGGTGGCCAGCAGGCGCGCTTCGGCCGGGTCGAAGTTGACGGTGAACAGACGCCGGAATGGGTCGATGCTGTCTTGCCGCGTCAGGCGCGCCTTGGCCGGATCGACCAGACATACAGCGCCGTCGTGTTCCAGAACCAGCGCGCCGGCGCTGTCGGCATCGGCGACAAACAGGTTCGCCGGGTGGCCCACGGCCACGGTGATTTTACCTTCCAGCGCGCGGGCAAGTTCGGGTGCCTCGGGGGCCAGATCGGCCAGAAGGGGCAGGGCGGTTCCGACGTGTTCCACCAGCGGTTCGGGCAGGCCCGCATAACCGCAGGCTTCGGCGGCCAGCACGAAATCAGCGGCCTGCAGGCCCAGGCCGCCCGTCTCTTCGGGCACCAGCGCGCCGGCCAGACCCATCTCGGTGATCTTGGCCCAGCGGTCCTTGTCGCGGCCCGCGCCCGAGGCCATCAGGCGGCGCAGGTCGGCGGGTTGGCAGGTGTCGGCCAGCAGGGTGTGCACCACCTCGGCGGTCATCTGCTGTTCTTCGGTAAACCGGAAATCCATGCTCAGCCCCTTGGCAGGCCAAGCATCCGCTCGGCGATGATGTTGCGCTGAATTTCGTTCGAGCCGGCATAGATCGGCCCGGCGAGCGAGAAGAAGAACCCATCCAGCCACCGGCCCACCCCGGCCCCCTTTGGGGCGCTGCGCAACAGCTCGGCCCGGGCGCCCAGGATCGACAGGGCGGCCTTGTGCATGGCGATGTCCATTTCCGACCAGAAGATCTTGTTGGTCGAGGCTTCGGGCCCGATATGCCCGCCCGCCGTCAGCCGCGAGGCGGTGTTGTAGACCGACAGGGCATAGGCCTCGGCGTCCATCCAGGCCTGCATCACGGCGGCCTCGGTGGTGGGGTCGACGGTGTTGCGATGGGCGCGGAACAGATCCACCAGCCGTGCGGCGGCAACCTGGAAGCGTGCCGGCGACCGCAGCATCAGCCCGCGTTCAAAGCCTGCGGTGGCCATGCAGATCGACCAGCCCTGGCCTTCGTCGCCCAGCCGGTTGAAGGCCGGGACGCGGACATCTTCAAGGAACAGTTCGGCAAAGCCGGTTTCGCCGTCGATCTGCGCGATCGGCTGCACGCGCACGCCCGGCGCGTTCAGCGGGAAGAAGATCAGCGACAGGCCCTTGTGCCGTTCGCTGGCGGGATCGGTGCGGAACAGGCCAAAGGCCCAATCGGCAAAGACCGCGCGCGAGGACCAGATCTTGTGCCCGCGCAGCACATAGTCGTCACCTTCCCGCGTGGCGGTGGCGCGCACGGCGGCCAGGTCGCTGCCTGCCTGCGGTTCGGACCAGGCCTGCGCCCAGATTTCGTCGCCCGAGGCCATCGCGGACAGGAAGCGCGCCTTTTGGTCCGGCGTACCGTATTCCATCAGCGTCGGGCCCAGCAGGAAGATGCCGTTCTGGTTCACCCGAAGGGGCGCGCCGGCGCGGTAGTATTCTTCCTCGAAGATCAGCCACTGGATCAGGTCCAGCCCGCGTCCGCCATAGCTTTCGGGCCAGGTGACCATGCCCCAGCGGCCCTGATGCAGCACGCGTTCCCAGGCGCGGTGTGCCTCAAAGCCTTCGCGGCTGGCATCGAATGAGGGCAGGGGGTCGGGGGGCACATGCGCCTCCATCCAGGAGCGGACCTCCTGGCGGAAACGGTCCTGCGCGGCGGTATAGGTCAAGTCCACGGGTCGGTTCCTGTATTGGGGCCTATTCGCTGCCGGCCTGTTTCTTGTTGGCGGCAGCCATGGATTTCGCGTCCAGACCACCCAGCCGGTCGCCGGTGGTCAGGTCGTTCTGGGCATGGGCGAAATGGTGCATGTGGTAGACGGCATCCATCGCGGTGCGCTTGCCACGCAATTCCTCGACGTGGTTGATCGCCTGCTTGCCCAGCCACAGCCCAAGACGGGGAAAGCCGGCCAGCTTCGTTGCCATCTCGCGCCCGGCCTGATCCAGCGTGCCGCGGGTGGTGATCTGGTTGACCATGCCGAATTGATGTGCGCGTTCGGCCGGCAGGCGTTCACCCAGCAGCAGAAATTCCTTGGCGATGCGGGGGGGCAGCTCGAAGGCATGGGCGAAATATTCCACGCCGGGAATGCCCATGCGGATCACCGGATCCTGGAAGAAGGCATCCTCGGTCGCGATGATGAAGTCGCAAACCCAGGCCAGCATCAGCCCGCCCGCCACGCAGGCGCCCTGCACCAGCGCGATCGTGGGCTTGGGCACATCGCGCCAGCGGCGACACATGCCAAGGTAAACCTCATGCTCGCGGGTATAAAGCATCTCGGCGCCCGGCTTGTTGACGTGATCGGCCCACATCAGGCGCCGGTCGAAGGTTTTGTTCACGTCGCGCCCCGGCGTGCCGATGTCATGCCCGGCCGAGAAATGCTTGCCCGCACCCTTCAGGATAATCACCTTGACCGTATCGTCATCGACCGCGGCCTTGAACGCATCATCCAGCGCATAGGTCATCTGCGAATTCTGCGCGTTGTTGAAGGTCGGCCGGTTCATCGTGATCCAGGCAATCGGGCCTTCGGTTTCGTAAAGGACCGGTTTGTCGGTTTCATAGGTGATGTCGGCTGTGCGGGGCGGGACAAGATCGCTCATGGCGGGAACCTTTCGTGGATGCCTGATCCTAGCGCGCAGGGGGTGGCGGGCATCGTCCGAAGGGACTAACGCCCGCCGGGCGCCTCAATTGGCAAGGAGCCTGTCGATCTCTGCAAGGTCATTGGCGCTTAGCTGCCAGCAGGTTGCGGCGGCATTGGCGGTGACTTGCGCGGGGCTGGTTGCGCCCGCGATCACGCTGCTGACAATGGGCTGCGCCAGAAGCCAGGCGAAAGCCAGTTCCAGGATCGTATGGCCGCGTGCCTCGGCAAAGGCGATCAGGCGTTCAACCATGTCCAGCCGCGTCTCGGTCAGGCCGCCCTTGAAATAGGGCAGCGTCATGCGCGTGTCGGCGGGCAGATCCTGCCCCTTGCGGTATTTTCCGGTCAGAAGGCCGCTGGCCAGCGGGAAATAGGGCAGCAGGGTCATCCGCGCCGCCTGCATCGCCGGAAACAGGGACTTTTCGGCATCGCGCGCCAGCAGGTTGTATTCCGCCTGTGTGGACAAAAGCCGTTCCGTGCCAAGATGCCGCGCCGTCCAGCCCGCATCCACCAGTTGCCAGGCGGCAAAGTTGGAACAGCCCAGATAGCGCACCTTGCCCTGCCGCACGAGGTCATCCAGCGCGCGCATCGATTCCTCGATCGGGGTGTCCGGGTCGGGGAAATGATATTGGTAAAGGTCGATATAGTCGGTTTTCAACCGCCGCAGGCTGGCCTCGACCGCAGTCATGATATAGCCGCGCGACCCGTTGTAGCGGGGGCTTTCCTGGCGGTTCATCGGTGAGGCGAACTTGGTCGCCAATACCACATCCCGCCGACGCGCGCCGAGAATCTCGCCCAGCGTGCTTTCCGACCCGCCGTTCACCCCGTAGGAATCCGAGGTGTCGAACAGCGTGACGCCTGCATCCAGCGCCGCATGGACCACCGCGCGCGACCCTTCCAGGTCCAGCGTGCGGATCATCCCGCCAAAGTTGTTGCACCCCAGCCCCACCGCCGAGACTTGCAGGCCGGAATGACCAAGATATCGCATTTCCATCTGACTGCTCCTGTTCAAATCTCAGGCGGCGCGGATCAGGTCGGCCGCCTTTTCGCCGATCATCACCGAGGCCGCATAGGTATTGCCATTCACCAGATCCGGCATGATCGAGGCATCGGCCACGAACAGCCTGTCAACGCCGCGGACCCGCAGTTGCGGGTCCACGACCGCGCCGTCGTCCGCGCCCATCCGGCAGGTGCCGCAGGCGTGATAATGGGTGCCGGCGCTGGCGCGGATGTCGGCGGCGATCTGTGCTTCGGTGCCAATCGGGCCGCGCGCGTCCAGCTGCCTGCCCAGGATCGGCGCCAACGGGCCGGAATGGACGATGTCCAGCGTCCGCCGCGCGCCGCGCGCCAGAATGCCGATGTCGCGCGGGTCGGAAAAGAACTCGGGCCGGATCCGCGCGGGCGCGGTCGGGTCGGCCGAGGCCAGCTGCACCACGCCCCGGCTGTGCGGCGATCCGATGTTCAAAAGCAGCGTAAAGCCGTGTTCCCTGGGCAGGATGCCCAGCACGCCTGGCTTGTGCCGGATCATCGGGGCGGGGGCCATGCAGACCTGAACCTCGGTTGATGCATCGCCCGGATCGGCCTGCAGGAAGCCCGCCGTGGGGAACAGCCCGCGCGCCAGAACGCCGCGCCGCCCCAGCAGGTATTGCAGCCCCGCCTTGGCCGCACCCAGCGGCTGCGCGTGGCTATAGGCCGTAACCGGGGCGGTGGTGGCAAACATCAGCTTGTACATCGGGTGGTTTTGCAGGTTCTGCCCCACCTCGGGCCGGTCGGCGTGGACGGGCAGGCCAAGCGCGCGCAACTGGTTGGCCGGGCCGATCCCCGACAGCATCAGCAATTGCGGTGAATTCACCGCCCCCCCGCACAGCACCACCGCACGGTCGGCCATCAGCCGGCGGGTCTGACCCTTCTGTACATAGTCCACCCCGCGCGCCACGCCGCCTTCGATCACCACGCGGGTGACAAGGGCAGTGGTCTGCACGGTGACATTGCCGCGCGCCACCGCCGGGTGCAGGAAGGCCGCCGAGGTGCTGGATCGCCGTCCCCCGCCGATGGTCATGTCAACATGGCCGAAGCCCTGCGCCATGTCTTTGTTCAGGTCGTCGGTCACGGTGAAACCGGCCGATGCGGCGGCCTCAAGGAAGATATCGCAGATCGGCGCCGTGGCCTGGCCCGCGCAGACCTGCATCGGGCCATCGCCGCCGTGCAGGTCGCTTGCGCCGCGTTCGTTCGTCTCGGACTTGCGGAAATAGGGCAGCAGGTCGCGGTGGCCCCAGCCTGCGCAGCCCATCGCGGCCCACTGGTCATAATCGGCGGGGTGGCCGCGCAGATACATCATGCCGTTGATCGAGCCCGACCCGCCCAGGATCCTGCCTTGCGCCCAGTAAAGCTTGCGGTCGCCCAGTTCGGGCACAGGATCGGTCTGGTAGGACCAGTTGAACCGGGGATCGCTGCCGGTGGCCACATTGGCGCCGGGAATGCGGATCTGAACGGCGCTGTCCTGCCCGCCCGCCTCGATCACCGCGATCCGTATGCCCGGGTCTTCGGCCAGCCGCGCCGCGACGACGCAGCCCGCCGCACCCGCGCCGACGATGACATAGTCGAAGCCCGCCGTCACGGCCCCACCCGCCGGCCATCGACCCGGTGCACGACACCCTCGGGCAGCGGATGCGCACAGTGGGCGGCGCACAGCCGGATGAGGGGTTCGGTCACCTCGGGCAGGGTCGCCACGACGGATTTCCGCGTCGTCAGATCGACATGGATCGAGATTCCGTCGGCGCAGGCGGCGCGATAGCCTGCCGCCGTGTTCCACAATTCGTGGAAATGATGCACCCGGCGCAGGTCGGTCCACAGTACGCGGCTGCGAACCTCCAGCGGGTCGCCCTGCATCAGTTCGCGCGCATAGACCACAAGGCGTTCCAGCCGGTAGTAGCTGAGGCCGGTGCGCAGGATGTAGGGGTCGGCGATGCCAAACTCGGTGAACAGCGTCTCTTCGGAACGGTCGAACAGCTGGTCATAGAACCCGGCGCTCATGTGCCGGTTCACATCGATCCAGTGCGGATCGACCTGACCACGAAAGGTGACGCTGAACGGGGGCGCGGGTTCGGTCACGCGCGTTCCTTCTGGGCATGGGCGCTCAGGGCCGTTTCAAGCTGGTCAGCGGGACATTCCAGCTTGACCTTGCCGCGCTCGATGATGATCGCACGGTCGGCATAGGGCGCGGTGACCTTGAGGTGCTGTTCCACGATCACCACCGCGGTGCCGGTTTCGGCCCAGCGACGCAGGAAACTGAGGATTGGCGGCAACAGCGCCTGCGCCAGACCCATCGATGGCTCGTCGCACAACAGCACCCTGGGCTGCGCGACAAAGGCCTGCCCCAGCGCCAGCATCTGCTGTTGTCCGCCCGAAAGGTCGCGCGCATAGGCGCGGCGCTTTTCGGCCAGGATCGGAAAGACCGCAAAGATCTCGTCCACGGCGGCGGCGAAACCGGTGCGGTCGCCCGGGCGCGCGGCGGCGCCCATGCGAAGATTGTCATAGACCGACAGTTCGGGGAACACCCGGTGCCCATCCAGCACCAGCCGCAGGCCGCGGCGGGCGATCACCTCGGGGGCGAGGCCCTGGAGGGGCTGGCCCTCCAGCAGGACCTGCCCCGAGGTCGGGCGGTTGAACCCGGCGATGGCGCGCATCAGGGTCGATTTGCCGGCGCCATTTTCGCCGCCGATCAGCAGGATCTCTCCGGGTTTGGCGGACAGGGTAATGTCCTCGATGACCGGGACGATGCCGTAACCGGCATGCAGATTGCGGACTTCAAGCAAGGCGGCCTCCCACGAACATGTGCTGCACGGCCGGGTTGGTGGCCATGGATTGCGGATCGCCCGAGGCGACGACGCGCCCCTGATCCATCACGGTGATGGTGTCTGCCACGCCCCAGACAAGGTCGAGGTCGTGTTCGACCAGAACGATGGTCTTGTCCATCCGCCGCGACAGGAACCGCACCAGCCGGGCAAAGTTCTCGCGTTCGGATTGCGACAGACCGGCGGCCGGTTCGTCGAACAGGATCACGTCGGCCTCTTTCAGCATCGCGCGTGTCACCTCGACCAGGCGGCGCTGGCCGTGTGACAGCAATTCCGCGCTGTCATCGCCGAATTCCTGCTGCAGCGCCCGGGCGAGGGCCGTAATCTCGGGGCTGGAGGCGCCCTGACGGGCGTCCAGGCCGATCATCAGATTTTCCCACAACGAGAATTGCTGGAAGATCCGCGGCGTCTGGAACGTGCGCCCCATGCCAAGGTTGGCGATTTTGTCGGGCGACAGGCGGGTCGCGTCCTTACCACCAATACGGAAGGTGCCCGCGTTAAGCCGCGAAAGGCCCGACAGCACGTTCAAGAGCGAGGTCTTGCCCGAGCCATTGGCGCCGATCAGGCCAAGGATTTCCCCTTTGCGCACGGTCAGATCTACGTTGTCGACCGCGACGACAGCCCCGAACCGCTTGGTTGCGCCCTTCAGTTCCAGCGCGATTTCGCTGCCGGGCTTGCAATCGCCGCGACCTTTAAGGTCTTCCAGGAAGGTGTCGATGCGAAAGGCCTGCTCGCCCCGGCCGGTCACGCCGCGTTTCTTGCGCCACCGTTCGATCGAGCCAACGATACCGTCGGGAAACAGCATGACGGTGCCCAGCGTGAGAACCCCGTAAACCAGCAGGCGGTACTCGACAAGGCTTGCCAGCGCGATATTGGGCAGGATGAACACGATCCAGATGCCGATGATCGGACCCAGCATCTGCCCCCGGCCCCCGACGACCACGGCGAAGAAGAAGATGAATGACATCTCGACGTTGAAGCCCTGGGGGCTGACAAAGGACACGGCGGGCAGATACAGGATGCCCGCGACGCCGGTGCCGATACCTGCGATGATGAAGGCGATGAAGCGCATCACGCCGGGGCGGATGCCCAGGGTGCGCGCCGCCTCGGGGCTGATCGCGGCGACCCGCATCTGACGACCCAGCCTTGACTGGCGCAGCGCGTAATGCACCCCAAGCGCCAGTATCGGATAAAGCCCGATCATCAGCGTCAAAGGCGTCAGTCCGAAGATCATCTTTTCATGCATCCAGGGCAGCGATACCGGAATGCCGTTGATGCCGTTCGTCCATTTGTCCAGCGACACCAGCAGCTGCGGAAAGACGATCGCCGCCGACAGCGTCACGAAGCCCAGATGGAAATACTGCACCCGAAGCGCCGGCAGCGCGAACAGCAAGCCGCCAAGGAACGAGGCGAACAGCCCGATCAACGCCGCCACGCCGAAGGAATAGCCGTGCAGCCCGAAGAAGATGGCCGTGACATAGGCGGCCAGCCCCAGGATCACGCCCTGACCAAAGGATTTCTGCCCCGCATCCACGAACAGGAAGTTCTGGAAGATTGAGACGGCAATATAGATGTTCACCAGCTGGAACGTATGGATCCAGTAATCATTGCCGATCAGCGAGGGGCCAAAGCCTGTGATGGCGATCAGCGCGATGCCGATCCAGACCTGTGGCAAGTCCGAGGAAAAGCGCCGGCGCGCGCGCCCGGGGCGGGCGGTGGCGGCAGTAGCTTGAACTATAGTCATCAAACTGCCCTTTCTTACACGCGCCGTGCCGAGGAGCGGCCAAACAGGCCCTGCGGGCGCAGCATCAGGATCGCGATCAGAACCAGCAGCGAGGCAAGATCCTGATACGACCCGCCGATTTTATAGGCGGTCAACATTGCGACCACGCCCACCAGCGGCCCGCCGATCAGCGTGCCAAGGTTTGATCCGATCCCGCCGACAACCGCGGCCACGAACCCGTTGAGCACATAGCGCAAACCCGCATCCGGGCTGACCGAGATCACCGGCGCGACCAGGAACCCTGCGGTGCCTACCATCAGACCCGAGATGGCAAAGGCAACCAGTTGCAGCCTCCGCACCGGCAGGCCGGCCGCGCGCGCCGCATCAAGGTCTTGCGAAATGGCGCTGATCGCCAGCCCCGTCGCAGTCTTTTTCAGGAAGTAGCGCAGCGCGAAGAACCAGAACAGCATGCACAGGATTGACAGGCCATAGGCACCCGGCGTGCGGACACCGAAGACCCGGAAGGGGGGCGCGATGTTTTGCACGCTATAGGCGAACGGTCCCTGCGTGATCATCAGAACCGCGCCGACGATCACCGAGACAGACACGGTCGATATGATCCATGAATCCTGTTCGACCGACGATCGCAGCGGCAAGAGCGTGATCCATCCCTGAATGGTCAGGATCACCGCGATTACCAGACCCGTCAGGATCATCATTGGGAACCACAGCCCCAGGCCCGCGCCATTGGCAAGGAAAAAGGCCCCGAAACCGCCCAGCACAAGCATGTTGCCTTGTGCGAAGTTCAGGATTCCGGTGGCCCCGTGCACGATGTTGAAGCTCATAGCGATCATCGCGAAGATCGACCCGATGGCGATCCCGCGTACCACAATTACGATTATTTCGGCCAGCATGAAGCCTTCTTCCCCCCTTGCAGATACCTGCCGCCGACCCTTCCGGGATGGTCCCGTCGGGTCGCGAATTGGACCATCTTTTTCTTATGGCCCCCGCAGCGCATCGTTTGAACGGACTAAACACACGCCGCTGCGGTTAGGCCAGACGGACGATGCCCCCGTTGCCTGTGAAATGCTAGTGGACATGGAGATGAGGGCATCAAGAGACAGAAGGGGTGGGTTATGAAGGAACTTTTCGATCCGGTAACGCTGGGTGGGTTGGCGCTGCGCAACAGGATCGTGATGTCGCCGATGACGCGCAGCCGTGCAGGCGCGGGGGATGTGCCCACCGATCTGCATGTGGAATATTACCGCCAGCGCGCCTCGGCCGGGCTGATCGTGACCGAAGGCGTGCAGCCCAGCCCCGCAGGCAAGGGCTATTGCCGCACACCGGGCATTTATTCCCCCGACCAGATTGCAGGCTGGAGGCGCGTGGCCGAGGCCGTCCATGCCGCAGGCGGGCTGATCGTGGTGCAGCTGATGCATTGCGGGCGGATCGCGGCACGGATCAACAAGGCGGACGATTCCGACATCGTGGCGCCGTCGGCGATCCGCGCGAATGCCAAGATATTCACCGATCAAAGCGGTCTGGTGCCAATGGATGAACCACATGCGCTGTCGACCGAGGAAGTCGGCCTGGTCGTCGAGGAATACCGCCAGGCCGCAATCAATGCGCGCACGGCGGGGCTGGATGGGGTCGAACTGCACTGTTCCAGCGGCTATCTGCCGATGCAGTTCCTGTCCTCGAACACCAACCAGCGTACCGACCGCTATGGCGGCAGCGTGGAAAATCGCATCCGCTTCGTGATGGAGGTTCTGGTAGCGATGGGCGATGCGATCGGCTTTGACCGAGTAGGGCTGCGCTGTTCTCCGGGGCTTGGTTTCAACGACATCGACGATGCGGACCCGGCGGAAACCTATGGGCTGTTGTTCGACCGATCCTCGGGCCTGGGGCTGGCCTATCTGCATCTGGTGCGCAACATCACGCCCAAGGTGGACAATTATGCGCTGACGCGGGCGCATTGGCGCGGCAAGCTGATTCTGAACAACGACCTGACCGGGACCGAGGCGGCCGAGATCCTGCGATCGGGCGGGGCGGATGCTGTTTCCTTCGGGCGCGATTTCATTGGTAATCCGGATCTGGTCCGGCGCCTGCGCGAGGGTATTCCGTTGTCGGGCTATGACCGTAACACCGTCTATTCCGAAGGCCCGGCCGGTTTCATCGACTATCCCGCCGCGGTCTGATCGCGGCGCGCCTGCAGGCGATCGACCAGCAGGCGCGCGCCATGGGCTGATCGCTGCGCGGCCTCGACCACATCCAGCGCGGCGAAGTCGGCGGAGATAATCTCGACACTGACGGGGACGGTGGCGTGGTCCAGTGCCGCAAGGAAGCTGCTCAGGTCAAAGCTGCCCTCACCGCAGGGCAGGCGCTGGAGGGTATCCGTCTTCGGAGAGCCGTGGGTTTCGGCGGCCGCATCGTTGATCTGGATGCACAGGATGCGCTGGGCCGGGAGGCGGGAAAGGTCCTCCAGCGGGATGGCGCCGCGGAAGACATGCCAGCTGTCGATCACCAGCCCTGCATTCGGAATGTCGTCGATCATCGCCAGCGCGCAGCGCAGGTCGGGCACGTCACTCCATGGCACGATTTCCAGAGCCACTGTAAGTCCCGCGACGGCGGCGCGGTTACACAGGGCGGCGAAGGTCTCGTGCATCAGCCCAAGGCCAAGATTGCGTCCCATGAAATCCCCGCCCACGTTGAAGCTGCACGCGCCAAGGCCGGCGGCGGCCTCAAGGATCGTCGCCTCGTTCCGGCGCGCCTCGGCGCCGTCCGGGCCGGTAAGGAACCAGTCGGTCAGAAATTCCAGCGAGACATCGGTGATCCCCGCGCCTTGCAAGATCGCGCCAAGCCGCCTGTCGCTGTAACCAGCCTCGCGCAGGGCGCGATAGTCACGGAAATGCAGGCACATCCCGGTGTAGCCGGCCGCAGCGCAGGCCTCGACCCGATCCTCGAAACGGTGGCGGGCGGGCAGGGGGCCGCCGGGAAGCACGCCGCTGATCGTGTGGGAACTGCAGATAAGCCGTGTCGGAATGGCCATGAGCGCCTCGTTAAAATTCAGCCGGGCGTTGTCGTCGCCACAGGATGTAGGACAGTAGCGCGATCAGCGCCACGGCGGGTTCGGCCAGCGCAAGCGCGCGCAGGGGATCGCCCGGCCATGAGATCAATACAGAAGCGACAAGCCCCAGCCCCATCGTCAGAAAGCCGCTGAGTGCCGCCGCCGCCCCAGCCACCCGGGGGAAAGGCGCCAGGCAGGCGGTATACATTCCCGGCAGGATGAAGGCGGTGGAAAAGACCATCACCGCCACCGGCCCCGTAACCAGTGCGAGACTGGGTTCTGCGACCAGAAGGCTCGTAAGCGTCAGCGAGGTTATCAGAAGCCCTGCCAGCCCGAAGGGCACCAGCCGGGATGCGCCGACACGCTGGATCAGGAAACGCACCATCACCGCGCCAAGGAAATAGCCGCCCGAGACGCCCAGCATCACAAGGCCAAACTCTGCCGGGGTATAGCCGAGGCGGGAGATGACGATGAAGGACATCACTGCCGTCTACGCATAAAAGGTACCCACGGTCCCCGCGATAGTCAGTGCCGACCACAGGAAGTACGGGTCGCGCAGCAGGGTCAGATAGGTCGTAAACACGCCAGAGGCTGGTGTTTGGGGCGGTCGTGTCTCGATCAACCAGCGGCTTGCGGCAAGGATGACCACGCAGCCGATCAGCAACATCATCACGAAGGGCGCGCGCCAGCCTGCAACAAGCATCGCGGCCCCACCGATGGCAGGTGCGACCGCCGGACCTGCACCAAGAATGATGTTCGATACGTTCAGGACCCGAGCCGAGGTATCGCCTGTGAATACATCGCGCACGATGGCGCGCGACATCACCAACCCCGCCGCAGCGCCAATCCCCTGCACCGCACGGGAGAGCAGCATTATCTTGATCCCGGTCGCCAGTAACGCGCCGCAGGTTCCGATCAAATAGACAATCAGAAAGATCAGGATCATCGGCCTGCGCCCGTATCTGTCCGACAGCGGGCCGCTGACCAGCTGCGCGCCAGCATAGCCCGCAAAATAGACCGAAAGCGTGGCCTTGACCGCCGCATCCGTAGTCCCGTAATTCGCCGCCATCACCGGCATCGCCGGGGTGAACAGTGCCAGCGACAAGGGCCCCAGACCGGCAAGCAACCCTCCCAGAAGCGCCACGCGCCGCTCACTCATGATCGGAGGATCACCAGATTTGTCAGTGTCGCCGCACATGAAACCCAACTGTGGCATCCGCCAAATGGGTTCATCGTCCAAACAGGTTAGATTGCGATCAGAAACCCGATTAGCCACCCTATACAGACATGTATTTTGGTGTTCATGCGCGGGCATGTACCTTGCCATAATGAAAACTGTCCTTGTTCAGTTTCCACGTCCTCTTGATCGCCCGCGTACCGTAACCGCCCTGGCACCGCTGCAACGGCACATCCTTGTGGCCGTAAACTTGCCACCGATGACCTTCCGCGATCTTGCACATCTGCGCGTGTCCGCCGATGAGAGAGATTACGCAAGGCCGCAAGTGAACGCGCAACAAAGCCGGCGGCATGAAACCAGTCTTTAGTGTGACAAGCCCGGACGCAGCTTGCCCCTGCTGTCTTGTCGAAACACACCCCTGCGCAGCCGGGTCCTTTGCCGGACAGGTCATCGGGGCCGCGCGAAGCTGTTTCGGGACGTGGCGCCGGTTGTCAGCGCGGATCGGTCGGGTCCTGCCCGGTGGCGGCCCCTCGCACGCAGCCGCCACCGGGCCATGGTGTGTCGGGGGCCGTGGGCGCGCAGATCATGGCAACCGGGCGCTGCGGCAAGCCAACGCCAGACCGGCGCAGCGCCGCATCCACTTCGCGCCAGATCGCGTCGCGGCAGTCGAACTCGTGATCGAACCGCCCGACCCAGTAGCGCAGCGCGTAGCGAACCCCATCAGGCTCGATCGCCTGGATGCGCACGTCGGGCGGGGGCGATTGACGGATCAGTGGTGCGTTCGCAAGGGCCCTGCGCAGGATGTCCGCGGCCTCGGTCGCCGGTGTGGCATGACCCAGCGTGATTTCCATCTGTGCGCGATATTCGGATCGGGGCGCGCTGTAGTTGACGATCCTCTGGCGCGAGATCTGGCTGTTGGGCAAGATCACATAGGTTGAATCACGCGTCAGAAGGCGCGTGGTCCGCCAGCCGATCTCAACCACCCGGCCTCTCGCAAGTCCCTCGATATCGACCCAGTCCCCGATCCGAAACGGTGCCTCAAGGCCCAGGGCGATACCCGAAAGCGTGTCCGCAACCACGTTTCGGATCGCAAAGCCGAACAGGGCCAGCACCACACCCGAGCCCGCCAGCGCGCTGCCCGCGCTATGCCCCAGCATGAGCAGTATCCCCGACACGATCGCCGTCAGGAACAAAAGTGCCGAGACAAGATCGCGCAGCAACCTGGGCATCGGTCGATTGCGGGGCCGCAGGCGGGCAAATACCAGATCCGCGATCCGGCTGAGCAGCCATGCGATGCCCAGGAAGGCCGCCATCTGCAGGGCATTCTGCCCCTGTCGGCCAGGCAGCCCGATCTCGAAACGCCTGTTCGCCTCGGCTGTGGCGAATGTCAGCACGGCGATACCTGTCAGCAACAGCGTGGGCGCAATCAGGGGACGCAGCTTTGTCATGGCAATCGCCGGGACGGGCGGGGCGCGGCATTGGCGCCCTTGTCTTGACCGGGCTGACGCACCGCCGCTGTTCGTGGCGCAACCGGGAACCCGGTGTTTGCCGGCGCGAATTCAACCCGGCAGGACGGACAGCGCCCGGCAGCGGCCCGGGGGACGGCGGCCCCGCATTGGGCGCAATAGGCCGGAATGAACCGACGCAGCATGGCATCCTCCTCCTTTTCGGTTATGGGCCTTTGGGTTGCAACGGCGCTGAGGCCGTGACGGGTGGGCTCTGTTCCGGCGTGACCTGCAACACGGTCAGGCCGCGCCGCTGGCCCGCCCGGGTTTCCCATTGGAAACGGTCGCCCACCGACAGGCCCAGAAGGGCCGCGCCCACCGGGGTCAGGACCGATACATATCCGCGGCTGATGTCGGCCTGTTCCGGCCAGGCCAGCGTCACGCGAAGATCCCGCACGGCGTGATGGTCGTGATACAGCACCTCGCTGCCGATGGTGACGGCATCGGGGGGCAGACGTGTGGGCGCCAGCAGCTTTGCCGATGTCAGCTTGCTGACCAGCGGATAGGCCACATCTGGCAGCCGCGCGATGGCGGCGCCGGCAAGCGTTTCCAGCCGCTCGACCAAAGTGGCATCGATGACCGGTCGGGACCGGCGCGTGGCAGGGGACATGAGGACCTCCATGAAAAGGATGTGGGATGTTCGGGTGTGGGTATTCAGGCACTTGGCGGATCATTAGGGCCGTCGGCGGGTTGCACCGCCAGCACCTGCAGTTCGCCGGCAACACCGCTGGCATTCAGCAGGCGCATCCGCTGGCCGACCGTCATCCCGATCAGCGTGACGCCAAGGAACGTGCCGACATGCAGCCGGTTGCGCGCGCGATCGCTATAGCCCCAGTGATACAGCACGCGTGTTTCGGGTCGGCCCTTGTCGATGGCAAAGGTCACGCGGGCCGTTCCCGTCACCACCAGCGGGTCCATCGCGTCTGGCTCTGCCACCGTGGCATCAAGCATCTTGGCGCGGATCAGACGAGCAAGCCGCAGAAACAGCGGACCCCCCAGTGCCTCGCAGCGGCGCCGGTGGGCGTTCAGGCGCCAATAATCCTCTCGGCCAAGGACCGCGCGGATCGGGCGCAGCCCGGCAAGGTCGGCATCGCCCGGCGTGGCGCCAGGATAGTCGGAGAAGTTCCCCGTGCCGGACGGCAGCGGGACTTTGGAATGGAAAGGCATGATGACTCCTTAACGGACGGTGTCCGTCTGGCTGACCTGGATCTGGAAGAAAGGTGCCCCGGGAAAAGGCGTCAGCAGGCGACCGCCTCTGCCCGGGGCAGAGTGCGCGTCAGCAGCGAACCGGAAAAGATCCGGAACCTGATCAGAGGAATGATCGTCAACATGCCTTTGAAGGTAGGCTCTTGGCATGGTGAAAACAAGCTTGCCTGCCGGAAACCGGGAATAGAAGCAGACTGTCGCCTTTCTGGCACAGCCCGAACGAAACCGAGAGCAGGCAGATCAGGCTTTCCCACGGACGGGTTGACGACACGGACAAGGGCATCCCCGTCAATTCAATTCTCAAGCCGATCTGGGAAAAGCACCGTATGACCGCGGTGAACGGCCTCGATGGTATCTGCCATATGCCCGTCCCGTTGCCATGCGAAACCCAACCGCAAACGACGGTTTCCACAGGGCCCCGGCCTGGGTGGCTGCGATCCGGCCGCCGCCACTGCCCGCCATGGATGGCGTGGCCGGCAGTGGCTTTCAACCGCGTGGAAGCCGGCTTCTGGATAAGACAGGATGGCAAGAAGCACATTCCGCAGCAACGGATGTGAAAGGCAGAAAGGAAAAGGCCGGCATTGGTTTGATGGCTGAACGATCGCGTTGACATTACAGGAAAGGTGGTGCACATATTACATCATGTTGCATTTTGTGCAACATTTGACAAAGCGATTGACGTGCCCGGCAGGCGCGTGTGACAGACTTGGGAGTCCTACATGATCAGCACTGTTCTACCTCGGAACCGTCGGTTCAAGCTTTCGGCGGCACGCCGCGTTCTTTCTCGCGAAATGATTATGGACGCGGGCAACCTCGCCTTCCCAATGGCGGTGGACGCGAATCTGTCGGACTCTGTCGAGATGGCTCAGATGCCTGGGACCTTCCGTTATTCGATACCGGCGGCGGTTGAAAAGGCGCGCGAGCTGGTTGAACTGGGTGTTCCGGCGATCTATCTGATCGGCATCCCGAAGCACCGTGATGGCCGCGGCAGCGACGCCTTCAACGAAAATGGCGTCATTGTGGAAACGACCAAGAGGATCAAGGACGCGGTCGGCGACAGGTTGGCAATCATCGGCGACAGCTACATGGGATATTTCACCGATCACATGATCGGAGGGGTGCTGGACGCCAACCAGCGCATTCTGGACAAGGAAACGCTGGACTCTGTTGCCAGGACGGCCGTGGCCTGGGGCAGGGCTGGCGTAGATGTGCTGTGCTGTTCGACCATGGTTGATGGTCGCGTTGCCGCCGCGCGTGTCGCTCTGGATGCCGAGGGTCTTGATGACATGATCCTGATGTCGTCGGTCAAGTATAATTCCGCCTTCTTCAAGGCTGGTACCGGCACCACCGCGACGGGGGGCAGCTATGGTTTCGACAAGCGCGTGTTCTATCTTGAGCCGCATAACGCCCAGGATGCGCTTCGCATCATGGAGGCGGATGTCCGGCAAGGGGCTGAAATGATCAATATCAAGCCCGCGATTCCCTACATGGATTTGATCCGCATGGCCGCAGATCGCTATGAGATGCCTGTCTCGGCCTATTCCATCAGCGGCGACTATTCGATGATCCATTTCGGATCGAAAGGCGCCGGAATGGACGAGATGGAATGTGCCATGGAACTGGTCACGAGCCTGCGCCGCGCCGGGGCCGATCTGGTTATCACCTATTGGGCGCCGCAATTGGCGCGCATCCTGAACGGCAAGTGATCGACAAGGTTGCAGCGACGGAAGCGAAGATGAGCGACAGTATCCTTACCCCGGATTTCACCGACCGTTCCTATTGGCTGACTTCGGCGCCGGCGCCAAGGTTTGCCAGCGCCGCGCTGCCTGCAGAGGCCGACGTTCTTGTGGTGGGGGCGGGGTTGACCGGCCTTGCCGCAGGGCATGATCTGGCTCGTGGGGGGCGCTCGGTCGTGATCCTCGATGCCGGACAGCCCGGCGAGGGCGCGAGCTCGCGCAACGCAGGAATGTTGGGGCGCAACACGAAACATTCGTTTCTTGGCCTGTCGCGGTCGATCGGGCAGGACAAGGCCACCCGGTTCTTCAGGGATCTTGACGAAGTGTTTCGCGCCGCGCTTGTGCGGATAAAGCAAGAGGCCCTGGATTGCGACTATCAGCAGAACGGTCGCATTGTCCTTGCCCATACGCCTGCACAGTTTGATGGGCTGCGTCGGGAATATGAGGCCCGCAAGCAGCATCTTGGCGATGACATATCCATACTGGACGGCAATCTGGGTGATGAGATCGGATCCCGACAGTTCTGTGGCGGGGTACTGGTGCATGACAACGGGGCGGTTCATGCGGGGCGTTTTACCCAGGCCTTCTTGCGGCGTGCGATTGCGGCGGGGGGGCAGGTTGTTTCCGATTGTCCAGTCCTTTCCATCCAGTCGCGGGGCAAAGGCCATCTGGTGCGGACCTCTCAGGGCGAGATCCGGGCCCGTGACGTAGTTCTTTGCACCAATGGCTACACCGCCGGTCTTGTCCCATGGGTCTCGCGGCGCCTGATCCAGATCGAGAGTTATCTGGCCGCGACCGAGCCCTTGCCCCCGGACGTGATCGCCAGCATTTTCCCGGGCAACCGGACCTATATCGATACGACGCGCCGGCCAATGTCGATGCGCCTGTCGCCGGATGGCCGGCGGGTACTGTTCGGCAGCCGCACGGGCGAACCGCGCGGCCAATCGATCCAGGAAACGGCGGCGTTAATCCACAAGGACCTGACGACAGTGTTTCCACAACTGAGAGGCTGGAAACTGTCGAATGTTTGGGGGGGGCGCTGCGGGGTAACCTGGGACTTCTTTCCGCATGTTGGCCGGCATGACGGGATCCACTACGCGCTTGGTTACAACTTTTCCGGTTTGGCGATGGCGCCTTGGCTGGGTGGGATCTTGGCGCGGCAGGTACAGGGTGCGCCGGTCGATACGGATTTCCAGCGCCGGGTCTTTCCGGGGGTTGTGTGGCCTGCACGCGCCTTTGATGCTGCGGCCACGCGCCGGATTATCCGTTTCTATGGTTGGCGCGATCACGCCGCGATGCGCCGCACGGTCTGACCTTCCAGGATGTTGACATGACCCGCCCCCCTCTTTCCCCCGATTTTTGCCAGAAACCCTTCTGGGCTGATGGACTGGCATCCCTGCCGCTGCCGTCACAGCTTCCCCGACAAGCAGATGTGGTCGTTGTCGGGGCCGGCTTGACCGGCCTGTCGGCGGCCCATCGCCTGGCATCTGCCGGGCGCGATGTCCTGGTGCTCGACGCCGAAGAGCCCGGGGCGGGCGCAAGCGCGCGCAATGCCGGGATGTTGGGCAAGGCGGGACGTCAATCCCTGTTGTTGTTGTCCAGGGAAATCGGGCGTGACAAAGCCGTAGAGTTTTTTCGTGAACAGGCCGCGATCTTTCAGGAAAGCGTCGACAGGATCCAGTCCGGGAACCTGGAGTGCGATTTCCGCATTTCCGGTCGTTTCATCGGGGCGTTGAGCCAGAAGCATTACGATGGGCTTGCCAGGGAATTCGAGGCCAGAGGCAAATTGCTTGGTGAGGAGTATGAACTTGTTCCGGGCAGCGCGGCCGGTGAGATGGGATCGGACAAATATTACGGTGGGGTGGTGGTGCGCGATAGCGCGTCGTTGAACCCGGCCCGTTATACGCGAGCGATGCTGCTGCGTGCTGAAAAAGCAGGGGCCAAGATCATCGGTCACGCACGCGTGACCAGGCTTGCGCAGGAAGCGGACAGATGGGTTGTCAGCGTCGGTCGCCACAGGATTCGCGCAGGCCAGGTGCTTGTTGCGACCAACGGCTATACGGATGCATTGGTGCCCTGGCTGAACCGCCGCTTGTTGCCGATCAATGCCTATATGGTTGCCACAGAAGAACTGCCTGCGGGACTTGCGGCCGAGATCCTGCCCAACAACCGCACTTACATCGACAACACGCGCGCCACCCGATACATGCAATTGTCCGCCGACGGCAAGCGGCTGGTTTTCGGTTCAAAGACCGGGCGACGCCCGATCGGCGGGCTGAAGGGCCTCGCGCGCGAAATTCACCAGGATATCATGTTCCTGTTCCCCCAGATGGAAAATGTGCAGCTTACCCATGCGTGGGGTGGGCGCTGCGCCGCGACGTGGGACATGTATCCCCATGTAGGAAGCCATGAGGGCCTGCATTATGCCCTTGGGTATTGCTTTGGTGGCCTGCTTTTTGCGCCCTACCTTGGGCGTAAGGCGGCCGAACGCATCCTGCAGAGCGGGGACCAGGAAACCGCTTATGATCGGGAATTCCCGTTGGTGCCGATGCATGCAAGGGTTCTCAGACGCTATACCACGCCCATTGCGACACGCTATTATGCCTGGGCGGACCGACCAAAGGCAAAAGCCTGATCTTGGCCTTCCCGCAACAAGATGCATATAGAGAAATATGTTGCATCCGCCGCGCCGCATGGCCGGCATTGAAAGTTGGGAAGATCTTGTGAAAGTCGCAGAAAACGTCGTCGAAGTGCTGAAGCTGTTGATGCGGTCGGATGGGGAAGTCTCCGTCTCGGAAGTCGCGCGGCATCTGGGATTGAACCGCAGCACCGCCTCACGCCTGATGGCATCGCTGCGAGAGCAGGGATTGTTGCTGCAAGACAGCCGTAGCGCCAAGTATCAACTGGGCGTCCTGGCTTTGCAGCTTGGTGCTTTTGCACAGCAAAGCTTTGACTATTTTGATTGGGTGCGCGCATCGCTGGGCGATCTTGTCGAGGCCGCGAAGCACACCGCCTGTATCGGTATGCTGGATGGTCCCGATCTGGTGATCGCTTACAGCCACCGGCACCGGGATAATGCGGTCAATCTGTCGTTCGACATCGGCGCGCGGCTGCCGGCGCATATCAGCTCGCTGGGTAAGGTGCTTCTGGCGCGGAAAACCGAGGAAGAGTTCCTGCAGTTAATGGCCGATCGTCCCGAGGCGCTGGGTTTTCTGGAGAAGTCCGACGCTGTTCGTCGCGAAGGTTTTGCGGTGTCGCGCGATGAGCTGGCGAAAGGTGTGACGTCTTATGCTGTCTGCCTGACCGGAGATCCGCGTCTGGATATAGCGGTCGGAATCGCCATGTTCTCGTCGCCCGAGACCGCTCAGGACGAGGCGTGTGTGAAGCGGGCGCTCCTGGATTTCAAAGCGCGCATGGAAGCGCGGCCCGGGCGCGCGTGAAATGGTCAAAGGCCGTGGCGCGCGTGTTTTCCGCGCCATTCCCGCAGTCTTAAAAGTCGTTTGATCAACGGTTCTGGATGCGTCGAGTGGCTTGACAGGAACTGCTTGATTGGTGCACTGTAAGCATCATGTTGCACAATAAGCAACATTAGATACGATAACCGATGCGGGGCTACGGCTCCGAACGACCAACACGGAGACTGCTGATGAGTAAGATACTTCGTCGTTTACTGGCCCCCGTCCTTGCGACGGCGCTCGCATTCGCGACAACGGCCCCTGCTGCCCATGCCCAGGATTCGAGCTGGGACCGGATAAACGAATCAAAGGTGGTTCGCCTGGGCGTTGCGCCTTATGCACCGTTTTCCTACAAAGACGCGCTTGGCACCTCGGGCGGCGGCGTCAAGCAGGGCAGCGACACTTGGCGTGGTGTGGCCGTGATGCTGGGCCAGGAAGTGGCCAAGTCGCTTGGCGCCGAGATCGAGATCGTCGAGCTGTCCTGGGCCGGTGCCGTTGCCGCCATTCAGACGGGTCAGGTCGACCTCTTCCTGGGCCTTGATGGAACGCCGCAGCGCGCCGCCGCGATCGAATTCATTCATACACCAGTCTACAAATATGGTGTGGTCTTCTTCGGGCGCGAAGACCTGTCGGTCGGCAACTGGGCCGACCTTGACAGGCCTGATGTGAAGTTGGGCGTGGTCAATGGAACCAACTTCGATTCGATGCTGCAGAAGTTTGCACCCAACGCGTCCATTCAACGGTTCCCGTCAACGTCGGAGGTGCTGGCGGCCTTCCAGACTGGCCAGATCGATGGCACCATCGCCACGCCGTCTGCTTCGGACACGGCAAAGGCCAAGATGAACAAGGGGCAAGTCGCGCTGCTCAAGGATCCTGCGATCTATCTTCCGATCGTGGCGGCCATTCCTCCGCAGCAGGATCAGCGCTGGCGGCATTTCCTGGAAACGACCTTCGCATACATGACCGATGTTGGCACGACGCAGGCCATCTATCAGCAAGAACTGGCGGCCAGCGGGATCAAACCTGAAGATGTCTCCGTAGAATTCATCCAATGATGATACGGATCCGGCCCGGAACACGGGCCGGATCAGCCAACCAGACCAGGATTGCACATGTACGAATGGAATTTCGAGCCTGTCATGCGGAACAAGGCGCTCTTGGCCGAGGGCCTTGTCGGCACGCTTCAGTTGTCGGCCAGCGCCCTTGCGATCGCCATCCCGCTGGGCCTTGTGCTTGCCTTGATGCGCCTGTCTGGATTTGGCGTTCTGGCGCGGATCGGAACCGGCCTGGTCTATGTGCTGCGTTCGACGGCGTTGATGGTTGTGATCTTCTGGTTCTATTTCGCACTTCCTGCGCTGCTTGGCACGGCGGTCAGCCCCTATCTTGCCGCGACCTTGGCGCTTGGTATCCAGAGTTCGGGCTATTTCGGAGAGTTGTTTCGCGGCGGCATCGTCTCTGTTCCTGCCGGCCAGTCCGAGGCAGGTAAGGCGCTTGGTCTTAGCCGTGCCCAGACGATGCGTTCGATCATCTTGCCGCAGGCGGTGCGGAGAATGCTTCCTGTGTTTCTGCTGACCTCGATCGACCTTGTGAAGGCCACCTCACTTGCCGCGGTCATCACCTTTCAGGACCTCACATATCAGGCAACACGCATCGCCGCGGAGTCCTATCGGCCAATGGAGACATTCGCGGTTGTGGCTGTGATTTACTTCATCTTGTTCTCGGGTGCCTCAGCACTGACCCATCATGTCGAACGGCGACTGGCCGTGTCGGACCGTTGAGCGAGGAACGACGCGATGAGCCAATATTTCGATATCCAGATCCTTCTGAACTATCATACGTTGTTCTTGCGCGGTTTGCTCAACACGCTGCTTCTGACCGGAACCACGATGGTCGCAGGGCTTTTGATGGGCTTGCTGCTGGGGTTGGCCCGGGGGGCGAAGGCGTCATGGCTGCGTCTTCCCGCAGCCGCCTATGTCGGCCTGATCCGCAACACGCCGCTTCTGATCCAACTCTTCTTCTTCCAGGCCTTCGCGCCGATTTTGCTGGGCATTCAAAATAGTCCCTTCTTCGTCGCGATCAGCGCCTTTGCACTGTATAATATCGCCTACTGCAGCGACATCTATCGTAGCGGTCTGCAGTCCATCGTCGTCGGACAGTATGAAGCGGGTAAGGCGCTGGGCCTCAGCAAGCGGCAACAGCTTATTTACATCGTGATCCCGCAGGCTGTGCGGCGCATGGTGCCCGCCTTTACCAACCGGGCAATTGAGGTGGCAAAACTGACCACCATTGCTTCGACCGTGGCTTATGGTGACCTGCTGTATTACGCCAAGCTGGTTTCTGACACCGAATATCGCCCGATCGAAACCTATTCGATCGTCGCCCTGATCTTCATCATCGTTCTCATACCTTTCAGCGTCCTTGCGAAGACCCTCGAGGATCGGCTGAACAAAGCGAGGTAAGCTCCCATGACGGAAGTTCTCCGTGTTGAAAGCCTCAGCAAATGCTTCGGCGACCTGAAGGTTCTCAAATCAATTGATCTCTCCGTGAAGGCGGGGGAAACTGTAGTGCTTCTGGGTTCCAGTGGTTCGGGCAAGAGTACACTGCTGCGGTGTCTGAATTTCCTCGAAGTGCCGACGACCGGGCGGATCTGGCTGAATGGTCGGCAGGTCGGCCAGGATGGTGGCAGTGGACAACCAAGATACAGCGAGGCGAAGCTGACCGCGATCCGGGCGCAGGTCGGTATGGTGTTCCAGCAGTTCAACCTGTTCCCGCATATGACGGTGGCGGAAAACATCATGCTTGCCCCGATCAAGGTGAAGGGCCTTTCCTCTGCCGAGGCCCGCAAACGGGCGCTTGCCGAACTGGCCCGGGTGGGTATCGCCGAAAAGGCCGATGAATATCCCGCCCGCTTGTCCGGTGGTCAGCAGCAGCGCGTGGCAATCGCCCGTGCGCTTGCGATGGACCCGCAGGTCATGTTGTTTGATGAGGCGACATCGGCGCTCGATCCCGAACTTGTTGGCGAAGTGCTTGAGGTCATGCGCCAACTCAGCCGTGATCGGGTCACGATGGTTATCGTGACGCACGAACTTGGGTTCGCCTATCATGTCGCGGACCGCATCGTCTTCCTGCATCAGGGTATGATCCACGAACAGGGCACGCCGCAGCAGGTCTTGATCTCGCCTCAGCAGGAACGGACGCGAGAGTTCCTCAAGGGGCACGACAAATTCCGTTTGCCGCACGCAGATACCGTCTGAACCAGAGCAGAGCACATGAAACTGTATCATTCCCGTCTGTCCCCCTTTGCGCGCAAGGTAACCATTCTTGCCGGGGAACTGGGCCTGACCGGCCGGATCGAGCTAATCCACGGAAACGGCAATCTTATGCTGCGTGACACCGGGTTCCGCGCGATGAACCCTTCGGGCCAGATTCCGACGTTGGTAAGCGACGATGGCGAGATTCTGTTCGACAGCCCCGTGATTTGCGAATTTCTGGATGCATTTGCCGGGGGCGATCTGATCGGCAAGGGGCCGCAACGCTGGCGTAACCTGCGCGATCAGGCCCTTGGCGACGGTATGTGCGATGCAGCCTTGCAATTGCGTTATGACATCGGACTTCGTCCGGCCAATCGGCAATGGGACGAGTGGCAGGCGGCGTGGCGCGGCAAGATCGAAGACAGCCTCGCCTGGATCGAAGCGCGAACCGGCCATTTTGATGGGCGCCATGATATTGGCCCGATTTCGGTTTTTTGTGCGCTGTCGTTTATTGACAACCGCATCCCTGAGCTGTGCTGGCGTCAGACTTGCCCGGGTGTGGCGTCCTGGTTCGATGCCTATGCCACACGACCAGCTGTCGCGGCAACACATCCTTACTGACCGGGTCCGGGGCTGGCTACAATATCGATGCCGCATCCGAAAAGGAGGTCGCAGTGACCGAACGGACGTTCTCTGGTGCCGAAGCATTGGTTGAAACCCTGATCCATGGGGCAGTTTCAACTTGCTTCGCCAATCCCGGGACCAGCGAAATGCACTTTGTTGCGGCGCTTGACCGCTCTCCTGGGATCAGATGCGTTCTTGGGCTGCAGGAAAACGTGGTGACCGGAATGGCAGACGGCTATTTCCGGGTCGCGCGGCGGCCGGCGGCAACCCTGTTGCATTGTGGTCCGGGGCTTTCGAATGGTCTGGCCAATCTGCACAATGCGCGCCGCGCGGGCGCAGGGATTGTGAATATCGTGGGGGATCATGCCTTGGCGCATGTTCCTTATGACAGTCCGTTGACATCGGATGTGGTGGCGCTTGCAAAGACATGCAGTCATTGGTGCGGCCTTCCTGCATCCCCCGAAGATCTTGGAGAATATGCTGCAAGAGCCGTTCAGGTGGCCAGGCAGTCATATGGAAAGATCGCAACGCTCGTGTTGCCTGCCGATGTATCATGGGGGCTGGGCGCGTCACCTGGTTCCCTGGGGTTGATCGAGCGGCCTGAACCGGTGACCCCGTTTCAAATCGAGCGTGCGGTTTCCGCATTGCGTGGGCCTGGGCGCAGCCTGTTGCTGCTTGGGACGCCCGCCGTGGGGCCGGATGCACACATGTTGCTTGCCGGCTTGCAGGAACTGGGCGTGGATCTGATGTTGAGTTCGCTCGTATCCGTCTTGCCGGTTGGGCGTGGTCGCCTTCCACTCCCAAGGGTTCCGTATGGTGTCGAAGATGCCCTCGACAGCCTGGAACCGTATGATCATGTGATCCTTGTCAACTGCCCGCCACCGACCGCGTTTTTTCTTTACCCTGGACGGCCGAGTCTGCTGTCGCGGGCTGATGCCGAAATCATTGAATTGTCACGCCCTGATCAGGATGCCCTGGCCGCGCTGGCAGGTGTTTTGGTGGCGCTGGGAGGTACGCCCTGTGCGCCTCCCGAGGTTGTGCAAGACATCCCGGCAATCGATCATAGGGGGCCGATTGATGCTGATGGTTTTGCCGAGGTGGTTTGTGCGCTGTTGCCCCGGGATGCTATTGTTTGTGACGAGGCAATCACTTTGGGCAGTGGTTTTCCCGCGCGTCTGGCTAACGTGAACCCGTGTGACTGGCTGAGCATGGTCGGCGGCGCTATCGGTGGTGGTTTGCCAATGGCGACCGGCGCCGCGATTGGGGCCGCTGACGTTGGGCAAGGTCATCGTCGCGTCGTTTCCATTCAGGCGGACGGATCTGCAGCGTATACCTTGCAGGCTCTCTGGACCCAGGCACGAGAGAACCTGCCCTGTACGACGCTCTTGCTGAACAATCGCAAGTACGCGATCTTGCAAGGGGAATATACCAAGGTCGGCGCGACGCCCGGTCAAACGGCGTTTGACATGCTTTCCCTGGACAGGCCGGGCGTGGACTGGGTGAAGGTGGCGGAGTCCTTCGGCGTGAATGCGACAGCCGTTACAACCCTGGAGGGTCTTCATGATGCCCTCACCCGGGCCTTGTCGTTGGACGGCCCCTGTTTGATTGATGTGCAATTCGCCGAAAGCGACGGGATGTTGGCTGATCAGTCTGTGGCAAACTGATTAGGGCCTGCCTGCCTGCCGGGACGTCTTCGACCGCCGGACCGAGGGATCTAGCGTGCTGACGTTTTTCCCGCCTGTGGCTTTGTCTCTGGCGTTCGTGTCTGGTTGGCGGTGCCGATCTGGCCCAGAATCCAATCCCGGAACAGCTTGCTGGCCTGATGGTTCTGCCGGTCCTCGGGCATCACGACATAATAGGCATTGTCGGTTTCCATTGGCGCATCAAGCAACTGCACCAGATCTCCCGAAGCCAGCTCGCGTTCGACAAGATAGGTCGGCAGCAGCCCTACTCCGAGGCCGGAAATCGCCGCGGCGATCAGCATGGAAAATTGGTCGAAACGCTGGCCCCGATAAATTGGAGCGCCGTTCCCATACAGGTCGAACCATTGCATCCAAAGGCGGGGGCGGCTGAGCAGGTGCAACAGCGGGGCCTCTGCCAGTCCTTCGGGCGTTGGCTCGATCCGGGTGGCCATGGCGCGGCTGGCGACCGGCACGACAACCTCGGTACACAGGAAATCCGCCACCGCGCCCGGCCAGACCGGTTTGCCATAGTGGATCGTCAGGTCCAACGGATCCTCGTCAAAGCTGAAGGGTCTGTCGCGCGATTCTATGGTCAGCGCGATCGCCGGGTTCAGGGCCATGAAGTCGACCAGCCGTGGCACCAGCCAGCGCACCCCAAAGGTCGGAAGGGTGCCGATCCGCAGTTGCTGGGTCACCGGGCCTGCGGCCAGCGTGTCAAGCATCAGGCTTTCCGCCTCTGTCAGAAGGCGGCGCACCTCGGGCAGGGCCCTGGCGCCAGCCTCGGACAGCACGACACGCTGCCGGATCCGCTCGAACAGGCGTTGGCCGGTTCGGGCCTCCAGATCCTTGATCTGACGGCTGACGGCGCTTTGTGTCAGGCTCATTTCCTCGGCCGCGCGCGAGAAGTTGCCGTGGCGGGCGGCGGCCTCGAATGTCGCCAGCATGGACAGGTCAGGCAAAAGGCTGCGACGCATGTTCATTCCCGTAGCGCATAAACCCCTTTGAAATTGTCACAACACTAGGTCTTTAACAAGCGATATGGTGCGTTTTGAAAATGAACTTCTTGGAAATTCCAAACGCCATGCCACATTCTAAAGTCTCTGCCGATACCATCCGCGCCCGGTTCTCGGCGGCAATGTCCGCTATGTATCGTGACGAAGTGCCGGCCTATGGTACGCTGATGGATCTTGTCGCCAGCGTGAATGCGCAAACCCTCGCCGCCGATCCGCACCTGCGCGCGCGGCTGGTCGCAACCGACGAACTGGCCCGCATTTCGGATGAGCGTCACGGCGCGATCCGCCTTGGCACAGCTGCCGAACTGGCGATGATGCGGCGGGTCTTTGGTGTGATGGGCATGTTCCCCGTCGGCTATTATGACTTGTCCGAGGCCAATGTGCCGGTTCATTCGACCGCATTCCGCCCGGTCGAGGCTGCAAGCCTCCGTCGCAATCCGTTCCGGGTTTTCACCTCCTTGTTGCGCCTTGATCTGATTGCCGATGTGGATCTTCGCGCCCAGGCCAAGGCCGTGCTGGAAACCCGTCAGATCTTTACGCCGGCCGCTATCGCCCTGGTCGAGCAGGCAGAGGTCGAGGGCGGCCTTGATGACGCCGGCGCAGATCGCTTCGTCGCCGAGGTGCTGGAGACGTTCCGCTGGCATGATCGCGCCAGTGTGTCCGCGGATCTTTACCACCGCCTGCACGACGCGCACCGCCTGATTGCCGATGTCGTTTGTTTCCGTGGGCCGCATATCAACCATCTGACCCCGCGCACGCTGGACATTGACATGGTGCAGGACCGAATGCCCGCGCATGGCATCGTGCCCAAGGCCGTGATCGAGGGGCCGCCCGCCCGGCGCTGCCCGATCCTTTTGCGCCAGACCTCGTTCAAGGCCCTTGAAGAGCCGGTCGCGTTCCGTGACGGCGAGACCTGGGTCCCCGGCCAGCACACTGCCCGGTTCGGTGAAATCGAGCAGCGCGGCATCGCGCTTACCCCGAAGGGGCGTGCACTCTATGACAGATTGCTGACGGAAGCCCGGAACCTTGTCCGCCCTGCCGCCGATGGGTCGAACACCGCAGACTATCTTGCGGCCCTGCGGACGACCTTTGCCGCCTTTCCCGATGACTGGGACACGATCCGTCACGAAGGTCTTGGTTATTTTTCCTGGTCGCTGACCGAGGCAGGCAAGGCCTGGCGCGGCCCGGTCACGGCACAAGACGCCTTGGACAAAGGTCTGATCCAGGCCGATCCGATTGTTTACGAGGATTTCCTGCCGGTGTCGGCCGCTGGGATATTCCAGTCCAATCTTGGCGATGACGCGCAGCAGGACTTTGCTGCCAGCCCCAACCAGCGCCGGTTCGAGGCCGATCTTGGTGCCGTCGTCCTGAACGAATTCGACCATTACGCCGGGATCGAGGCCGCTTCGCGGCGCGCCTGTCTTGATGCCCTTGCCTGAAAGGAAATGACAATGACCGCTTCCCAAACCATCGCCGCCGAAGCTGCCGCCATCCTGGAGCGGCTTGGCGTGCCCGCCGTCGCCCGTACCGGGGGCAGCCTGATCGCGCGCACCCCGGTCACCGGCGAGGAAACCGGCCGCCTGCCGATGGCAACCCCCGCCGATGCCCAAGCCGCCATCCATGCCGCAGAGCAGGCTTTCAAGGTCTGGCGCCTGGTTCCCGCCCCGCGCCGCGGTGAACTGGTGCGCCTGCTGGGCGAGGAGCTGCGCGCCGCCAAGGCCGATCTGGGCCGGCTTGTGTCGATCGAGGCGGGCAAGATCCCCTCGGAAGGTCTGGGCGAGGTGCAGGAGATGATCGACATCTGCGACTTTGCCGTCGGCCTGTCGCGCCAGTTGTATGGCTTGACCATTGCCACCGAGCGCCCCGGTCACCGGATGATGGAAACCTGGCACCCGCTGGGTGTGGTCGGTGTCATCACGGCGTTCAATTTCCCGGTTGCGGTCTGGGCCTGGAACGCGGCGCTTGCGCTGATTTGCGGCAATGCCGTGATCTGGAAGCCCTCGGAAAAGACGCCGCTGACCGCGCTGGCGACGCAGGCCATTTTCACCCGCGCGCTTGCCCGCTTTGGGGATGCGCCAGAAACGCTGGCGCAACTGCTGATCGGGGCAGGCGACATCGGCGCGGTGCTGGTCGAAAGCCCGAAGGTGGCGCTGATCTCGGCAACGGGTTCGACGCGGATGGGGCGGATTGTCGGGCCGAAGGTCGCGGCCCGGTTCGGCCGCACGATTCTGGAACTTGGCGGCAACAACGCCGGGATCGTCTGCCCGTCAGCTGATCTTGACATGACGCTGCGCGCGATTGCCTTCGGTGCGATGGGCACGGCGGGACAGCGATGCACCACGATGCGGCGGCTGTTCGTGCATGACAGTGTGGCCAAGGCGTTCTTGCCGCGGCTGAAGAAGGCCTGGTCAAGCGTGACCGTCGGCAACCCGTTGACCACGCAGGCCCTGGTCGGGCCGTTGATTGACGAAGCGGCCTACGATGCGATGCAGCGTGCGCTGGAGGAAGCCCGTGGCCTTGGCGGAATCGTGACGGGTGGCGAGCGGGTGCACGATGTCGCACCCGCAGCGGCGGTCTATGTCCGGCCCGCGCTGGTCGAGATGCCCACCCAGGTCGGTCCGGTCCTCGAAGAGACCTTCGCTCCGATCCTGTATGTGATGACCTACCGCGACTTCGATACCGTAATCGACCTGCACAACGCCGTCGGGGCGGGGCTGTCATCCTCGATCTTCACCACCGATCTGCGTGAGATGGAAATGTTCCTGTCGGCGGCGGGGTCTGATTGCGGCATCGCCAACGTGAACCTCGGGACGTCCGGGGCGGAAATTGGTGGTGCCTTCGGGGGTGAGAAAGAGACAGGCGGCGGGCGCGAAAGCGGATCGGATGCCTGGCGGGCCTACATGCGGCGCGCGACCAACACGATCAACTATTCCCGCGCGCTGCCCCTGGCACAGGGCGTGGTGTTTGACATCGACTGAGTACAGGGAGAGACCGGAATGACCGACATGCCCGCCTTTACCCCGGCGCAGCGTATTGCCGCGCTTGAGGTGTCCGAGATCCTGGCGATCACCGGCCGCGCA
Organism: Pontitalea aquivivens; assembly: GCF_046507575.1. Taxonomy (NCBI): domain Bacteria; kingdom Pseudomonadati; phylum Pseudomonadota; class Alphaproteobacteria; order Rhodobacterales; family Paracoccaceae; genus Pontitalea; species Pontitalea aquivivens. The sequence goes on along the minus strand of NZ_JBKFEY010000012.1, from coordinate 5,422 downwards.
AATGCGATGAAGCGGCAGGGCCTGCCGGTCATTATCCTTGGCGCCGGAGAACCGGATTTCGATACGCCAGCGCCGATCCGGGAGGCCGCGAAAGACGCCATCGACCGCGGTGAGACGAAATATACCGCGCTTGACGGCACGCCCGCGCTGAAGGCGGCGATCCGCGACAAATTCCTGCGCGAGAACCGGCTGGACTATGCCCTTGAGGAAATCACCGTGGGGACAGGTGCCAAGCAGATCCTGTACAATGCGATGATGGCCTCGCTGAACGATGGTGACGAGGTCATCATCCCGATGCCCTGCTGGACGTCGTATCCCGATATCGTCCGCATCGCCGGAGGCGTTCCGGTGCCGGTGGTTTGTGGCCCCGCGACCGGCTTTCGGATCACTGCCGCCCAGTTGGAGGCGGCGATCACGCCCAGAACGCGCTGGGTGCTGTTCAACTCGCCCTCCAACCCGACCGGCGCGGCCTATTCCGAGGCCGACTATAGACCGCTGATCGAGGTGCTGTTGCGCCATCCGCAGGTCTGGCTGCTGGTGGATGACATGTATGAACATATCGTCTACGACCATTTCCGCTTTGTCACGCCCGCCCAGCTGGAGCCCCGGCTCAAGGGGCGCACGCTGACCGTGAACGGCGTCTCCAAGGCTTATGCGATGACCGGCTGGCGGATCGGCTATGGTGGCGGCCCCGAGGCGCTGATCCGGGCGATGGGGGTGGTGCAAAGCCAGTCAACCTCTTGTCCGTCGTCGATCAGCCAGGCGGCGGCGGTGGCGGCGCTGAACGGCCCGCAGGACTTTCTGGCCGAGCGGCGCGACAGTTTCCGCCGACGCCGCGATCTGGTGGTAGAGGCGCTGAACGCGATCCCGGGCATCAGCTGTCGCAGCCCCGAGGGGGCGTTCTATGTCTTTGCTGAATGTGGTGGCCTGCTTGGGCGGACAACGCCAGAGGGCAGGGTGCTGCAGACCGACCGTGACTTTTGCGCCTGGGTTCTGGAGGCCGGGCATGTCGCCATGGTTCCGGGGGCGGCGTTCGGTGCTTCGCCGTGCTTCCGCATTTCCTACGCGACCTCAGAGGCCGAACTGACCGAGGCAATGGCCCGCCTTGCCCGTATTTGCGCCACGCTGTCATGACCCCGCGCCTCGCCGACCCGACCTTGCCTGCGGACAGGGAACCTGCATTTATGGCAAGACCTCGGCGCATGTGCGCGGGCTGCGATTGATCCTGGCCGATGGAACCGACCACTGGTCAGAGCCTGTCGATGCCGCCGGGCTTGAATCCCTGATCGCGCGGGTCTATCCGGCCTGAACCGGTTCATGACTGGCTATGACCTTGCGCATCTGCGCGACGGTCAGGTGGATGTCCCGCCGACCCGCGACGAATGCGACAAGCTTGGCTTGCAGGTTGACGTGCAGTTGCCACAGGAATGGCTGGCCGGCCACCTTGATCGTCTGTCACCCACGCACCTGCCCGCATCGCTGCGCCTGATGCTGCACTGCACGGAACGGGCGATGGTGCCCCGTGCCGGGGCGGACTGGCATGCGGTGTTTCGCGCGGCGGGGACAAGCCGGAGATTCCGGTCGCAGGATGTTGCGGCATGGCGGGAACCTTCGGGCATGAAGCGGACGATGTCCTTCGGTTCAGAAAGCCGGCGGGGGTCATAAGATCGGGCTATAGGGCCTTGGGCGCAGCGGACCTTTGCGCGATCCTGCCGTCACAGGCAGGGAGGTGGCATCATGCAGACAGGAATGGGCCCGAAGATCGCGCTGATCGGATTTGGAGAGGCGGGGCAAGCCTTCGCCCAGGGGTGGCACGGGCAAGGTGTGGGGGCGATTTCGGCGTTTGACCTGAAATCGCTGTATGCCGGGGCGCATGATCCGCTGGTCAAAGCCGGTGCCGGTCGGGGCGTTACGGTTTGCGGCGGCCGGGAACAGGCGCTTGCGGGCGCAAGCCATGTATTCTGCCTTGTGACCGCCGATCAGGCGCGGGCCGCGGCCGATGAATGTGCGCCCCATCTTGCACCCGGCGCGCTGTGGTTTGACGGCAATTCCTGCGCGCCCGAGACCAAGCGCGCGGCTTCCGGGGTCATTGAACGCGCAGGCGGGCGCTATGTGGATACGGCCATCATGGCGCCTGTGCATCCGCGCCTGCATCGCACGCCGATGCTGTTGTCGGGGCCGCATGCCGACACGGCGGCGGCGCAGCTGGCGGCGCTGGGCATGGCGGTGCAGGTTGCTGGTATGGGGGTGGGCGATGCGTCCAGCGTCAAGATGCTGCGCTCGGTGATGGTCAAGGGTATCGAAGCACTGCATGCGGAATGTTTTCTTGCCGCCCGCCGCGCCGGGGTTGAGGCACAGGTTCTGGCCTCGCTGATGGGGTCGAACCCGGAAATCGACTGGCCCCGGCAGAGCGCCTACAACCTTGAACGCATGATGAGCCACGGCCTTCGTCGCGCCGCCGAGATGCGCGAGGTGGTCGCGACGCTGCAGGATCTGGGCTTTTCAGGTGCCGTGACCGCGGCAGTGGCCGACTGGCATCAGCGCATCGGCGAAATGGCGATTGGCCCGGGCGAGGGTGATCTTGTCCAGCGTGCCGACCGCATTCTGGCGGGGCTGTGACAACGGCCTGATGCCTTTGCTGTTACGCCCGGGCCGGCGGGGTCCTGCCCGGGCGCGCGTCACCGCCCAGCCGAACGGTTCCAGATTGCCGAAATGGCCGGCAAAGCGCGCCGCAACCAGATGGATCACCCCGCGCGTCAGGTTATCGGGGCGAATGTCGAGCGACAGGCCCGGCATGGAGGGCCTGCCCCGCATCATCTGTCACACCCGCCATTCGCCGGGCTCTACTCGGCCAGATCGATCCTGATCTTGATGGCGGAATACCAATCCGCAACGGCACGGATGTCGGTGTCGGTCATGCCTTGGGCGATCGGTGTCATGATGTCATGCACACGCTTGCCGCTGCGAAAGGCTTTCAGCTGGGTGTCGATGTAGATGTTTGTCTCGCCTGCCAGATTGGGTGCATCGGGGATCTGGGCAAGTCCGTCGGTGCCGTGGCAGGCCAGACAGGCCTCTGGCGCCGCGGCGGGGTCGGCGGGGGGGGCGACGGTGACGGAATGCCCCGAATACCAGGCCGCCAGATCACGGATCTGCTGATCGCTCAGCGACCGCGCGACGATCGACATCATCTCATGTTCGCGCGTGCCATCACGGAAGGCTGTCAGCTGATGGATGATATAGTCCACCGGCTCGCCACCGATATGGGGGGCGATGGGGATCTGCGCCATGCCATCCAGGCCATGACAGGTGCGGCATTGGCCGGCCAGAATCCGGCCCGCTGCCCGGTCGCCCGTGGCTTCCACAACCGGGTCCGACAAAGATGCCGGTTTTTCCGCATCCGATGTGCCTGCCGCATCGGCAGGGACGCCCCCGGCGAGGATAACCCCGCCGAGAGCCAGAACCGCAATCAATCTCATTGCGCAGGTGTTCCCACATAGGCGATGCGCCAGATCGCGCCGGCGAAATCATCGGATACCAGCATCGAGCCATCGGGCAGGAAGGCAATATCCATTGGCCGACCGCGGTATTCGCCGGTCTCTTTATTCAGCCAGCCCGAGGCAAAGACCTCGGTGCCCGCGGCGTTGCCTTCCTCATCCAGGCGGGTGAACATCACCTGCGCGCCCACCGGCACGGTGCGGTTCCACGACCCGTGCTGGGCCGAGAAGATGCCACCGCGATATTCTTCGGGGAAGGAATTGCCCTTGTAGAAGCTCATGCCAAGATCGGCGGCATGCGCCTGCATTTCCACCTGCGGTTCGACGAATTCAACGCCTTCGGGGCGGGGAACGCCCTTGAAATCGGGGATCTCGATGCGCGAATTCGTCCAGGGGAAGCCAAAGTGCTGGCCGGCGGCGGTCTGGCGGTTCAGCTCGCCCGGGGGGATGTCGTCACCCATGCCGTCAACCTGATTGTCGGTGAACCACAGATCACCATTGGCCGGGTTGAAATCGTGCCCGACCGAGTTGCGGATGCCGCGGGTATAGACCTCACGCCCCGATCCGTCGGTGTTCATGCGGACGATCCCGCCGATGCCGATCTTGTCATAAAGTTCCACCTTGTCGGCGGGCTGAATGTTATGCGGCTGACCCAGCGAGATATAAAGTTTGCCATCGGGCCCCACGCGGCAGATCCGGGCCGTGTGGTTGAAGCTTTCTTCGTCTGCCGGGATCAGCTCGCCCTTGGCAACGACCGTGCCCACCGCCGGATCCGGCCCTTCAAAAAAGAATTCGGCCGCGGGGAACACCAGGACGCGGTTGCGTTCGGCGATATACAGGAACCCGTCCTTCGAGAAGCAGGGCCCGTTGGGAATGTCAAAGGTGACCGAGGGCGCGAAATCCATGACCTGATCGGCCACGCGGTTGCGGTCGCGGTCGACGACAGACCAGACCTTGTCCTTGCGGGTGCCGACGAAGACAACCGTGCCCTGCGGCGCCACCGCCATCGAACGCGCATCGGGAACGATTGCATACAGGCTGGCCTCGAATCCATCGGGGACCTTGATGTGGGGCACGATCGCCGCCAGCGCCTCGGCGGTCGGGCCGGTCTGGTCGATTACCGTAAAAGTGGCGTCGGTGCGCTGCATGTTGGACAGTTTCTCCATATTGTCCTGCGCGCTTGCGGCTGTGCCGAGCGCGGTGGACAGGAACAGTCCGGCAATAATCGCTGATCTTTTCATGATTTTCCTCCCTTGGTTTGGTCCGTTTCGGGCGGGTGCCCGCCACGCGCCTCCCCGACGCGCGGTAGCTCGATGGTCAGACTTCGCCGTAACCCTTCAAATCCGGGGTTTTGGTAAGGCTAACGGACCAATTTCGGCAGGGGGTAGTAACCCGATACTACATTCACATTTTCGGGCTATTCCGCCGCGACCCGGGTCTCGGGCCGGACCGGCGGGCGCCGCCCGACCTGTGGCACCTTGTCCAGTTCGCCCAGATGGATGGTGCAGGCACAGCGCAGCAGGGATGTGAAGTTCGTCGCCTCGCCATGTTGCTCCAGCACTTCGGAATGCAACCGCGACAGAAAGGCGGGTGTGGTTGTGCCTTCACTGGTGGCCATCTGGTCGAGAATCAACCAGAATGCCCGTTCCAGACGGATGCTTGTCGACTGGCCGTTCAGGCGCAGTCGGCGGGTAACCGATTCGTAGCGGGTCGGGTCCTGACCCGAAAAGATCTGACACATGATGAAGTCCTCCCTGATCCGATGATGATCGATCGGATCAACGCGTCAACAGATTTGGGGCGCGGAATCCCGGGGCAGACCGGGGCACCTGGGGGCTGTCCTGCATCGCCAAACCCATTCGCACAGGCGGGCAGGGGCCGATTCCCCGGCCTTTGCGGTGGTTTTTCGGGAATCGCTGCGGGGCTTC
>NZ_JBKFEY010000119.1:0-547 GCF_046507575.1 Pontitalea aquivivens | reverse complement strand
GCGAACCCGTCAACTTTTGCGATAACAGGCTTCGGAATATCGCGGATCAAGGTATGGATCGCATCGATCGGCACGCCGATGATGCCTTGTCCGGCGCGGCTCGACTTCTTGTCTCCGGAATCGCCGCCGACACCGAATGCCTTGCCGCCGGCTCCGGCTATAACGACGACCCCGACTGACTTGTCCCACCCCGCGTCCGTCAGCGCTTCGATGATCTCGTAGTAGGTGTCCTCACGCCAAGCGTTCATGCGCTCGGGGCGGTTTATCGTGATCGTCGCGACTCCGTCGGCAACGGTGTAGATAATGTCACTATATTTTTTGTCTTCCGGCATTGCTTGCTCCGATAGGGTTGATTTGTGCGGCACCGCTCAGTGCGAGGTAAGACGCCCCGACAGTCATGTGGTCAGCGGCCTTTGAACTTGGGCGACCGCTTCTCGAGGAATGCGGAGAACCCCTCCAGTCGATCCTCGGTCGTGAAGATCGCTGTTTCGAGGAATGTCTCGAACTGGATGGCCGAGGTCAGGTCCATCTGCATACCGGTGTGCAC
>NZ_JBKFEY010000118.1:0-569 GCF_046507575.1 Pontitalea aquivivens | reverse complement strand
CGCCCGAGACGTTTCGCTGTTCGCCGGGATCGGACCCGCTTCCGGCGGACACCGGAGACCGGCCCGAGCGAGGGGCGGCGCGAGCCGCCTACAGCGTCTCGCCGTTCATCGGTCGCGCGGCGTCGAGCAGTCGCAACCCTGCGGCAGAACCGGCAGGTTGCTTCATTCGAAAGCGGTGTGCACCGTGGACGCCCAGGGACGCGCGCACCGCATGGCCAGATAGCGATCCGGCCATCCGCTTCCACCTTCGCCTTGGGGTCAACGTCCTTTTGGACGGCGACGTTGCCAATCGAGTTCATCCGGATCGAGTGGCTCTCTTCAGGGGCACCGAAAGGAAATACGAGGCGCGATCGCTTGCTCGATCTGGACCTCCGAACCGGCACGCGGCCGGTCTGCGCCGCAACTCCGGGCGGAGAGCGGCCACGTCGGGTTATCCGGTATGCATTCGATTGGACTGCTCTCTGGAGCCAAACTTGAGATACGGAAGGCCCTCGGCCGTTCGTTCTATCCGATCCCCCGCGCGCAGGAGCGTGTCGGTCGCGTTCCAGGTTCCCGACAGGAACTGCTGG
>NZ_JBKFEY010000117.1:0-585 GCF_046507575.1 Pontitalea aquivivens | reverse complement strand
AGCTCTCCGTCGCTCATTCAGCCTCCTCAGTGCCTTATCAGATGTCCTGAATGCGGCGCAGGCGCTCCAGGCGACCTCCTCACGCATAAACGCTAGGAATCTGCCCGCCCCGCGTCTCGCCCATCCAGTCATCGGACCCAGGATGAAAGCCGAGCATATATAATGGAACTGGTATCGTCTAGTGAAATTTCGTTTGACATTCCATTGGGGCGCTTATAGACGGCCAGAACTGCCCTGAGCCGTTTGTAGGGCCGGGGGCATGGGAGCCGTTGGCTCGACCAGCGGAGAAGCAGGTGACTGCGGGACCTGAAAAGGCAGTGAGCCGGCGACCAGCCTCCAGAGCGTGTCCGTAGAAGGGCATCGAAAGTCAACAGCAGCTTAGCTAAACCTAAAAAGAGGTCGAGCATGGACTTTTCACTAACGGATGAGCAGAGCATCGTCCAGGATTCTGCCCGCAGCATGGTGGCGACCGAGATCGCCCCGATTCTGGCCGCCCATGACAAAGACCGGCCCCTTCCCAAGGAGGCGATGCTGAAAATCTATTCAGTGTTCGCCCGGGAGGGACTCACCGCGCCACGTCTTCCT
>NZ_JBKFEY010000116.1:0-590 GCF_046507575.1 Pontitalea aquivivens | reverse complement strand
GAGGAATCGGGAGGCAGCGGAATGAAGATGCTCGACTTCGGTCTGGTGTTCGAGCAACTGCCTCCGGCGATGGCGATCTCGCTGTTGTCGCATGAATGCACTGTCGCGCGTATCCACGCCGATAGCAGCGAAGAGCAGCGCGCGCGGTTTCTCCCCGATTTGATCGCGGGCAGAAAGATATGCTGTACCGGAACAACCGAGCCGGACACGGGATCGGACCCGCGGGGGGTCCGCACCCGGGTTGTCGAGGACGGCGGCGAGTTGGTCATCAACGGACGCAAGATGTGGATCACAAACGGGACGGCCAGCGATATCATGATCGCAACCTGCTCGGCAGGGCACGGTGACAAGGGCAACATCATGCGCCGCATCGTCGTCGAACGGGATGCGTCGCCTTACGAGGCGTTGGAAATTCAGAGCCTCGGCCTCCAGCAAGGACACCTCTCGGAGATCCTTTTCGACGACTGCAGGGTGCCGGCATCTAACGCGCTTGGCACGGGTGGCGACGCTGCTCGCATCCTGACGCTCACCTGGAACGGCAATCGTCCCTTGGTGGGGCTCGCCGCGGTTCACATCGCACAGGCTGCGCT
>NZ_JBKFEY010000115.1:0-593 GCF_046507575.1 Pontitalea aquivivens | reverse complement strand
AGCATCTCATGCGTTTGCAGCAGATAGGCCCGCACCAGAAAGGCGCGGCTGTGCGACAGCTTGATATGCGCGACCTGCAGCTTGATCCGCTCGCCACCGACATAGGCCCAATCTTCGCTCCAGTCGAACTGGAACGCTTCGCCCGGTGCGAACACCAGCGGCACGAAAGTTCCACGATCCGTCGTGTGATGCGCCCGCTGCCGTTCGCCTTTCCATTCCCGAACGAAGGCCGCAACGCGCTCGTAGGAGCCGTCATATCCCAGCTTCACCAGATCGGCGTGCATCAGCTTCGCCGTCCGGCGTTCTTTGCGTGATTTGCGTTGATCCGAAACAAGCCAAGCTGTCAGCTGCTTGGCATACGGATCCAGCTTACTCGGCCGGTCCGGCGTCTGGAACGCAGGCTCAACAATCCCCTCACGCAAATACTTCTTGATTGTGTTACGCGAAATGCCCGTGCGCCGCGCGATCTCGCGAATGGGCATCTTGTCCCGCAGCGCCCACTTCCTGATAACCTTCAAAAATCCCATGTCGATCACTCCGTATGCCTCCAGCTGGTTCAAGCCGAGGCAGGGTTGCACATGGGTCAATTCTCA
>NZ_JBKFEY010000114.1:0-619 GCF_046507575.1 Pontitalea aquivivens | reverse complement strand
TTTGCACCGGTCCCGACGCCAGAGACAGCCGAGGTCCTGACGGCAGATATTACCCTCGCGAATGGCCGTCGCCTGTCTGTGGCGGCCACAATTGACCCGATGGTGCTGGCGCGCCTCGTGCAAGCCCTGGATCCGTCATGATCGCGTTCCCGGCGGGGGTGCGCGTCTGGATCGCGGGCGGGGTGACTGACATGCGGCGCGGCATGAACACCTTGGCGCTACAGGTCCAGCAGGGGCTCGGTCGCGATCCGCACGCGGGCGAGATATTCTGCTTCCGGGGACGCAAGGGGGACCTGGTCAAACTGCTCTGGCATGACGGGGTTGGCATGTCGCTCTATACAAAGCGGCTGGAGGCCGGGAAGTTCATCTGGCCGAGCAGCGGTGCTGGCGAGGCGGTGCAGATCTCCGCGGCCCAGCTCGGTTATCTTCTGGAGGGGATCGACTGGCGCAATCCACGCTGGACCCAACGCCCTGCAAAGGCGGGATAAATTGGCCTCATTGGCCTTGTTTGCATGGGCTTTCCGATGCCGGTGTGGTAGGTCTTGGCCATGTCGAACAACGCTTCCGAGATTGCCAGATTGCGCGCCGCGCTTGCGGCCTCGGAGGCCCGTGCCGAGGC
>NZ_JBKFEY010000113.1:0-652 GCF_046507575.1 Pontitalea aquivivens | reverse complement strand
GACTCTCTTGAGAAAATGCAGGCTGGTCGGCGCGCGGTTCTCGTAGACCTTTACCATCTTCTTGGCCTCGTCCAGCGCGCCGCCCTTCGGCGTCAGCCGATTGAGCGCGCCAATCCGGTAGGCTTCCTGGGCGTCGATGACATCCCCGGAGAACATGATTTCGAGTGCCTTCGGAATTCCGACCACGCGGGGCAGTCTCTGAGTGCCGCCGGCGCCCGGCACGGAGCCTATCTTCGAGCTGGTCATGGCGTATGTCGACCCCTCGGCGCCAACTCGGATATCGCAGGCGAGGGCCAGTTCCCAGCCGCCTGTCATGCAAAATCCCTCGATGGCGGCGAGGACCGGCTTCTTGAGGTTCTCGAGGCCCGCGTTCAGGCGGTGCCAGGCGTTCAGATAGTCGACGGTGACAACCGCTCCCTGCGTCGCGCGTGCCTCGTTCAAATCCGCGCCGGCAGAGAAGTAGTCGGGACCGCCCGTCATAATGACCGCCCGGCTGTCAGGTTCTGCTTCGGCCTGACGGCACGCATCGAGTATCTCGTCCATGCACTGCAGGCTGATCGCGTTGCGTCGGGACGGCCTGTTGAGGGTCACAACGAAGGACGGCCCGTCCCGATCGATCTTCAGTGTTTCGTAGTCCATAGTCATTTCTCCC
>NZ_JBKFEY010000112.1:0-652 GCF_046507575.1 Pontitalea aquivivens | reverse complement strand
AACCCTCTTGAGAAAATGCAGGCTGGTCGGTGCGCGATTCTCGTAGACCTTTACCATCTTCTTGGCCTCGTCCAGCGCCCCGCCCTTCGGCGTCAGTCGATTGAGCGCGCCTATCCGATAGGCTTCCTGGGCGTCGATGACATCCCCGGAGAACATGATTTCGAGCGCCTTCGGAATTCCGACCACGCGGGGCAGTCTCTGAGTGCCGCCGGCGCCCGGCACGGAACCGATCTTCGAACTGGTCATGGCGTATGTTGAACCCTCGGCGCCAACCCGGATATCGCAGGCGAGGGCCAACTCCCATCCGCCTGTCATGCAGAATCCCTCGATCGCGGCGAGGACCGGCTTCTTGAGGTTCTCGAGGCCCGCATTCAGGCGGTGCCATGCGTTCAGATAGTCCACGGTGACAACCGCTCCCTGCGTCGCTCGCGCCTCGTTCAAATCCGCACCGGCAGAGAAGTAGTCGGGACCGCCCGTGAGAATGACCGCCCGGCTGTCAGATTCTGCCTCGCCCTGACGGCACGCATCGAGTATCTCGTCCATGCACTGCAGGCTGATTGCGTTGCGGCGGGACGGCCTGTTGAGGGTCACAACGAAGGACGGCCCGTCCCGATCGATCTTCAGTGTTTCGTAGTCCATAGTCATTTCTCCA
>NZ_JBKFEY010000111.1:0-670 GCF_046507575.1 Pontitalea aquivivens | reverse complement strand
TCAGATTGGGCTCTACACCCACACGGCAGCCACGATTGCCGCTTTCGCCCTTTTTGGTTGCGCGTGCTGCGTGATCGCCCTGCGCGGGGTAGCCGCGCGCAATCCGACTGCGGGAGTAGCAGGACAATGACGAGCGAAAAAGATCGGTCGAGAAGCTTGGCCGAGGAACTGAGTGGACTGACGTATGCCCAGCTCTCCGCACAGGATATCGAGCAGACGCGCAAGCTGATCCTGGACTATATGGGAGTGGCCTTCGGCGGTTGTGACCTGCCTTGGGTTGTCTCGCTACGCGACTGGGCCGCCCGCTTCGAAAACACGGGAAGGGCCGGTATCCTGGGTTCGGACATGCGTGTGAGCGCCCATGTGGCGGCGCTCGTCAACGGAGCCGCCGCGCATGGCTACGAACTGGACGACACCCACGATGCATCGACTAGCCATCCGGGCGGCGTCGTGATCAGCGCAGCATTCGCCGCTGCCGCCCAATCCGACGCCAGCGGCGAGGCACTGCTTGCTGCGATTGTCGCCGGCTACGAGGCCATGGCGCGCGTCGGCATGGCAGCAAACGCGCCCGAAGGCATGGAAGCTGGGTTCCATCCGACCGCTATCGTCGGCGGGTTCGGGGCGGCGGCAGCGGCCGCGAAGCTCTACCGGCTCGACGCAGACACCCTAT
>NZ_JBKFEY010000110.1:0-670 GCF_046507575.1 Pontitalea aquivivens | reverse complement strand
GCATGGCGTCTGCGTCGAGCCGGTAGAGCTTCGCGGCGGCCGTCGCCGCTCCGAACCCGCCAACGATAGCGGTCGGATGGAATCCAGCTTCCATGCCTTCGGGAGCGTTTGCGGCCATACCGATACGCACCATGGCCTCGTACCCGGCGACAATCGCAGCAAGCAGTTCCTCGCCGCTGATACCGGACTGGGCGGCAGCGGCGAATGCTGCGCTGATCACGACGCCACCCGGATGGCTGGTCGATGCATCATGAGTGTCGTCCAGTTCGTAGCCATGCGCGGCGGCTCCGTTGACGAGCGCCGCTATATGGGCGCCCACACGCATGTCCGAACCCAGGATACCGGCTCTTCCCGTGTTTTCGAAGCGGGCGGCCCAGTCGCGTAGCGAGACAGCCCACGGCAGATCACAACCACCGAAGGCCACTCCCATATAGTCCAGAATCAGCTTGCGCGTCTGCTCGATATCCGGTGCGGAGAGCTGGGCATACGTCAGTCCACTCAGTTCCTCGGCCAAGCTTCTCGACCGATCTTTTTCGCTCGTCATTGTCCTGTTCCTCCTGCAGTCCGATTACGCGCAGCTACCCCACGCAGGGCGATCACGCAGCACGCGCAACCGAAAAGGGCGAAAGTGGCAATCGTGGCTGCCGTGTGGGTGTAGAGCCCAATCCAG
>NZ_JBKFEY010000011.1:0-97496 GCF_046507575.1 Pontitalea aquivivens | reverse complement strand
GGTGCAAACGGTCCGCCTTGATCCTCAGCTTCCTCAGGAGCGGCGATGGCCAACGGTGTGAACTGCGGTCGTGCATCGCCGCCCGTCAGCCTGCCTTCGCGGTATTGGCGACGCCAGCGCACCAGCAGGGTGCGGCCAATATCATGACGCCGGGCTGTCTCGGCGACACGCCCTCTACCGCCAAAGCTTTCTTCAACGATGCGCACCTTCTCTTCATCCGTCCAGCGCCGACGGCGCCCGGTATCGGTGACAGAAAGGATCTCTACTTCAGGTCTGTATCTATGGTCGGACATAGCGCCGGACCTACGCCGTGAGCCTCAAGTCAGAAAGACGGCCCTCCCCGGAGGCTTACGGAGCTGAAGCCCCAACTCGTTGTAAATCCTGCGGGTCTTCTTGATGTTCACCTGCCAACCCTCCCGGCGCAGCAGCACATGCACCCGTCGATAGCCGTAGCGAATACGGGTCTCGCAAATCTCCTTGATCCGTCGTTCAAGGCCGGCCTGTCCGGTGCGGCGGGATTTGTAATGGTAGGTCGAGGTGTCAAACCGCAGAGCCCGGCAGGCCCGGCGGATCGACACGCCCCAATCGACCAACATCCCGTCGACCAGCTGTCGCTTCCGGACAGGCCTCAGAGCTTTCGGCGGATGACGTCCTGCAACATCTCGCGGTCGAGCGTCAGGTCGGCCACGATCTTCTTCAGCCGAGCATTCTCGTCCTCAAGCTGCTTCAGCCGCCGCATCTCGTCCGGCAGCAAGCCGCCGTATCGCTTCTTCCAGTTGAAGTAGGTCGCCTGACTGATCCCGGCCTTGCGGCAGATCTCTGCGACCGGCGTGCCTTCCTCGCCCTGCTTCAGGATGAACGCCTTCTGCGCCTCCGTGAACTTCGATGCCTTCATGCGTTTCCGCTCCTCTCCCAGCCAGGGAAACATAGCGGAAAACTCCAGCTTCAGGCGGTCCAGTTCTCAGGGGGCAGAGCAGGTTGGGCCGGACTCTAATCGACGGTGGAGGAAAAATCCCGTGGCAGGTCAACAGAACGACGACAACACGAATGGGAATCTGATCCCCGCGCGCTGCATTTGTCGAATCGGGACTTTTCGCCTCCCACACACAGCGGTTTAAGCTAGTAAATACGGGTACTATGCAGCGAGGATGTCGGCATCTAGGCTTAGGGTTCGGGGGTCGATTAGGTTTTGTTCGTCATCGCCAGAGTTGTTGAACGCATAGAGAGACGCAACTTTTTCACCGTCCCACGAATACCTGAAGTGCTCTCCTTGAATAGCTCGATCAAGGACATCGCCGTCCGTTACGCAGATGCGAATGCCGCTTGGTCGCTCGGTGGAACGGAATAGCACGCCTGACAGACCTTCCGCCATGGCGCGCTCCAATAGTGACTTTCCAAGTTTACGCCGCTCCGACTGGGAAAGTTCGACGGATACCGCCCGCAAGTCCAGAAACTGACCAGATACCTTTCGGCTCAACATTCGCATGTCTAGTCCGGTCGGAGCTTCTGCTGTGCGACTAAGAAATAGCTCTCGCTTCGCGACAGAGACCGCCAAAGCAGTCTGTTTATCTTGCGACATTTCCAGGCAGCGTACGAACCGATCGAAGAACCAACTCCCTTCCGGGTTCGAATAGGCGAACGGAGCATGGTTCCAGTTTTGAAAACGTGGAGACGCATCGTCTACGGCTACACCCCATTGCCCGAGCAGGCGCTGCTTTTCCTTGACACGCGGATTGTGAAGTTCTGCGACCGCTGCAACCTCATCGTCATGCCCACCCGCTATGCGCTGATAAAGCGGTACGGGTGGGAAACGCGAAGGTATAAGTACATAGAAGACATCGTCGATTTGCGTAACACCAAAGTCATCCGCCGCGTTGTGCATCAAGGTATTCTCTCACTTTGTAGATATCGACAACGTTTCCATCGAGCATCACGTCGAGTGCGCTTCGATTATCGAAAAAAGCGTTAGGCTTTTTTACCCATTCATCGGCCGCTTCAGGGTTGGGCAGGACTATCTGCAGAGATTTGTAAATGCCGAGCAAGTGAGAAATACGCTCAATAGTATCGTGGGGGAGATTACCCCCCGATTTCTTCCACTTGAAGAAAGTTGAGCGCCCTGGCGAGCCAAGCAGCGTAATCTGTTCATCAGTCGAGAGCTCCCAGTCTTCCGCAAGCCTAGAAAAAGCGTCCATGATGGCTGGAATCCTAAACGCTTCCGCGCCTTGTCCGGGCGCAGAGCCTATGTGTGATTGCATGAATCCTCCTGCCGTCCTCTTTTGGACTTGACTGTCAAAAAAGTCCTCATATAGACTGTCCATATGGGGACTCAATGGAAGTATTAGTCCACTCAGTTCAAAATGCAACAGAAAGGAGCAGTTCAATGGCTGGTAAGGGAAATGGTGGCGGTGGATACCGCAGTGCAAAATCTGGCCGCTACGTGACAAAGTCGTACGGGAAGTCGCATCCGCGGACGACAGTGAAGGAGGCGCCGGGGAAGAGCGGATCAACCAATGGGAGTTATCGCAGTGCTATCAGTGGCCGGTTCGTTACTGCGAAGCACGGCAAGGCGAATCCGAACACCACTGTCCGAGAGAGATAACCCATGAGTATTTCAGACGATGGTTAACAACAGCAAGTATGCATCCGCATTTCCGCCAACTCGGGCCGCGGTGAAATAAAGGAAAAAGCATGGCTAGATGCACGGCACCAGTATACGGTCACAGATCAGCGGCAGCAGCGGCCAATTGTCCCGCATGTGGAGGACGTTACGGTCGATCTAGAAGCTACGGCGGGTTCGGCGGCGGATATAGCAGTTACGCTTCAAGCGCTCCTCCTTCGCGCTCTTCAGGGAGCAGTAGTAGGGCCAGCAGTGGCGCAGGCCGTCGCACCGTGAAACCGCGGTGGTCGGGTGCTAGTTCGGCTATGTTGTATACGCCTGAGCAAGTGCTGGCGCTCACGCCGATTCGAGAAAATGTGGAGCACCTGGCAGCCTCCCGGCCTGATCTTCGAGACGTATTTCTCTGCCATGCTTGGGATGACAGGCAAGGCTCTGCCAAAGAACTGCATGACTTGCTCGAAGCCCAAGGTGTGCGCGTTTGGTTCAGTGAGAAAGATCTTGGCCTCGGTGTTCCAATGATGCGCGCAATTGATAGGGGCTTGGTAAATTCGCGCGTTGGTATCGTTTTGGTGACACCCGCGATGTTGCGACGACTACCAGCAGAAGGAGTCGCGGACAAAGAACTGTCTGCGCTCCTACGACGCGAGCGACTAGTCCCGGTTGTTCATGGAACAACCTATGAGGAGCTTGAGGCAGTTAGCCTTCTATTGGCGTCCCGGGCAGGTTTGAGTACTGCCGAAGAGTCGATGGCGGAAGTCGCGGCCAAGATCGCTGAGCTAATTACCGCTTGATCGTTTTGGAAGGTCAAAGCGAGCCCTGCATGTTGCATGTACGGTTAGGTACGTGCCACGAAACGATCCCTGATGGTGTTCGGACGGATATCGCTTAGAGTTCAGTCACTGCAGCAGTGGAGCCATTTTTCAGTTAGCCAACCTTGACCAAGCAACTCTGCTGACCGAGATTGCACCAATGGACAGGAACCCTGTCACAAATGGCCAAGTCGGGTGTCACCCGACAGTCACAACTGGAAAAGTGGTGAGCCCGACAGGATTCGAACCTGTGACCCACTGATTAAAAGTCAGTTGCTCTACCAACTGAGCTACGGGCCCATCACATGGCGCTTCCTATAAACCAGCGCCGGGCGGGTCAAGGGCAAAAGTTGCGAAAAATCGCACCACTGGAAGAATCCGTTCAGCGGACGTATATGCGCGCCATGGAACACACACGCATGCCCCCGGGCCTGCCCTTCATGAAGATGCATGGGCTTGGCAATGATTTCGTGGTGATCGACGCCCGCAGCGGCGCCGATCCGGTCACGCCTGCGCTGGCGCGCGCGCTGGGCGATCGGCATCGGGGCGTGGGCTTTGACCAGCTGGCCGTGGTTCTGCCCGCCGAAGATGCCGATTTCCGCCTGACCTTCTGGAACGCCGATGGGACCGAGGCCGGCGCCTGTGGCAATGCCACGCGCTGCGTCAGCGCCTGGATGATGGATCAATTGGGGCAGGATTCGGTGACGCTTGTCACCCGGCGCGGGCGGCTTGCCGCGCGGCGGCGGGCCGATGGGCTGACCAGCGTGAACATGGGCGCGCCGATGCTGGACTGGGCGCAGGTTCCGCTGGCACGCGATCTGGACCTGACCCATCTGCCGCTTCCGGGCGATCCGGTCGCGGTGGGCATGGGCAACCCGCATTGCGTTTTTTTCGTCCCTGACGCCGAGACCGTCGATGTCGCGGGCTGGGGTGCGAAGGTGGAACATGACCCCCTGTTTCCGCAGGCCACGAATGTGGAATTCGCCAGCGTGACCGGCCCCGACCGGCTGCGGATGCGGGTCTGGGAACGCGGCACGGGCATCACGCTGGCCTGCGGCTCAGGCACTTGTGCCACGGCGGTGGCGGCGCATCTGCGCGGTCTGACCGGGCGGCGGGTGATCGTCGATGTCGATGGCGGCACGCTGGAAATCGACTGGCGCGCGGATGGGGTCTGGATGACCG
This sequence comes from Pontitalea aquivivens, assembly GCF_046507575.1. NCBI lineage: Bacteria > Pseudomonadati > Pseudomonadota > Alphaproteobacteria > Rhodobacterales > Paracoccaceae > Pontitalea > Pontitalea aquivivens. The sequence goes on along the minus strand of NZ_JBKFEY010000011.1, from coordinate 92,888 downwards.
GCCCGGTCGCGCATGTTTTTGACGGGGTGCTGACCCCCTTGTTCCTGGCACACCTGTGAGACCCCCGGTTTTCGCCACGCTCGGCTGTCGCCTGAACGCCTATGAAACCGAGGCAATGAAAGAACTTGCCGCCGCCGCGGGCCTGGAGGGCGCCGTGGTCGTGAACACCTGCGCCGTGACCGCCGAGGCGGTGCGCAAGGCCAAGCAGGAAATCCGCCGCCTGTCGCGCGAAAACCCGCAAGCCGCGATCATCGTCACCGGCTGTGCCGCCCAGACCGAGCCCGAGACCTTTGCCGCCATGCCCGAGGTCGCCCGGGTCGTGGGCAACCACGAAAAGATGCAGGCCGAAACCTGGCGGGGCATCGCAGCGCCCGATCTGATCGGCCAGACCGAAAAGGTGCAGGTCGATGACATCATGTCGGTGCGCGAAACCGCCGGCCATCTGATTGACGGCTTTGGCCGTCATCGTGCCTATGTGCAGGTCCAGAACGGTTGCGATCACCGCTGCACCTTCTGCATCATCCCCTATGGCCGGGGTAATTCCAGATCTGTCCCCGCCGGGGTGGTGGTGGACCAGATCAAGCGCCTGCGTGATCGCGGTTTCAACGAGGTGGTGCTGACCGGGGTCGATCTGACCTCGTGGGGGGCCGATCTGCCGGGCCAGCCGCGGCTGGGCGATCTGGTGATGCGAATCCTGCGGCTGGTGCCCGACCTGCCACGGCTGCGGATTTCCTCGATCGATTCGATCGAGGCGGATGAGAACCTGATGCTGGCGATCGCGACCGAGCCGCGCCTGATGCCGCATCTGCACCTGAGCCTTCAGGCCGGTGACGACATGATCCTGAAGCGGATGAAGCGCCGCCACCTGCGCGATGATGCGATCCGGTTCTGCGAAGAGGCACGCCGCCTGCGCCCCGGCATCGTCTTTGGCGCCGACATCATCGCGGGCTTCCCGACCGAGACCGAGACGATGTTCGAAAACTCGCTGCGGCTGGTCGAAGACTGCGGGCTGACCTTCCTGCATGTCTTTCCCTTCAGCCCGCGCAAGGGCACGCCCGCCGCGCGGATGCCGCAGGTGTCGGGCGCCGCGGTCAAGGAACGTGCGGCGCGGCTGCGCGCGGCGGGCGAAGCCGCGCTGGCGCGCCATCTGGCCGCCGAGGTCGGGCAGGATCGCGTGATCCTGACCGAAGGCCCGCGCCTGGGCCGGACCGAGTTCTTCACCGAGGTCGCCTTTGACCGCGACATGCCCGAAGGCACGATCGTGACCGCGCGCATCACCGGGCAGGATGGTGCGCGGCTTCTGGCATGAAGCCGGGGGTTTCACACCCCCGGACCCCCGTGGGATATTTGTACAAAGTCGAAGGCAGGGGTTCCGTTTTGCGTCCATACGGTTAGCTTGGCGCCATGCTGCGGATCAACGACACCATCACGATTGCCGAATGGGAGCTGAGTGAGAGCTTTACCCGGTCACAGGGGCCGGGCGGGCAGAACGTGAACAAGGTTGAAACAGCGGTTGAGCTGCGGTTTGAGGCGGAACGATCGCCGCATCTGGCCCCGGCGGCGAAGGCCCGGCTGAAACGGCTGGCCGGCCGGCGCTGGACCCAGGATGGCGCCATCGTGATCCGCGCCGAGGAAACACGCAGCCAGGCGCGCAACCGGGAACTTGCACGCGAACGACTGGCCGAGATGATCCGCGCGGCGCTTGTCGCGCCAAAACGGCGGGTGGCCACCAAACCCACGCTGGGCAGCCAGCGACGACGGCTGAAAGCCAAGGCGGTGCGCGGCGAGGTGAAGGTGCTGCGTGGAAAGGTGGATGGCGATGATTGATCCTGCGACATCAGAAAGCCGGCCCGGCGATCCGCCAACAGGCGTGCTGTCCCCCACCGGGGGCTTGTGATGCGCGGTTTTGGAAATTTTCTGGCAGGTCTGCTTGGCCGTCGCCCGCCGCATCTTCAGGTGGCGGCGATCTGCATGCGCAAACGCAAAGGCCTGCGTGAGGTTCTTTTGATTTCCTCGCTGGGTACCGGGCGCTGGATCGTTCCCAAGGGCTGGCCGATGCGCGGACGCAGCCTTGCGGGTGCCGCGTTACAGGAAGCCTGGGAAGAGGCGGGCATCCGAGGCCGTGTCGGGGCCGCGCCGATCGGCAGCTACGTCTATGAAAAGATGCAGGAAGGCGGTCTGGCCCTGCGCATCGAAGTGCTTGCCTTCCCGGTCGAGATCGAGACCCAGGCCGAACACTATCCCGAGGCCGGGCGGCGCGAACGGATGTGGCTGCCCGCCGTACAAGCCGCCGAGAAGGTCGCCGAACCGGGCCTGCGCAATATCCTGCGTGATCTTGCATCCGATTCGGAGGTTGTCGCACAGCCGGAAAGCCGTTAACCCGCCTTCCGAAGGTGACAGACCCATGACGGAAACATGACATGCCCAAGCCACCCGTGAACCAGTGGAAGACGCTCGACAAGGACCTTGGCCGGATCGGGCGGCTGGAAGAGGCGACGCAGTTCGTTTCCCGCGGGTTGGTCGCACCGGGGATCGCCCTGGCCTTCATCGTGCTGGCCGGTATCGCGGCCGCGGTACTGATGGGGGCACAGCCCGGCAATCTGATCGTGATCGCCGCGGCGGTGATCGGGGCCTATATGGCGCTGAACATCGGGGCGAATGACGTTGCCAACAACATGGGTCCGGCGGTGGGGGCCAATGCGCTGACGCTGGGCGGGGCGCTTTTGATCGCGGCGGTGTTTGAAACCGCGGGCGCGCTGATTGCCGGGGGCGACGTGGTCAAGACTGTGTCTTCGGGCATTCTTGCCCCAGATGCGGTGTCGGACGGGGCACATTTCATCTGGGCAATGATGTCGGCCCTGCTGGCAGCGGCTCTTTGGCTGAATCTGGCGACGGCGTTGGGCGCGCCGGTTTCGACCACCCATTCCATCGTGGGCGGGGTCGTCGGCGCAGGCATTGCGGCGGCGGGTTTTGGCGCGGTGAACTGGCCCGCCATCGGCACCATCGCGGCCAGCTGGGTGATTTCGCCGGTTCTGGGCGGCATCATTGCCGCGGCCTTTCTGGCGCTGATCAAATCCCGCATCATCTATGTGGAGGATAAACTGGCGGCCGCGCGCTGCTGGGTGCCGATCCTGATCGGGATCATGGCCGGGGCGTTTGCCGCCTATCTGGCGATCAAAGGCTTGAAGCGGATCGCGGACATAAGCCTTGGTGGCGCGGTGCTGATCGGCTTTGCCACGGGGCTGGCCGCCTGGGCCGCATCGCGCCCGCTGATCCGGCGGCAGTCCGCAGGGCAGGAAAACCGCAAGAAGACGCTGAAGAAGCTGTTTTCCCTGCCGCTTGTGGTTTCGGCGGCGCTTTTGTCATTCGCACATGGCGCCAATGACGTGGCCAATGCCGTTGGGCCGCTGGCGGCCATCGTACATGCGGTACAGGATGGCGGCGTCGGTGGGCAGGTTGGCATCCCGCTTTGGGTGATGGTTGTGGGCGCGCTGGGCATTTCCTTCGGGCTTGTGCTGTTCGGGCCCAAGCTGATCCGGCTGGTCGGATCGGAAATTACCAAGCTCAACCCGATGCGCGCCTATTGCGTGGCGCTTTCCGCGGCGGTGACGGTGATCGTTGCGTCCTGGCTGGGGCTGCCGGTTTCCTCGACCCATATCGCGGTTGGTGCGATCTTTGGTGTCGGGTTCTTCCGCGAATGGCATGCCGAACGGCGCGCGCGCGCATTGGGGCTCAGCAAGGGCAAGCCGATCCCGCCCGAGGAACGATCGCGCCGCAAGCTGGTGCGCCGGTCGCATTTCGTGACGGTGGCCGCTGCCTGGGTGATTACCGTTCCCGCCTCTGCCGGGCTTTCGGCGCTGCTTTACATCATCTTGCAGGGAATCGCGGGCTGATTGGTCAGACCTGAACCGGGATGGCCTTTTGCGGCCCGATCCCGAACACCCGCTTGTAGCGCGCAATTTCATCTGCCGGGCCGGTGGCCTTTTCGGGATTATCCGACAGCTTGACCGTCGGCCTGCCATTGGCCGCGACCGCCTTGCACACCAGGCTGAAGGGCGCCAGCCCGTCGCCCTTGACCAGGCCACGGAAATCATTGGTCAGAAGCGTTCCCCAGCCGTAGGAATCCTTGACCCGGCCCGCGAAGCGCCGGTGCAGTTCGATGATCTTGTCGACATCCAGCCCGTCGGAAAAGATCACCAGCTTCTTCGCCGGATCCTCGCCGCGCGATTGCCACCAACGGATCGCGGTTTCCGCCCCTTCGACCGGATCGCCGCTGTCGATGCGCACGCCGGTCCACCCCGCCAGCCAATCGGGGGCATGTTGCAGAAACTGTTCCGTACCGTAGGTGTCGGGCAGGATCACGCGCAGGTTGCCGTCATGTTCCTCATGCCAATCGGCAAGCACCTTGTAGGGGGCATCGCGCAGTTGATCCTCGGTATCGGCAAGGGCGGCATAGACCATGGGCAATTCATGGGCATTGGTGCCAATCGCCTCGATATCACGGCGCATGGCGATCAGGCAGTTCGAAGTGCCGATGAACGCCCCCCCGCGCGCGGCATCGCCAAGACCCTCGATCATGGCCTGCACGCACCAATCCTGCCACAGGAAGGAATGGCGCCGCCGCGTGCCGAAATCGGCGATCTTCAGCCCGTCATGCGGGCGCAGCACCTCGATCTTTTCCCACAGCCGCGTCATCGCGCGGGCATAAAGCACCTGAAGTTCGAATTTGCCCATGTCCTTCAGAACGGCGCGGCCGCGCAATTCCATCAGAATCGCCAGCGCGGGAATTTCCCACAGCATGACCTCGGGCCAGTTGCCCTCAAAGGTCAGTTCATACTGGCCGTCCTTCTTTTCAAGATGATAGGGCGGCAGGCGCAGGGACTCGAACCATTCCATGAAGTCGGGGCGGAACATCTGGCGCTTGCCGTAGAAGGTATTGCCACGCAGCCAGGTGCTTTCGCCGCGCGTCAGGCGCAGGCCGCGCACATGGTCCAGCTGTTCGCGCAGCTCGCCTTCGTCGATAAGATCGGCCAACCGGATCGATTTGGTGCGGTTGATCAGGCTGAAGGTGACCTGCGTGTCGGGCCTGTTGCGAAAGACCGACTGGCACATCAGAAGCTTGTAGAAGTCTGTGTCGATCAGCGACCGGACGATCGGGTCGATCTTCCATTTGTGGTCATGGACCCGGGTTGCGATATCGACCATTCACGCCTCCAGGATCACGCCGGCATCCAGCATCGCCGCCCGTGCATCGGCCAGCGACCCGTTCAGATCGATCGCCCGGCAGGCGCTTTCAATCACCCGCGCGCGAAAGCCCAGCCGCGCCGCATCAATCGCCGACCAGGCCACGCAGAAATCCAGCGCAAGACCCACGAAGGTCAGATCGCGCACCCCGCGCGACCGCAGGTAGCCTTCCAGGCCGGTCGCGGTGCTATGGTCGTTTTCGAAGAAAGCCGAATAGCTGTCGATCCCGCTGCGAAACCCCTTGCGCAGGATCAGATCCGCGGGGTCGGTCAGCAGGCCGGGGTGGAACGCCGCCCCCGCAGTGCCCTGAACACAATGCGTCGGCCACAGAACCTGGGGGCCATAGGGCATGTCGACCACCGAAAAAGGCGCCGCCCCCGGATGGTTGCCCGCGAACGAGCCGTGATCGGCCGGGTGCCAATCCTGCGTCAGCACCTTCACGGCAAAGTCGCCCATCAGATCATTCACGGGCCCGATGATCTCATTCCCGCCCGCCACGGCCAACGCGCCGCCGGGGCAGAAATCATTCTGAACGTCGATCACAATCAGGGCTTCGCTTGCGTCACGCATGGTGGCCTCCTGCCGCGGGTCAGCCCATGGGTAGGGTCTGGGGCGCGCCGCGTCAACGTGAAGCCTTGCAGCGCAGGGGGGCAAGGCGTAGGGAACCGCCATGTTCATCGTCGCCGCACTGTATCACTTCACCCGCTTTTCCGACCCCGCCGCGCTGCGCAGGCCGCTGCTGGCGCTGGCCGAACGCGACGGCGTGCGCGGATCGCTTCTGCTTGCACCCGAGGGGATCAACGGCACCATTGCCGGGCCGCGTGCGGGCATCGATGCGGTGATCGCCCATATCCGCGCCCTGCCCGGCTGTAGCGGGCTGGAATGGAAGGAGAGCACCGCCGCGGAAATGCCCTTTGGCCGGATGAAGGTCCGCCTGAAACGCGAAATCGTGACGATGGGCCAGCCCACGGTCGACCCCCGCGCCGCAGTGGGCCATTATGTGCAGCCGCAGGACTGGAATGCCCTGATCACCGCCCCCGATGTGGTGGTGATCGACACCCGCAACGATTATGAGATCGCCATCGGCACCTTCGAAGGCGCAATCGACCCTGGCACGCGGTCGTTCCGCGACTTCCCGCGCTGGTGGCAGGAAAACGCCCACCGCTTTCACAACAAACGGGTGGCGATGTTCTGCACCGGCGGCATCCGCTGCGAGAAATCCACCAACTACCTGCTAAGTCAGGGGGTTGAGGATGTGTTTCACCTGAAGGGCGGTATCCTGAAATATCTGGAAGACATCCCCGAGGCAGAAAGCCTGTGGCGGGGCGATTGCTTTGTATTTGATGGTCGCGTCAGCCTGCGCCACGGGTTGAAACAGGGCGATTACGACAGCTGCCACGCCTGCCGCCGCCCGGTTTCGTCCGCGGACAAGGCCCATTCCAGCTTTGAACAGGGCGTTTCCTGCCCACATTGCATCGGGGAATATTCCGATGCCGACCGCGCCCGTTTCCGCGAACGCGAAAGCCAGATGCGCCTTGCCGCCCGGCGCGGCGAACGGCACCTGGGCCGGGGTCAGTCCTGTGCGCAGGACGCGGACTGAACCAGATCGGAACAGGCCCGCGTCACCGTTTCCCCTTGCACCGGAAAGTCCAGACGCGGAAGGTCAAACCCGATGCCCCCGGCAAAGACCGGAACGGCGGTTGCAACGGCAAGGACAAGGCCGGAAATGATGCGCTTCATCGGTTATCTCCTGTCTGAACGATTCTGTTTGGTTACGACTTCTGAACCGATCAGTTTAGATTTTCAAGGTAAACATGAACCGATCAGTTCATTTTTGCCGGTTGCATATCTGCGCCACCACATTACATTAGAACCGTTCTAAACGGAGTCCCGCGATGATCCCCGGATTTGCCCAGCGCCGCCGCTTCTCGGACCTCAGCGAACAAGAGGTGCTGGCGCTTGCCATTTCCTCGGAAGAGGATGACGCCCGCATCTACCGCCAATATGCCGAACGCCTGCGCGCCGATTATCCGGCCACGGCGCGGATCTTTGAGGCCATGGCCGCCGAAGAGGACGAACACCGCCGCCGTCTGATCGACCGCCACCGCGACCGCTTTGGCGAGATGATCCCGCTGATCCGGCGCGAACATGTCGCAGGCTTTTACGCCCGCAAGCCCGTCTGGCTGGCCGAGAACATGCCCCTTGACACCATCCGCGCCGAGGCCGAGGCAATGGAACGTGAGGCGGGGCAGTTCTACACCCGCGCAGCGCAGCGCACCTCGGACGCAGCAACACGAAAGCTGCTGGGCGATCTGGCCGCTGCGGAACAGGGCCACCAGACGCGCGCACAGGAACTGGGCGAAACCCACCTGACCGGGGATGCGAAATCCGAAGAGGACCGCGCCGCCCACCGCCAGTTCGTGCTGACCTGGGTGCAACCCGGTCTGGCGGGGCTGATGGATGGTTCGGTCTCGACGCTGGCGCCGATCTTTGCCACCGCCTTTGCCACGCAGGACACCTGGACCACCTTCCTGGTGGGGACCGCTGCCTCGGTCGGGGCAGGCATATCCATGGGCTTTACCGAGGCCGCATCGGATGATGGCGAACTGTCCGGGCGCGGCAGCCCATGGAAACGCGGATTTGCCTCGGGCATCATGACGGCGCTGGGGGGCATGGGCCACGCCCTGCCCTATCTGATCCCCGATTTCTGGACCGCCACCACCATCGCGATCATCGTCGTCTTCGTCGAGCTTTGGGCAATCGCCTGGATTCAGAACCGCTTCATGGAAACGCCCTTCCTGCGGGCGGCGATGCAGGTGGTGCTGGGGGGGGCGCTGGTCTTTGCCGCGGGCGCGCTGATCGGCGGGGGCTGACGGACCGGACAAAGAATTTTCCAAGCGGCGCTGGCAAGGCAAAAGGCCGCATGCTAGCCATTGGCCATGCTGGCGATCTTCATCAAGACCCTTCCCTTTTTCGCGGTGATCGGCCTGGGCTGGTTTGCCGGGCGCATCCGCATGTTCCCGGCCCCGGCAACGGCGGCGCTGACGAAGTTCGTCTTTTACTTCGCGCTGTCGGCGATGCTGTTCAATTTCAGCGCGCAGCTGTCGCTGGATCAACTGTTCGACCCGGCCTTTGCGCTGGCCTATCTGTGCGGCTCGGTCCTGGTCTGGGCCCTGGGCATGGGCGCGGCCCTGGCACGGCGCCTGCCCGCCGCCGAAGCGGCGATGGAGGCGCATACCGCGATGACCGGCAATACCGGCTTCCTTGGTGTACCGATGCTGGTGATGCTGCTGGGGCCGGCCGCGGCGGGGCCTGTTCTTATGGTTCTGGCCATCGACCTGATTGTATTTTCCAGCCTGTTCACCCTGATCGTGACCAAGGCCCGGCACGGCAGGGTTTCATGGTCGCTGTTCGGGGCGCTGGGGCTGGGCCTGCTGAAAAACCCGATGATCGTATCCATGGCGGCAGGGCTTGCCTGGGCCGCGCTGAGGCTGCCGATGCCGCAGCCCTTGGGCGAGTTCATGACCCTGCTGGGGGCTGCGGCAACGCCGGTGGCGCTGTTCGCCATCGGCGCATCGCTGGCCGAGCGATCCGCGGAACGTGTGCGCCCCGCGCTTTGGCTGTCGTTTGCCAAGCTGGTGTTGCACCCCGTGGCCGTCGCGGTGATGGCGCTTTGGGTGTTTCACGTCGAAATCTATGCCGCCGGCGTGATGATCGCCGCCGCGGCCCTTCCCGTGGCCGGCAATGTCTATATTCTTGCCAGCCACTATGGGGTCGCACCGCAGCGGGTTTCGGCCTCGATCCTGATTTCCACGGCTGTCAGCATCCTTACGGTGCCAGCCGTCATCGCCTGGGTCACAAGCCTGTAGGAGAGGACAGATGCGCACGATATCGGAAAATCGCTGTTTCGGGGGCGTTCAGGGCGTCTATGCCCACCCCTCACAGGCCACCGGAACCGAGATGACCTTTGGTCTGTTCCTGCCCGAAGAGGCCGACCGCGGCCCGGTTCCGGTGCTGTGGTATCTGTCGGGGCTGACCTGCACGCATGAAAACGCCATGGTCAAGGCGGGCGCGCAGAAATGGGCCGCCGAACACGGGTTGGCACTGGTCTTTCCTGACACCTCGCCGCGCGGCGAAGGCGTCGCCAATGACGAATCCTATGATCTGGGCCAAGGCGCCGGCTTTTACGTCAACGCCACCCAGGCCCCTTGGGCACCGCATTTCCGCATGTGGGATTATGTGGCCGAGGAACTGCCCCGCATCGTCACCGCCGCCTTCCCGCTGGATGAGGACCGTCAGTCAATCACCGGCCATTCGATGGGCGGGCATGGCGCGCTGACGCTGGCGATGCGCCTGCCGGGGCGGTTCCGGTCGGTTTCCGCCTTCGCGCCGATCGCGCAGCCAACACAGTCGGACTGGGGGCGCAAACAGCTTTCGGCCTATCTTGGCCACGACGAAAGCCTTTGGATGAACCACGATTCCAGCCATCTGATGACGGAATACGGATTTGACGGCGATGTGCTGGTCGATCAGGGCGCGCAGGATCAGTTTCTGGCCCTTCTGCGCCCCGAGGCGCTGGCCGCCGCAATGGCCACCCGCCGCCAGCCCGGCGCCTTCCGGATGCAGCGCGGCTATGACCACAGCTATTTCTTCGTGGCCAGCTTCATCCCCGATCACATCGCCTTCCATGCCGAGGCGCTTTGGCGGTGATCTATCTGGATGCCGATGCCTGCCCCGTGAAGGATGAGGCCGAGCGCGTGGCGACACGGCTGGGGGTTGAGCTTCTGATCGTGTCGAACGGCGGGCTGCGGCCCTCGGCCAACCCGCTGGTCAAGATGGTCTATGTCCCCGAAGGCCCGGATGAGGCCGACAAGTGGATCGCCGAACGCGCCGGGCGCGGCGATGTTGTGGTGACCGGCGATATTCCCCTGGCGGCGAAATGCGTGGCGGCGGGCGCGCGTGTCCTGAAACATGATGGCGAGGCACTGACCCCCGCCAATATCGGCAACGTGCTGGCCACCCGCGACCTGATGGCCGACCTGCGCAGCGCCGATCCGTTCCGTCAGGGTGGCGGCAAGGGGTTCACCAAGGCCGACCGGTCGCGGTTTCTGGATGCGCTGGACCGCACCGCGCGCGCCGCAATGAGGGACTGTGATGGTTGAGGCGGTGGTTTTCGACATTGGCAACGTCCTGATCGAATGGCAGCCGGAACGCTTCTATGACACGATCATGCCGCGCGCCGACCGCCAGGCGATGTTCGCCGAGGTCGACCTGCACGGCATGAACGACGTGATCGACGCCGGGGGCCCATTTCGCGAAACCATCTACGCCTGGGCAGACCGCTACCCGCGCTGGCGCGATCATATCCGGCGCTGGTACGACGACTGGATTCAGATGGCGCAGCCCGTGATCCCGCGGTCGCTGCACCTGATGCGGGCATTGCAGGCCAAGGGGGTGCCAGTCTTCGCGCTGACCAACTTCGGTATCGGCAGCTTCGACCATGCCAGCGGGTTTTATCCTTTCCTTCGCGCCTTCGACAGGGCCTATGTGTCGGGTCATCTGGGTGTGATCAAGCCCGACCCGCGCATCTATGAACGGGTTGAGTCCGATTGCGGCCTGCCCCCCGGCGCGTTGCTGTTCACCGACGACCGGGCCGACAATATTGCCGCCGCCGCCGCGCGTGGCTGGCAGACGCATCTGTTCACCGGGCCCGAAGGCTGGGCCGCGCGGCTGGTGGCCGCAGGCCTTCTGACCACCGAGGAAGCGATATGAGCATCGAAGTGATCGGCCCCGAGGCCGAGACCCACCTGGACTGGCTGACCCTGACCGAGGCGCTGGAAGCCGGCCACCGCCTGCCCCGCGCCGAGGTGGCCGATACCTTCCTGTATCGCGGCCCCGATACCTTGCTGACACGGTCCGCCTGGATCGACGGTCTGGGCCTTGCGGTGAAGGCCGCCACGATCTTTCCGGGCAACCCCGACCAGGGGCGCGGCATGGTCAACGGCGCGATGAACCTGCTGAACGACCACACCGGCGTGCTGGAAGCGATCGTCGATTTCCACCTGGTGACGAAATGGAAGACGGCGGGCGACAGCCTTCTTGCGGCGCGCAAACTTGCCCGCCCCGACGCGCGGCGCATCCTGATCGTGGGGGCGGGCACGGTTGCGCGATCCATGATCGCGGCTTATTCCGCCGCCTTTCCCGGCGCCGCCTTCACCATCTGGAACCGCACCGCCCAGGCCGCCGCGCGGCTGGCAGATGCCACCGGCGCCTGCGCGACCACCGACCTGGAGGCCGCGGTGCGGCAGGCCGAGATCATCGCCACCACGACGATGTCATCCGAACCCGTAATCCAGGGGGCGTGGCTGGCACCCGGCACGCATCTGGATCTGATCGGCGCCTATCGGCCCGACATGCGCGAAGTGGACGACACCGCGTTGAAACGGGCCCGGCTGTTTTGTGATTCGCGCACCACGACGATCCATCATATCGGCGAATTCCGCGACCCGATCGCGCGCGGCATCATCCGCGATACCGACATCATCGGCGATTACTACGATCTTGCGGCGGGGACGTTCCGGCGCGAAACCGGACAGGACATCACCCTGTGCAAGAATGGTGGCGGTGCGCATCTGGACCTGATGACCGCACAATACATCCTGCAGGCCTGGCGCCTGCGGTGAGACCGGCGCCGGGCCCTCTGTCCTGCCCGGGTCATCGGGCAGGACAGATCAGCTTTCGCGGAACGCGCGGACGAAAAAACCGGTGAACGGGCTTAGCAGGTAGGACAGCGGCGCGCGTGCCCCGGTCTGGATGAACACATCGACCGGCATCCCCGGCACCAGGGCAAGATCACCAAGGCGTGTCAGCGCGCCGGGGACAGGAATGATCTCGGCCCGGTAGAACGGCATACGCGTGCCCTCATCCATCAGCGCATCCGCAGAAATGCGTGCGACATGCCCAGACAGTTCCGGTGCGCTGTGCCCGGCGACGGCGGACAGGCGCAGGATGGCCTGCTGCCCGATGTGCAACTCATCAATATGCACGGTCGGGATCTGCGCGGCGATGACCATGGGCCGGTCCTGCGGGATCAGGAACAGAAGCGGTTCAGCCGCGCGAATGACCGCGCCCGGCGTCGTAACGGCCATGGCATGCACCACCCCACCGACGGGGGCGCGAAGGTCCAGTGCCGCGATGCGCGCCTGCAAAAGCCGTCGTCGTTCGGCCAGTTCCAGTTCCCGGTCGCTGTCTTCGCGCAGCGCCGCCTCGGCTTCTTCGCGGCGGGCCGCGACAAGACGCAGCCGTTCCAGTTCGATTTCCGCCAACCGCCCCTCGGCCTGCGCGCGCAGCGCGGAAAGCTCACCCAGACGCCCGGCCAGCGCGGCGGCTTCGCGCTCCAGCGCCAGGACGCGGCCTGTTTGCGCAAGCCCCTTGGCAAGCAGTCCGCGCTGGCCCTGCAGTTCCCGGGCGATCAGATGGTTCTGCCTTCCCAACGCGGCAATCTGGGCATTGATCCCGCCAATCTGGCTGCGGGTCTGGTCCAGACGCAGCCCAAGCTGGTCAAGCGATCGCGCAAGCGTGTCGGCGCGGGCCGTGAACAGCCGCGCCTGCCCGTCCATCAGGGTGGCCACATCGGGCCGTTGACCCGCTATACGCTGCAATTCCAAGGGAAAGATCGGGGCCGCGGTCGCAGATCGTTCTGCCTCAAGACGGCCGCGACGGGCCAACAGTTCAAAATACTGCCCTTCAATGATCGCAAGCTCCGATCGCAGTATATCGCCGTTCAGCCGGATCAGCGGCTGACCGGCTCGGACGGGATCGCCATCGCGCACGAATATGCTGTCCACGACACCGCCGTCCGGGTGCTGCACAACCTGGCGCTTCTGATCCACTTCGACCTGACCTGCCGCGACCACCGCCCCGGAAATGCGTGCCAGTCCCGACCAGAGCCCAAAGCCGCCCAGCAGAACGCCGATCATGACAAGGCCCAGCAGCACGGGCCCGCGGGTTGACAAACCGGTCACCATCACCTCATCCCCCAAGACCCGAACTGCGGACAATATCGGTCACGTTCCTGGCCATCGCGCGCAAAACCTCATCCCGGGGGCCGAAGGCGCGGCGTATCCCGCCCTCCAGGACCAGAAGGTTGTCACATTCGGTGATTGCGGCGGGACGATGGGCCATGATCAGAACCGCCCCCCCGCCTGCCTTCATCGTACGCACGGCAAGGTTCAAAGCCAGGCCGCCGTCATGATCAAGATGGGCATTCGGTTCATCCAGCACCAGCAGGACCGGGTCGCCGTAAAGCGCACGGGCCAGGCCAATTCGCTGGATCTGCCCGCCCGAGAGCCGTGACCCGTTCCGGCTTACCCGGGTATCGTATCCATCCGGCAACGTCAGGATCATCTGATGCGCGGCGGCCTTCTGCGCGGCCTGCACGACCATTTCGGCATCGGGGGCGGGCGACATCCGCGCAATGTTTTCGGCAATCGTGCCGTCAAACAGCGCGACACGCTGTGGCAGATAGCCAATCAGGGTTTCCCGGGCATCGGGGCCATAATTATCCAACGCCGCACCACCCAGACGAATCGTTCCCGCCGCCGGGCGCAGGCCGGCACAGATGGCCCGGGCAAGTGTCGACTTCCCCGCCCCCGACGGACCGATCACGCCAAGTGCCTGCCCCGGTTCAAGATGGAAGGATACCATACGCAGCGTCGCCACCTGCTGACCGGGCGGAATGACCGTCAGGTCGCCCACCTCCAGCAGGGCGCGCGGGCGGGGCAAGGCGGTGCGCCCCGGATCAGATACCACAAGATCCAGAAGCCCCGACAGCCGGCCCCAGCCTTCACGGGCCCGCGCAACCAACGGCCAACCTGCAATCACTTGCTCGACCGGCATAAGGGCACGGCCCAGAACGATGGAGGCCGCGATCATCGCACCCGCCGTCAGTTCACCACGCAGGACAAGCCAGGCACCAAGCGCCAGCATCGCCGACTGCAGCAGAAGCCTGAAAATTCGGGTGAAAGCCGCAAAACCCCCGCCAAGATCGGCGGCCCGCAAAACACCGGGCAAGGCGATCATCCGGGCCGCGTGCCAGCGGCGCAACCCATTTTGCAGCATGCCCAGCGCCAGAACGGCCTCGGCCTCATCGCGCAGCTGGTCCGCCAGACGTTCTGCCCGGGAAGATGCCCCATGTGCGGCGCGCAACGGCACGGCTGTCAGGCGCTGGTTCAATAGCGTCACCACACCAAGCCCCAGGGCCCCGGCGGTCGCAAGGATGCCAAGCCACGGGTGAAAGATGAAAATTGCAACAAGGAAAAGCGGAACCCAGGGCGCGTCGAAAAGCGCCAGGAAGGCCGGCGCCGCCAGAAGCCTGTGGATGGCATCCAGATCGCGCAGGGCGGCGGTGGCCGCGCCATCGGTGGGGGCCGTAATGCTGCGCCCGACCGAGGCCGAAAACACCCGTGTTTCCAATGCCGCCTGAAAACGCAATGCGATGCGCGTCATGATCCGGGTGCGCGCGTGATCCAGGACGCCCATCACGACGAACAGAAACAGCACAAGGCCAAAAAGCGCGGCCAGCGTCTCAACCGAGCGGGAAGTCAGGACGCGGTCATAGACCTGCAGCATGAATAACGGCCCGGTCAGCATCAGCAGGTTCACAAAGGCGGAAAACACCAGGACCACCCGGAACAACGAACGGTTCTGTGCCAGCGCGCTGCGCAATTCGGATGCGCCGTTGGGGCCGTTGGGATGCGACATGGGGGTTTTCAGCTGTTATTCCGCCTGTGTCGCACCGAAGCGTAAAGTTCCGGTTTCCGGCTGCCCTGCCTTGCCACACCGGAAGGTGGCCACTAGGTATGCCTGCAGGCCGGGCCGGTTTTCGTTTTGTCGGACACCCGGTTCCCGAACTGCCCTTTCGCATCGGCCCTTGAAGGTGAAATTGTCATGAACAGCCGGTTTTCCCAGCATTTTGCCCGTAGTCTGCCGGTTCTGTTTCTGCTGGCCGCCTGCACGCCTGCACCCGTCGCGCAGGGAATCAATGATCCGCATGAGGCCACGAACCGCCAGATACATGCGTTCAACCGTTCGGTTGACCGGGCGCTGTTCTCGGGGGACCGGGGCGTGTTGCGGGCCGTCGGCGATCTGCCTGCGCCGGTCCTGCGCAGCGCGTCGAACGCAGGCGGGCATCTTGGCCTGCCCGGCAAGGTGGTGAACTCGCTGCTGCAGGGCAGGATCGAGGATGCCGGGCAGAATGCCTTTCGGTTCCTGATCAACTCGACCTTCGGGCTGGCGGGGCTGTTCGATCCGGCCACCACGGACTTTGGCCTGCCCGAGGTTGATACCGATTTCGGCGAGACGCTGCATGTCTGGGGCTTTGGCGAGGGCGCCTATGTCGAACTGCCGTTACTGGGCCCCTCAACCGCGCGTGACACCGTTGGTCGCATCGTCGATGCGGTCATCGACCCGGTCGGCGCGGCGCTGGATGGCGATGATGCAAAGGTCGCGACAGGGGTGAACATCGCCTCAAAAGTCAGTGATCGGCTGCGCTTTGGCGACAGTGTTGATTCGATCCTGCATGAAAGTGCTGATAGCTATGCCCAGATGCGGCTGCTGTATTTGCAAAACCGCCGCTACGAACTTGGGATGCAAGCGGAGACAGATGCGGATGCCTATGACCCTTACGAAGACCCTTACGCGCAATGACCTGTCGCGCCGGGCGGCGCTGGGCGTGATCGGGGCCGGGGCGGCGGCGCTTGCCATACCGCGGCCTGCCCTTGCGCTTAGCGATGCGCAGGCCCGCGCCCTGATCGACACCGCCCTGGGCGAGGTCAACGCCGCCATCGCATCGGGCAAGACCGGGCCTGCGCTTTACGCCGATTTCGAACGGATATTCACCCGCTACGCCGATGTGGCCACGATCGCACGCTCGGCACTGGGGGTGGCGGCGCGCAGCGCCTCGGCGGCGCAGATGCAAACCTTCACCACTACGTTCCGCGGCTATATCTCACGCAAATATGGCCGTCGCTTCCGCGAATTCGAAGGCAGCCGGATCGAGGTGACCGGCGCGCGTCAGGTCAAGACCTTCTGGGAAGTGCGTTCCGTCGCCTACATGAAGGGCGAGGCCCCCTTTGAGGTGCTTTGGCATGTATCGGACAGGTCGGGGAAAAACCTGTTCTTCAACATCATCATCGAGGGGGTGAACATGCTCGCTTCGGAACGCACGGAAATCGGCGCGATGCTGGATCGGCGGCGCGGCAACATCGACCTGCTGATTCAGGATCTGAAGACGGCCTGATTACGGGTGACACAGGCGGGCCAAACGGCCCGCCGTTTCAATTCCCCAGGATCGTGCCCAGAACTTCCAGCAAGATGCGCTCGGCCATGTCGGGTTCGCGCCGCGGTTCGGCCTGACGGGCCGGCGCCTGCCCGATCGGGGCACCAGGGCCGTTCGAATAGACCTCACCCCCGTACACCGGGGCGTTGCGGTGCCATTCGGACGGGTCGGCCATAGGCAACGCCGCCGCAGGAAGACCCTTTTCGACGCGCAGCATCACCTCGCGCCAGATGTCGGCCGGCAGGCCACCGCCGGTGACGCCGGTCAGGGGGCGGTTGTCATCATACCCCATCCAGACGCCGGTCACATAATCGGCGGTGAACCCGATGAACCAGGCATCGCGGGCGGCCTGGGTGGTGCCGGTCTTGCCCGCGACCTGACGATCCGGCAGTCGCGCCCGCCTGCCGGTGCCGTTTTCAACCACCTGATGCATCATGTAGGTCAGCTGCCGCGCCGCCTGTTCGGAAATCACACGCTCACCAATACCGCCGCCCGCGCCGAACAGCGGTTCCGGGTCGCCCTTGATGCGCAGTTCCGTAAGGCCATAGGGCTGCACCGAAGACCCGCCGTTCAGGATACCCGCGAAGGCGCCGGTCATCTCGACCAGGGTCGATTCCGACACACCCAGCGCCAGCGCGGGCCCATCGGCAAGGTCCGAGGCAAAACCGAAATCGCCCGCCACCTTGCGCACCGCCTCGCGGCCAGCCGCCTCGGACAGACGTACGGTCGAGGTGTTGATCGAATGCGCCAGGGATTCGGTCAGCGTGATCGGCCCGCGGAATTCACGGCTGTAATTCTTGGGCGACCAGGGGCCCGATCCCCTGACGTTGATCGTCAGGGGGGCATCCTCGATAATGGAATCGGGGGTGTAGCCCATGTCCAGCGCCGCGGCATAGACAAAGGGCTTGAACGTGGACCCCGTCTGCCGCTTGGCCTGGGTGGCGCGGTTGAAGGCGCCCGACACCTTGGTCTTGCGTCCGCCGACCATCGCCCGCACCGCGCCATCGGCCGACATCACCACCACGGCCGCCTCGGCCTCGGACCCTTCCCTGACCTTGGTCTTGAACACCTCGGCAAGCGCCTCTTCGGCAGCGGCCTGAAGCCGCTGATCCAGGGTGGAATGAATGATCACATCCTCGGTCGTTTCGGTGGTCAGGAAATCAGGTGCCGTATCCATCACCCAGTCGGCAAAATAGCCGCCCGCGCGTTTCTGCGCCGCCTCGGACAGGGTCGCGGGATTGGCGCGCGCCGCCTGCCATTGCGGATCGGTCAGGTAACCCTGTTCGTGCATCAGCGCCAGCACCATGCCCGCCCGGTCCTGGCTGCGTTCCAGGTTCGTCGTGGGGGCATAGCGCGAGGGCGCCTTCAGCAAGCCTGCCAGCATTGCCGCCTGTTGTGGGTTCACATTGGCCGCCGAAGTCCCGAAGTAACGTTGTGCCGCCGCCTCAAACCCGCGCGCGCCCGCCCCCATGTAGGCACGGTTAAGGTAGATCGTCAGGATCTCATCCTTGGTGTATTTCAGTTCCATCGCCAGGGCGAAGGGAATTTCCTTGATCTTGCGCTTGATGCCGCCGCCCCGGCAGTCATCCTCATAGGCGGCCTCGGTCTTCCATATCCCGGGGTCATATTCCACGCCCAGGCACAAAAGCTTGGCAACCTGCTGGGTGATGGTCGACCCGCCGTTACCTTCGAAAGGGCCGCGCCCCTCGGACATGTTGATGCGGATCGCACTGGCGATGCCGCGCGGGCTTACGCCGAAATGGCGGTAAAAGCGCCTGTCCTCGGTTGCGATCACGGCATTCTTCAGATGCGGTGACACGTTTTCGGCGGTGATCTGCCCGCCAAAGGTTTCGCCGCGCCAGGCATAGACCTTGCCTTCACGATCCAGAAAGGTAACGGACCCGCGGCTGCGCCCGTCCAGAAGCGCGTTCAGTTCGGGCAGGTTGGCGTAGAAATAGGCCGATGCGCCGCCAAGGATCAGCGCCACGATCATCGCAATCCGCCAGCCGATCCCCCAGACCACCCGCCAGATCAGGCTTGCCAATCCGACGGCCAGCCCCCCGATCAGGCCCCGCTTGCGCGGGGCGCGCGCGGGCTTGCGCCGGGGGGGACGCTTTCCGCCCGAACCGCCACGCGGGGCGTTCCCCTTGGGGGCCGGCCCACCGGGATAGCGCCTGTCTGCAACCAAGGGCGTCCGCCGCCCGCCCGATCCCGCCATATTCGCCTGATCCGATGCCCGTTGTTTTGGCGGCCACCCTACACGCCCCGCCCCCGATTGTGGAGCCGGTTTGGATCACGATTCGGTTTGGAAACCGCCCATAATTTGGGCGCGGGCCGATATTTGTGCAAATAATGTGCAACTTTTCCCGAACCACCGTCGTCATCCCCGCCGGTTTTCTTGTGCTGCACCTGCGAAGGGCCCCTGCTGACGCTGTGCGGTGCCCACCAATGGCACCGAAGTGCTTGCTGACAAAGGAAGGGATGACAACGTGAAACTCATCATTGCAGCAATCAAGCCGTTCAAGCTTGAGGAGGTCCGCGAGGCGCTGACCGCCATCGGCGTGCGCGGCATGATGGTGACCGAGATCAAGGGCTTTGGCGCCCAGTCCGGCCACACCGAAATCTACCGGGGCGCGGAATATGCCGTGAATTTCGTGCCCAAGGTGAAGCTGGAAATCGTTGTGCCGGACCAGATGGCCGAGGTTGCGGTGGACACGATCCGCAGCTCTGCCCGGACCGGCAAGATCGGCGACGGCAAGATCTTTGTTCTGGATGTGGCGCAGGCGGTGCGGGTGCGCACCGGCGAAGCCAATGATGACGCGCTTTGAGATGCTGGGATCAGGGGAAAGAACCATGAAGAACCTTCCGAAACTTGTGGGCCTTGCCGCGACAGCCGCGGTTCTGGCCCTGCCCGCGCTGGCACAGGATGCCGTGCCCGCGGCCACCGCTGCCGCCCCCGCCGCCGTGCCGACCGATGTGGTCTGGATCCTGAATTCGCTTCTGTTCCTGATCGGCGGCATGCTGGTGTTCTGGATGGCCGCGGGTTTTGCGATGCTGGAAGCGGGGCTGGTGCGGTCGCGCAACGTGACGATGCAGTTGCTGAAAAACGTCTCGCTGTTCTCGATCGCCTGCACCGCCTATTACCTGATCGGCTATAACCTGATGTATCCGCTGGGCAACTGGTCCATCGGCTCGGATGAGACGGGTGGCTACCTGGGCGCTTTCGCCTTTGCCGCGCTGGAAGCGGTGGGCGTCGGCGCGGATGCGGTGGATGATTATTCCTATGCCTCCACCGGGTCGGATTTCTTCTTTCAGGTGATGTTCTGCGCCACCGCCGCCTCGATCGTGTCCGGCACCCTGGCCGAGCGGATCAAGCTGTGGCCGTTCCTGGCCTTCACGCTTGTTCTGACGGCGCTGATCTATCCCATTCAGGCCAGCTGGAAATGGGGCGGCGGCTTTCTGGATGCGATGGGCTTTCTGGATTTTGCCGGGTCCACCGTGGTGCATTCGGTCGGCGGCTGGGCGGCGCTGGCGGGCGTGCTGATCCTTGGCCCGCGGCTGGGCAAGTACAAGGACGGCAAGGTCGTGGCGATGCCCGGGTCCAACCTGACCCTGGCGACGCTGGGCACCTTCATCCTGTGGCTGGGCTGGTTCGGGTTCAACGGCGCGTCGCAGCTGGCGATGGGCACCATTTCCGACATGGCCGACATCAGCCGGATCTTTGCCAATACCAATGCCGCGGCGGCGGGCGGCGCGCTTGGCGCACTGGCGCTGACGCAGATCATCTATCGCAAGCCCGACCTGACGATGATCCTGAACGGGGCGCTGGCGGGTCTGGTCTCGATCACCGCCGAACCGCTGACCCCGGGTCTGGGCGCGGCCACGCTGATCGGTGCCTTCGGCGGTGTGCTGGTGGTTCTGACCGTACCGCTTCTGGACAAGCTGAAGATTGACGACGTGGTCGGCGCCATTCCGGTCCACCTGGTTTGCGGCATCTATGGGACCATCGCGGTGGTCTTCACCAACCCCGGTGCATCGCTTTCGGTTCAGCTGATCGGGATCGTGACGGTGGGTGTGTTCAGCTTTGTGATCTCGGGGATCGTCTGGCTGGCGCTGAAGGCGGTGATGGGGCTGCGCCCCAGCGCCGAGGCCGAATACCTTGGCCTGGACAAGGCGGAACTTGGGATGGAAGCCTATCCCGAATTCGTCAAGAGCTGACGCCCACAGCCACAACACAGACCCTGCCGAAGCCATTCGGCAGGGTCTTTCTTATCCCAACAGACCCTCTTGTTCCAGCAGCGCGACCGGGTCCGTCGACCGCTGCCAATCGACGCCGGACGACACGACACAAGACACCCCGTCCGCACGCGTATAGACCGCCGTCCAGGTGCCCATCACATCCGAGGCCCAAAGTTCGACCCGGCGGCCCGCGTCCAGCGGCGACTGGGCAACCGGCGCCTCGGCAAAATCCTCGGACAGGGTCCGCAGCAGCAGCGGCCGGCGGTCGCAATAGGGGATGTCATGGGGCTGATCCGCCCCGATCCGGTCGATGTCATCAAAGACGGACAGATCGCCATAGCGCGCGCCCAGATCATCCATCGGCCGCCCCGCCATAACCGGACCACCCTCACTGGTCAGGGCCGCCTGCGCCACCTGTTCCTGCGCCGAAACCCCGATCGCCGCCGATAGCGACGCGGCGACCGAGGTCGCCGCAAGGGCAGCAACGGGAAGAACGCTTTTCAGATAGACGCGCATCGGTCCGGCCTTTCGGTCTTGTCATCCTCTGTGCGCAGCCAACGCATGGCGCGCTGATCCGGTTCCACGGGCCGCGGGGCGATCCGGCTTTACAGCGCGCCTGCGCGACCGTAACTGTCGGCCCCGCGGGCAGCGGCCCGGCTTGGGTATGGGGGCGTCATGGCGAAACGGGCCTGGCAACGGATGCTTTCGGGACGCAGGCTTGACCTGCTTGACCCCGCGCCTCTGGACATCGAGGTCGAAGACATCGCCCATGGCCTTGCCTTCGTTGCGCGCTGGAATGGCCAGACGCGGGGCGACTGGGCCTATTCGGTGGCGGAACATTCGCTTCTGGTCGAGGAAATCTTTGCCCGCGCCAACCCCGGGATCGGGGCTAAATGGCGCCTTGCCGCGCTGCTGCATGATGCGCCGGAATATGTGATCGGCGACATGATCAGCCCCGTAAAGGCCGCGGTCGGGCCCGCCTACAAGGAACTGGATGATCGCCTGACGGCCGCAGTGCATCTGCGCTTTGGCTTGCCGGCCGCCTTGCCCGGGCCGATCAAGAAGGCAATCAAGGCCGCCGACATGGTTTCAGCCCGGCTTGAGGCGGAACAGATCGCGGGGTTTTCCACGACCGAGGCAGATCGGCTGTTCGGCAAGCCCGATCCCCTGCTGACCCGGGGGCTGACAATTCAGCTTCGTCCCCCGGCCGAGGCGCGCGCGGCCTATACCGCGCGCCACCATGCGCTTATGGCGGAACGCGCCGCCTGACGCGGATCAGTGCTTGCCACGTTCCCCCGCAAAGCGCGGGCGCGGCGCAAAGCCGCCAATGGCGATTGTCATGACTTCGGCCAAGATGCGGATCATTGATTGACCCTCCTGTTTTTCATTGCGCCCTGCTTCTACGCTTGACGCAACACGAATGACGAGTCAGGAATTTTCAAAGACCTGAAAGATCAGCTAACAGATGACCGAGATTGACTGGCGCCGCATGCCACCACTGACCGCGTTGCGGGCCTTTTCCGCCACGGCCCGCGAGGGCGGTTTCAGCGCCGCTGCGCGCGCGCTGAACGTGACCCATGCCGCCATCGCGCAACAGGTCCGCGCACTTGAAGACCATCTGACCACCCCCCTGGTCTGGCGCGACGGCAAGCATCTGCGCCTGACGCCTGATGGCGAGCGGCTGGCAAAGGCGCTGACCGACGGATTTGGGCTGATCCAGACGGCAACGGAAAGCCTGCGCCAGGCAACCACCGAACGCCCGCTGACGGTGACGCTGCCGCCTGCCTTCGCATCGGAATGGCTGATGCCGCGGCTGGCGCGCTTCTGGCGGCGCCACCCGGAAATTCCACTATCGCTGTTGCCGGACCATCGCATCGTTGACCTGCGCGAAGCCGGTGCCACGCTGGGCATTCGTTTCGGCGATGGTAACTGGCCAGGCGTCGTTTCCGAATTCCTGACCGCGGCGCCGCAGATCGTTGTCGGCGCGCCTGACCTTCTGGGCGGGCGAACAGGTCTTTCGCTGCAGGACATGGCGGAATTGCCCTGGGTCCGCGAAGGCGACTGGCCCGAACAGATGCAGTTGCTGGAATCGATCGGGCTTGATCCCGCAACGCTTCGATTCAACGAATTCCCGAATGAGGAACTTGCCCTGGCCGCGGCACGCGAAGGGCTGGGCCTGCATCTGGAAAGCGAGGCTTTGATCGAAGATGATCTGCAAAGCGGCGGGCTGGTCAAAATCCACGAGATACGGGATGAAAGCCTTGGCTATCATGTCGTGCGGCTTCCCGGACCAATGCCCGAAGCCGCACGCATTTTTACAGACTGGCTGAAATCCGAAACAGCCGCCCGGAAATGAACCGGCTCAGATCGCCAGATCAGACAGCGATTTGCCCGCGTTCAGTGCCTGGGTGACCCAGTTGGGCTTGCGACCGCGCCCGGTCCAGGTTTGCGCGGGATCGGCCGGATTGGCATATTTCGCCGTGCCAGGTTTACGCTTGCGCCCACCCTGCATGGCCATCAATTCCGGCAATGAAAAACCCATCCTGCGCGCAACATCTTCCAGTTCGGCAAGGGCTTCTTTCTTTCTGCGGTCTTCATAGGTCGCAATCGCGCGATCGACCTGCGCGCGCAGCGTCTTGAGTTCGTTCAGGGAAAGGGAGTCGATATTCACGGCAAGTCTCCGCATGAATGTGCAATTGCGCGATCGTATAATCATTTCGCACAAAGTCACAATGGAAACCTAAGGTGTTTCACACCGAAACACGTTTATTTCGGGCTGCGCTTTGCAAGAATCCGCTGCAACGTGCGCCGATGCATATTCAGCCGTCGCGCCGTCTCGCTGACATTGCGGTCGCACAATTCATAGACCCGCTGGATATGTTCCCAGCGGACGCGATCCGCGCTCATGGGGTTTTCAGGCGGGGGCGGGTGATTGTCGGCACGCGACAGAAGCGCATTCGTGATGTCATTGGCGTCGGCCGGTTTCGACAGATAATCCGTCGCCCCAATCTTGACCGCCGCCACAGCCGTGGCAATGGCGCCGTAGCCGGTCAGAACCACAATCCGCGCATCGGGGCGGCGTTCGCGCAAGACCTCGACCACCTCAAGGCCATTGCCATCCTCAAGGCGCAGGTCGACGACGGCATAGGCGGGCGGCCGCGAAACCGCGATGGCCTTCGCGGCCGAAACGGTTTCCGCGGTTTCCGGAATGAAGCCCCGCTTTTCCATCGCCCGCGCCAGCCGTGTCAGAAATGGTACATCATCATCGACCAAAAGCAGCGACCGATCGGTGCCCAATTCCGCAAACTCTTCTCCGGCCATGTCCATACCGCTCCTGCAGGGTTTAGCTAGACCTATGCCGGAAACCAGCTCAGGTCAAATTTCCTTTGGCTGATATCCTAATTCGCGCCGGCATCGATAAAACAGGCAACGCTTTGCGCCATGTCTTCGGGGGTGGTGTTGCGGTTAAAGAATTCGACGAACCCGCTTTCCGGGAAAACCAGATAGGTCTGCGTGGAATGATCGATCAGGGTATAGGGGTCGCCGGGGTTCTGCACCTTGTAATAGGTCCGGTAGGCCTGGCTTGCCGCCTTGATCTGTTCGGGCGTTCCGGTCAGCCCGATCATGCGGGGGTGCAACACATCGGTGAACTCCGCCAGCAGTTCGGGCGTATCGCGTTCATGGTCGACGGAAATGAAAACCGGTGTCACCTCATATCCGCGCTCTTCAAGGATCATCACGGCTTCGGCATTGCGCGCATTGTCCAGCGGACAGACATCCGGGCAATAGCTGTACCCGAAATAAAGCAGAGACGGCCTGGTGATGACGTCCTTGTCGGTAACCGTCGTCCCGGTTTCGGAAACAAGCGTGAACGGCCCCCCGATCGCCGCGGCGCCGCCGGCAACGGCCCCCTTGCGGCATTGGGCGAAACGATCCGCTTCCCCACCCGTTGTCGCGAACCAGGTCGCGGCGACAAGACCTGCCGCGACAGCGGCGACGGCGGATATGGCGGCGGTGCGGGGCTTGAATGGCATTGGCTTTTCCTGACTGATCCGGATCGTCGCATTGATCGCGCATCGCGCAGTTACTATCAATGCTGACCCGCGAGAATGTGACAACAGGACCCAACATGGCCAACCGCCCCACGTCAACGCCAAAGCCCGTCGAAACGCACCGGGACTGGGTCCGCCTGCGCACGCTGATCTTTCTGCGCTGGACCGCCATCGCCGGGCAGCTTGCCGCGATCGTCGTGGCCTGGTGGCGGTTCGACATCGCGCTGGATCTGCCGCTGTGCCTGCTGACGGTCGGCGCGGCGATTGCAGCGAACCTTGTGGCGATCTTCCTGTTCCCCGAAAGCCGGCGCCTGTCGCAGGCCGGGGCGATGGGCATGCTGCTGTTCGACACCGCCCAGCTTGCGCTGCTGTTGTCGCTGACCGGGGGGCTTAACAACCCGTTCGCGCTGCTGATCCTGGCGCCGGTGACAATTGCGGCAACCGCGCTTCAGACCCGGCCAACGCTGTTGCTGGGCCTTGCGACGATCCTGATGATCTCGGCCGCGGCGGTACTGCATCAGCCGTTGGTCACCCGCGCCGGTGTGGTGATCGCGGTGCCGGGCGTGGTGGAATTCGGCTATTGGGTCGCCATCGTGATCGGCGTGGTCTTTCTGGGGGCCTATACCCACCGGGTGGCGTCAGAAATCCATTCGATGGGCGATGCGCTGCTGGCCACGCAGATGGCCCTGGCGCGCGAACAGAAGCTGACCGATCTGGGCGGGGTCGTGGCCGCGGCGGCGCATGAACTGGGCACGCCGCTGGCCACCATCAAGCTGGTCTCGGCGGAACTGGCGGATGAACTGGATGACCGCCCCGAACTGCGCGATGATGCGATTCTGATCCGCGATCAGGCCGATCGCTGCCGTGACATCCTGCGATCGATGGGCCGGGCAGGTAAAGATGACCTGCACCTGCGCGCCGCCCCCCTGCTGGCCGTGCTGCGCGAAGCGGCCGAACCGCATCTGGACCGCGGCAAGACAATTCACTTCGATCTTGCACCCGGCCCCGGCGGCAGCGTGCGCCAGCCGACGGTCTACCGCTACCCGGAACTGATCCACGCCATCCGCAACCTTGTGCAGAACGCCGTGGATTTCGCGCGATCGACCGTCTGGATCGACGCGGAATGGACCGAGGGCACCGTGACGCTGCGCGTGTCCGATGACGGGCCTGGCTATCCGGCTTCAGTGCTGGGGCGGATCGGCGATCCCTTTCTCAGCCCGCGCCGCGAGGTCGACCGCGCCCGCCGCCCCGAATATGAAGGCATGGGGCTTGGCCTGTTCATCGCCAAGACGCTGCTGGAACGCACCGGCGCGCGGCTGCGCTTTGCCAATGGCAAAGACCCGTTTCTGGATGATAGCGAACGGCCCGCTCGTTGTGGGGCCATCGTCGAGGTACGCTGGCCGGCCGAGCGCCTGATCGCCCCCGACGCCGGGGCGCTGGGTGAAAACGTTCCGATTTCGGCCTGAGCGACGGATTAGCCTTAACGACGCCTTAACCATTCCCTGCGAAAGCTGTGCCGTCAGAACCCGGAAAGGATCAGGCATGGACGCTTCGTGGATGCTCGCACTGGCCATCGTGACAACCTCGATCGGCACCGCCCTGATCGCGCTGTTGCTGATTGGGCTTGGTCTTGGCCGGTTCGTCGCGCGCCCCCGCGCGGCCGCCGTGCAGCCCGCCCTGGAAGAAACGGTGTTCCTGTTCGACGATCAGGATCTTGTCGATGCGACAACACCGGCGCGCATGCTGCTGGACGCGGTTCCGATCGGCGGCAGCGACTGGGCGCGCCTGTGCGCCTTTGCCGCCCCGCGCTTTGCCGGTTTTGCCGAAGCGATGGCAACGCTTGCGGATCGCGGCAGGTTGGAACTTGTCTCGGCGCCCGGCGTGGCGCAGGGCGCGCCGCTGCGGCTGATGGCCGAAGATGCGGGCGGGCTTGCGCGGATCACCCTGCACGACCCCGGCGCCGAAGGCCAGGGCATTCTGGTTGACGCGTTATCCCACCGCGCGCTGGAGGAAGAAATCGACCTGCTGCGCGCCGCCACCGACCGGTCCCCGGTGCTAAGCTGGCGTGAAAATGCGCAGGGCAAGGTGATCTGGGCGAACCGGGCCTATATCCTGCGCTCGAACGCGCTCGACAATCCTGATGAAGTCTTGTCCTGGCCGCTGCCGCGGCTGTTCGATCTTGGCGCGCCCTCGCCCAGCGCCGCACCGCGCCGGCTGCGCATCACGGCCGCCGATGACCGCGCCCTGTGGTTCGATTGCCATGCCTGCCCGCTGGAAGACGGGGCAATCTGCTTTGCGTTGCCTGCGGATGCGACGGTTCGTGCCGAACGGGCCCTGCGTGATTTCGTGCAGACACTGACCAAGACCTTCGCCGATCTGCCCATCGGCCTTGCCATCTTTGACCGGCAGCGGCAGCTTCAGCTGTTCAATCCCGCGCTGATCGATCTGACGCAACTGGGCGCGGAATTCCTGTCAGGCCGCCCGACGCTTTACGCCTTTCTCGACCGCCTGCGTGAGGCGCGGATGATGCCCGAACCCAAGGATTACCGCAGCTGGCGCCTGCAGATGACCGAGCTGGAACAGGCCAGTGCCGCGGGGTTCCATTCGGAAACCTGGTCGCTGCCCTCGGGGCAGACCTATCGGGTGACCGGCAGGCCGCATCCCGACGGTGCCGTCGCCTTTTTGTTCGAGGATATTTCTTCCGAAATCTCGCTGACCCGCCGGTTCCGCGCCGCGGCCGAGCTAAGCCACGAGGTCTTCGATTCCCTTGACGAAGCCGTCGCCGTGTTTCAGCCCTCGGGGGAATTGCTGATGTCGAACACAGCCTTTACCCGGCTGTGGCAATTCGACCCGGCCGAAACCCTGGGCTGCGTCACACTGAACGATACGATCCGGGTTTGGCAATCCTTCAGCCTGCCGAACCCGGTCTGGACCTCATTGCAGGGCTATGCCAGCCGGATGGGCGATCGCCGCCCGCTTTCGGCGGGGATCGCGCTGCGTGACGGGCGGCATCTGTCCTGCCGTTTCCTGCCGCTGACGGGCGGCGGGCTTATGGCCTCATTCCATGTCATTCCGGCGACCGCTGGCCCGTCCAATGCGCCCTTTCTTCTGACCGAGGCCCTGTAACCCGCCGGCGCATCTGCGCGCATTCGACTTGCGGCGCCGCCGGGGCAGGATAAAACTGCGCCCATGCAGACCCGGACACCCCTGACCCTGACCCTTGCCGACGCGGATGCGACCACGCGTCTGGGCACGCGTCTGGCGCCGCTTTTGCGCGCCGGCGACGTGGTTTTGCTGGAAGGGCCGATTGGCGCCGGCAAGACCCATTTCGCCCGTGCCGTTATTCAGGCGCGTCTTGCCATGGCGGGGCGGCAGGAAGATGTCCCCTCACCCACCTTCACGCTTGTGCAGGTCTATTCCCCCGATGGACCCGAAATCTGGCACGCCGACCTTTATCGCCTTGGCCACCCCGATGAGGTGCTGGAACTGGGTCTGGATGAGGCTTTCGCGCAGGCCATCTGCCTTGTCGAATGGCCTGACCGGCTGGGCGATCTGACACCGCGCAACGCGCTGACGCTTCGCTTTTCAGCCACCCCCGATGGCGCCGCGCGCGAACTTTGCGTCACCGCCACGGACCCACGCTGGAACGATGCCCTGGCCGAGCTGGCGCGCGCGGATGGGGCCGCACCGTGACCGGGCGCAGCGGGGTCATCACCACCTTCCTTGCACAGGCGGGTTGGGCGGATGCGGCGCGCATGCCGCTGGCGGGCGATGCCTCGGCGCGCCGGTACGAACGCCTGCGCCTGGGCGACCAGCGCGCGGTCCTGATGGATGCCCCGCCCGCATCGGGCGAGGATGTTGCGCGCTTTTCCCGCATGGCCCGATGGCTGCTGGATCGCGGTTTTTCCGCCCCGCGCATCCTGGCCGAAGCGCCCGAACAAGGCCTGTTACTGCTAGAGGACCTGGGGGACGATCTGGTCGCGCGGCTTGTTGCCGCCGATCCCCTGCGAGAGGTACAGCTTTACACGGCCATTACCGACACGCTTGGCGCGCTGCACCACCACACACCCCCCGATTTTCTGGCACCACTGGACGGACCCGCCCTGGGCGGTCTGGTCCACCTGACCGCCGAATGGTATCTGCCCGGCATTGATGCGCCGCATTCGCAGGCGGCAGACGATCTTGCCCCCCTGATCGAGACCGCCTACGCGCGGCTGAACCGCGAAGCGCCGGTTGTCGCCCTGCGCGATTTTCACGCCGAAAACCTTCTGTGGCTTCCCGATCGCACCGGCCCCGCCCGCCTTGGCCTGCTGGATTTTCAGGATGCGGTCGCGGGCCATCCGGCCTATGATCTCGTATCCGCGCTGCAAGATGCCCGCCGCGATGTCCCGGCCTGTGCCGAGGCCCGGGAACGTGCCCGTTATGCGCACGAAAACGGGCTGGAGCAGGATCGTTTCGCGGCCATCTATGCGCTTTTGGGCGCGCAACGGTCGCTGCGCATTCTGGGCGTCTTTGCGCGGCTGTGCATGGCAATGGGAAAGGCGCATTATCTGGACCTGATGCCGCGAACCTGGGCCTATATCGAACGTAACCTGGCCCATCCGGATCTGGTGGATCTGTCGCGCGCGGTCACAGCCGCGCTGCCACCGCCCACCCCGGACCGACTTCAAAGGATCAAGGACCAATGCGGCCAACACCCGATGCGCTGATGCTGTTTGCCGCCGGGTTCGGCACCCGCATGGGCGCGCTGACCGCGACACGCCCCAAACCGCTGGTCAAGGTGGCAGGGCGCCCGCTGATCGATCATGCCCGCGACCTTGTTGCCGGTGCGGGCGTGGCGCGTGTCGTCGCCAATACCCATTACCTGCCGGCACAGATCAAGACCCACCTGGAAGGCACGGATGTGCTGATTTCGGATGAAAGCACCTGCATCCTGGAAACCGGCGGCGGCCTGCGCAAGGCGTTGCCGCTGCTTGGCCCGGGCCCGGTCTTCACGCTGAACACCGATGCCGTCTGGTCGGGCCCGAATGTTCTGTCAGCCTTGCGCGCGGCGTGGGACGGTGGCCGTATGGGCGCGCTGCTTGCGCTGGTGCC
The DNA here is from genome assembly GCF_046507575.1 of Pontitalea aquivivens. Lineage (NCBI taxonomy): Bacteria > Pseudomonadati > Pseudomonadota > Alphaproteobacteria > Rhodobacterales > Paracoccaceae > Pontitalea > Pontitalea aquivivens. Next base: position 62,921 of record NZ_JBKFEY010000011.1, on the reverse strand, counting down.
GCCGGATCGTGCCCTGGGCCACCGCGGCGAAGGCGACTTTGCCCTTGGACCGGACGGGCGCATCACCCGCGGCCGGGGATATGTCTATTCGGGCGCACAGATCGTCGATCCACACGGGCTTGAAACAATTCCCGACACCGTGTTCTCGCTCAACCTGCACTGGGACCGGCTGATCGCCGAAGGTCGCGCCTTTGGCATCGTGCATCAGGGCAGCTGGTGCGATGTCGGGCGGCCCGAAAGCATTGCCCTGGCCGAAGCCATGCTGGACGGCAGCGATGGCTGATCCGCGTCTGTATGCCCTGCCCTGTGGCATCGATTTCCCCCGTGCGCTGGTTGCGGGGTTGATCGCCCGGCTGGGCGGTGGTCCCCCCGAATCCATGGCGCGGGTGCAACTCTATCTCAACTCGGGCCGGATGCAGCGCCGCGTGCGCGAGGAATTCGACCGTCACGGCATGGGCTTTCTGCCCCGCATCCGGCTGATCACCGATCTGGGGCGCGACCCGCTGGCCGGGCATCCGCCCGCCGTTCCGCCGCTGCGCCGCCGGCTGGAACTGGCGCAACTGGTCGCCGGGCTGACCCACCGCCTGCCCGATTTTGCGCCGGGACAGGGTCTGTTTGGCCTGGCCGACAGCCTTGCCGCCCTGCTTGCGGAAATGCAAAGTGAGGGTGTGACGCCTGCGATGCTCGAACAGCTCGACATCGCCGAAACCCATGCCGAACACTGGCGCCGCAGCCTGGATTTCATTCGCATCGTCGCCCGCTATTTTGAGACTGACGCCGCACCCGACGCCGAGGCCCGCCAACGGCTGGTGGCCGAGGCGCTGGCGACACGCTGGGCCACCCGGCCACCCGCCGATCCGATCGTGATCGCGGGCTCGACCGGATCGCGGGGGGCTACGGCGCTGCTGATGCAGGCGGTCGCGCGGCTGCCCGGCGGGCATGTGGTCTTGCCAGGGTTCGATTTCGACATGCCGGCGGCTGTCTGGGACAGCTTGCGCGGTGGCGCCTTCCCGGCCGAGGATCATCCGCAATATCGCTTTGCGGCGCTGCTGGATGCGCTTGGGATGCGCCCTGCTGATGTGCAGCCCTGGCACGCCACCGCACCCACCGCCCCGCGCCGCAACGCGCTATTGTCGTTGGCCCTGCGCCCCGCGCCCGTCACCGACCAATGGATGCAAGAGGGCGCGCAGTGGCACGACCTGCCCGGCGCGGTCGCGGGGCTATCGCTGCTGGAGGCACGCGATCCGCGCAAGGAAGCCATGGCTATCGCCCTGATCCTGCGCGAGGCGGCCGAAACCGGCACCCAGGCCGCCCTGATCACACCGGACCGGATGCTGACCCGGCGCGTCGCCGCGGCGCTGGACCGCTGGGGCATCGTGCCCGATGACAGTGCGGGCCAGCCCCTGCCGCTGACCCCGCCGGGGCGATTCCTGCGCCATGTCGCCGGGTTGCTGGGGCGCAGGCTGTCGCTGGAAAACCTGCTGATCCTGCTCAAGCATCCGCTGACGGCGACGGGCTCGGCCAGTCGCGGCCTGCATCTGCGCTACGCCCGGGAACTGGAACTGCACCTGCGCCGCCATGGCCCGGCCTTTCCCGATGCCGCCGCCTTGCGAGCCTGGGCCGACAAGCGCCCCGAGCCTGATCGGATCGCCTGGGCCAGCTGGCTTGGGCAGGCGATCAGCGGGCTGGATCAGGTCGGTGAAGCCCCGCTTTCGGCCTGCATAGAGACACATCTTGCCTTTTCCGGCGCGCTGGCGGCCGGGCCCGGTGGCACCGCCCGGGCCAGCGAATTGTGGCTAAAGGATGCCGGGCAGGAAGCCGCCCGCATTTTCGCCGAATTGCAGCGCGAGGCCGGTCACGGCGGCAGCTATACACCCGCCGATTATGCCGATCTTGTACAAAGCCTGCTGCAAACCGGGCTGATCCGGCAGGCCGAGGCTGCACGCCCCGGGATTTCAATCCTCGGGACGCTGGAGGCGCGCATCCAGGGCGCGGATCTGGTGATCCTGGCGGGGCTGAATGAAGGGGTCTGGCCGGAAATGCCCGCGCCTGACCCCTGGCTAAGCCGCCGGATGCGGCAAGAAGCGGGGCTTTTGCTGCCCGAACGCCAGATCGGCCTGTCGGCGCATGACTTTCAGCAGGCCATGGGTGCCCCGCAGGTGGTGATGACGCGCGCGCGACGTGACAGCGATGCCGAAACCATCCCCTCGCGCTGGCTGAACCGGCTGACGAACCTGCTGCGCGGCCTGCCCGATGCGGGCGGCCCCGAGGCGCTGGCCGCGATGCAGGCACGCGGCGCGGTCTGGCTTGGGCGCGCCGATCAGATCGACACGCCCGCGCAACGGGTGCCGTCCGCGCGCCGCCCCTCGCCCCGGCCCCCGGCCGAGGCGCGCCCGCGCGAATTGCCGGTGACCGCGATCAAGACCCTGATCCGCGACCCCTATGCCATCTATGCCCAACGCATCCTGCGGCTTCGCCCGCTTGACCCGCTGCGTCCCGAACCCGATCCCCGCCTGCGCGGACAGGTGTTGCACCGGATCGTCGAGACCTTCGTGGCCGAACGCCCCGAGGATGAGCCGACCGATGCCGCCGTGGCGCGGCTGTTGCAAATCGCGGAAACCGTTCTGGCCGAGGAAATTCCCTGGCCCAGCGCGCAGCGGCTTTGGCTTGCGCGGATCGCCCGGATCGCAACCCGCTTTGCCGCGGATGAAGCGGCGCGCGCGCATGAAGGCACGCCCGCGGTGATCGAAAAGAAAGGATCGATCACGCTGGCCGCGCCGGTCTTTACCCTGACCGCAACCCCCGACCGGATTGACATCTTGCAGGACGGGCGGGCGCATGTGCTGGATTACAAGTCGGGCAAACCGCCCAGCGACGCGCAGGTAAAGGCCTTTGACAAGCAACTGTTGCTGGAAGCGGGGATGATCGAACGCGGCGCTTTTGGCGATATCGGCCCGCGTGATGTCGCCAGGCTCAGCTATGTTCAGCTGGGGGGCGAAGGCGCCACCCGAGAGGTCGATGTATCGCCCGAAGATATCCGCGAAACCTGGGCCGGGTTCACCCGGCTGATCGCGGCCTATCTGCGCCCCGACAAGGGCTTTACCGCCCGCCGCGCGCTGGAAACCACCGCGATCACGGGCGATTACGACCACCTGTCGCGCTATGGCGAATGGGAAATGACCGACGACCCCGAACCCGAGGATCTGGCCTGATGCAACGCGATGCCGCCACCGAACGTCAGGTTCAGGCCGCCCATCCGGGCAATTCCACCTGGCTGTCGGCCAATGCCGGATCGGGCAAGACGCGGGTGCTGACCGACCGCGTGGCGCGCCTGCTTCTGGACGGGACAGAGCCGCAGAAGGTTTTGTGCCTGACCTATACCAAGGCCGCCGCCGCCGAAATGCAGAACCGCCTGCTGCGACGGCTGGGCGAATGGGCGATGCTGCCCGATACCCGGCTGCGCGACCAGCTGCGTGAACTGGGCGATGATGGCCCGATCGCGCCGGACCGGCTGGCGCAGGCGCGGCGGCTGTTTGCCAAGGCGATCGAGACCCCCGGCGGGCTGAAGATCCAGACGATTCATTCCTTCTGCGCGGCCCTGTTGCGCCGCTTTCCGCTGGAAGCCGGCGTGCCGCATGGCTTTGTGGAAATGGATGATCGTGCCGGGGCGCTGCTGCGCGCCGAAATCCTGGAAGAACTGGCCGCGGGGGCGGATCGTCCCGCAATGGACGCCTTGGCGCGCCATGCCGCGGGCGAGGGGCTGGATGGTCTTCTGTCCGAAATCAGCCGGAACAGAGACGGCTTTCCCGCCCGCCCCGACCGCGATGCGGCCCTGGCCGGGTTCGGGCTGCCACCCGGTTTTTCAGCGCAGGACCTGCTGGCCGAGGCGCTGCACCCCGATGATATCCGGCTGATCCGCGACCTGCTGGGCCTGTTGCGTGACAGCGGCGGCAATGACGCGAAGGCGGCGGAAAAGCTGTCGGCGGTGCAGGCGCCCACCCTGGCCGCGCTGGCCATTCTGGAAGGCGTCCTGCTTTATGGGTCCGGCGCCAAGACCAGCGAACCGTTCACCGCAAAGATCGGCGATTTCCCGAAAAAGGCCCTGCGTGAGGGCAAGGCCGCCGCCTTCATGCCCGAACTGGAAGACCTGATGGTGCGGGTGCAGGCCGCGCGGGGCCGCCGGATCGCCCTTGCCGCGGCCGAACGCAGCTTTGCCCTGCATACTTTCGCCGCGGCCTTCCTGCCGCATTATATCGCGCGCAAGGCCGCGCGGGGCTGGCTGGATTTCGATGATCTGATCGACCGCGCCGGGGCGCTTTTGTCGGACAGTTCGGTCGCGCAATGGGTTCTGTTCCGGCTGGATGGCGGGATCGACCACATCCTTGTCGATGAGGCGCAGGATACCAGCCCCGGCCAATGGGCGGTGATCGAACGGCTGGCCGATGAATTCACCGCCGGCGAAGGCGCGCGCGATGTAACCCGCACGATCTTTGTGGTGGGTGACCGCAAGCAATCGATCTATTCCTTCCAGGGCGCCGATCTGCGCCGGTTTGAGGCGATGCGCGGCCATTTCGGCACGAAATTCGCCGCCGCCGGGCGCCCCTTGCAGGAAATGGAACTGGAATATTCCTTCCGCTCCTCGGGGGCGATCCTGCAACTGGTGGACCTGACATTCGACCGGCCCGGCACCGAAGGTCTGGGCGGGCGCACGCGCCACATCGCCTTCAATGCCAACATGCCCGGGCGCGTGGATCTGTGGCCCCCCGTGCCAAAGGCCGAAAAACCCCAGGATGCACCCTGGGATCAGGCACTGGACCTGCGCGGCGAAAACCATGAAACCGTGGTCCTTGCCCGGCGGATCGCAGCCGAGATCCGCCGCCTGATCGACACTGGCACCCAACTGCCCGACCGGGATGAGACCAGCCCTTCACGCGCCATCCACGAAGGCGACTTCCTGATCCTGGTGCAGCGGCGCAACGCGCTCTTTACCGAGATCATCCGCGAATGCAAAGCCGCCGGTCTGGCCATCGCGGGGGCCGACCGGCTGCGCCTTGGCCGGGAACTTGCCGTGCGCGACATCCGTTCTGTTCTGGCCTTCCTGTCGCTGCCCGAAGACGATCTGGCGCTGGCCGAGGCGCTGCGATCCCCGCTGTTTGGCTGGGCCGAACGCGATCTGTTTCAGCTGGCCCAGCCGCGCAAGGGCTATCTGTGGGAAGCCCTGCGCGACAGCACCACCCATGCCGACACCGTCGCCATCCTGCAGGATCTGCGCGACCGCGCGGATTTCCTGCGGCCTTACGACCTGATTGAACGCCTGCTGACCCGCCACGGCGGGCGCGACCGGCTGATCGCGCGACTGGGCCCCGAAGCCGAGGACGGGATCGATGAACTGCTGTCCCAGGCGCTGGCCTTCGAACGCGCCGAGGTGCCAAGCCTGACCGGCTTTCTGGTCTGGCTGTCGGCGGGCGAGGTGGAAATCAAACGCCAGCTGGAAGGTGCGGGCCGGGCGATCCGGGTGATGACCGTGCATGGCGCCAAGGGGCTGGAGGCACCAATCGTGATCCTGCCCGATACCGCCAGGCGCCGTGACACCCCGCGCGACGAAATCTTCCGGCTGAACGGGCGCAGCGCGGTCTGGCGTGCCAATGCCGCCGATGCACCGCCCGAACTGCTGGCCGAACGCGACGAGGCCGAACAGCGCCTGCGCGAGGAACGGATGCGCCTTTTGTATGTCGCCATGACACGGGCCGAGAAATGGCTGATCGTCACCGCCGCAGGCGATGTCGGCACCGGCGAAGACAGCTGGTATACGCTGGTGGCCGAAGGCATGGACAAGGCCGGCGCCGTCACCGGGGTTGACGCGGCCACAGATCAGGCCGCGGGCGGGTCTGTACGCAGGCTTGGTCTTGGGCGTTGGCCCGATCCGCAGCCCGCGCCCCGGCCCGCGACAACCGGCCCCGCGACGGCCCTGCCCGATTGGTGCCTGCATCGCCCGCCCGAGGCGCAGCGCCCCGAAGCGGCCCTGTCGCCATCGGATCTGGGCGGCGCCAAGGCGCTGCCCGGCGAAAGCGCCCTGCTGGACGAAGAGGCGGCCAAGCGGCGGGGGCGCCAGTTGCACCTGCTGCTGGAACATCTGCCACAGCATCCGCAAGCCGGCTGGCCGGATCTGGCCGGGGCGCTGCTGCAATCTGGCCCCGATGCGGCGAATTCCGACGAAACAGACACGGTTCTGGCCGAGGCGCGGCGGGTTTTGCAGGCGCCCTGCATGCGCGAATTCCTGGCGCCCGGGGCGCTGACCGAGGTTGAGATCACCGCCGCGCCCAAAGCCCTTGGCGGGCGCCGTCTGCACGCGGTGATCGACCGGCTTCTGGTCACCCCCGACCGCGTCCGGGTGCTGGACTACAAATCCAACGCCGTTGTCCCCGCCGATGTGCGGGATGTACCGCTGGGCATCCTGCGGCAGATGGCGGCCTATCGCGCGGCTTTGATGCAGATCTACCCTGACCGCGCGGTCGAGGTTTCCGTGCTCTGGACCGCCGATACGACGCTGATGACACTGCCCGACGCACAGCTTGATGCGGCATTGCGCACAGCCACCGCATCTTGACGCGCCGGGGGGTGGGGCCTACCTTCGCGCCCAACCGAATTTGCAGGAGAGAGCCATGGCTACCGTCGCAGTCACCGATGCCACCTTCGACGCCGAGGTGCGCAATTCCGACATCCCCGTCGTCGTCGATTTCTGGGCTGAATGGTGCGGCCCCTGCCGCCAGATCGGCCCCGCGCTGGAAGAACTGGCCAACGAACTGGCCGGCAAGGTGAAAATCGTCAAGGTCAACGTGGACGAAAATCCCGACAGCCCCGCCGTTCTGGGCGTGCGCGGCATTCCTGCACTGTTCCTGTTCAAGGACGGTCAGGTCGTGTCCAACAAGGTCGGCGCCGCGCCCAAGGCCGCGCTGCAAAGCTGGATCGAATCGGCGATCTGAGCCGCGTGAACAGATCCGGTCAGGCGCCCTGCGGGGCGCCTTTTCATATCGGCCAGCCGTGACCGCGCAACACCGCCAGGATCTGGTCTTCGCATTCGGGCCGGCCCGCGTTGATGGCCTGCTGATGCAGAAACCAATACAGGTATTTGTCGAATTCGGGCAGCCGGTCCAGCGCCGCGAAAGCGGGGTCCAGCCCATCGCGCGGCACGCAACCGGCAATATGGTGAAAGTCGATCCGCCCGAACAGCACGGCGGGCTTGTGCAGAACGAACCCCTCCAGCACCAGGCCACTGTTTTGCGACGCCACAAAGCTGCAGTGCTGCAGCGCGTGGCGGGGATTGCCGGTTTCCACCGTCAGCCGCGGATGGCACACCGTCAGCGCCGCCAGCGCGGCCCGTTCCGCCGTGCCATAGGTTTCACGCGGATGCAGGAACGCACGAACGGGCAGATCGGTCCGCACCAGAACCTGATGCAGCATGTCGATCGGGCTCATGGCTTGAAACGACCGGTGGCTGGTCAGCCGCCCCTGCAGCGGCACGAAAACGAACCCCCCATCTGACACGTCCTTTCCGCCGGAATAGAGCCTTTTCCGCCAAAGCCCACCAAAGGCTGCCGCCGCGGCCGGGTCGATCTGAGCGGGGTCAAAGGTGGCCTGCGCCACGGGCCATTCCCAGCGTTCGGCCTGTGCCTCGATATGCCAGAACGCCCCGACATAGGTGCGCCGACAGGTCAGCGCGCGCCCATGTGTCGGCTGTTCCATGTGAAACAACGCGTAACCGCCCCGCGCCGGCGCCGCGAGCCGTTCTGCCAGCGTGCTTTCGCGCAATTCGACGCGCCAGCCCCGGCTGCGCACCGCGCCGGTCAGGCGGTGGAAAAAATTGTGCTCTCCGGCGCGGGCACGCGCCAGGGTGGGGGCATCAAGGTAGATACGCAGGATCTCGTTACGCGACATGGCCACATCTAGCCGCGCAGGCTTGCGGGGGGCAAGGGTTGCATGCATCTGCCCGGAGCCTCATATCTGCGTCAAACGGAGGGTATCATGGCGGAAGACAAGTTTCCCGGCTGGCACGGCACCACGATCATCGGGGTGCGCAGGGGCGGGCGCGTGGTCGTGGCGGGCGACGGACAGGTCAGTCTGGGCCAGACCGTGATCAAGGGCACCGCGCGCAAGGTCCGCCGCCTGTCCCCAGGCGGGCATGATGTGGTGGCGGGTTTCGCCGGGTCGACCGCCGATGCCTTCACCCTGCTGGAACGGCTGGAAAAGAAACTGGAGACCGCGCCCGGCCAGCTGGCCCGCGCCTGCGTGGAACTGGCCAAGGACTGGCGCATGGACAAATACCTGCGCAATCTGGAAGCGATGCTGATCGTCACCGATGGCAAGGCGATGTTCGTCCTGACCGGCGCGGGCGACGTGCTGGAACCCGAACATGACGTGGCGGCCATCGGATCGGGCGGCAACTATGCGCTGGCCGCCGCGCGCGGGCTGATGGAAACCGATCTGGATGCCGAGGCCATTGCCCGCAAGGCCATGGCGATTGCCGCCGATATCTGCGTCTACACCAACGGCAACCTGACGGTGGAGTCGATCGGTGGCTGACATCACCCGCGAGGATCTGCGCGCCGCCGTAGCCGCGGGCTTTGTCACCGAGGCGCAGGCCGCGCGGCTTATGACGCTGGCGCAGGCCCGCGCCGGCCACCGTCAGGCGCAGGACCCCGAGGATGAACCCTTTGAGCTGTTCAGGGGGTTTGCCGAAATTTTCCTGTCGGTCGGGCTGATCATCCTGATCACCGGGATCATTGGCCTGTCGGCGCTGCTGGGCCATCCGGGGCTGATCGCGGCGTTTTCGGCCGCGCTGTGCTGGATCTTTGCACGCTATTTCACGCTGAGACGGCGGATGGTGCTGCCCTCGATCGTGCTGGTCACGGGATTTGCGCTGGCGATGACCGGGGTGATGGGCTGGCTTGTCGGGCGCAATCTGGACCTTGACAGCACATTCACCGGCAGCGCGCTGATGCTGCTGGGCGGTGTCGCGGCGGGGCTGTTGGCCTGGTATCGCCGGTTCCGGCTGCCCTTCACCATGTTCCTGCTGGGGCTTTGCGGCCTGGGCGCGGTGCTGGTGCTGACCCATTCAGTCGCCCCACAGGCCTTTGCGGGCCATTGGCAGGATCTGTTCGACCTGCGCGGCGGGTCCGGGCTTGCCGTGGGCACGCTGGTCTTTGGGCTGGGCGCGCTTGCCGCCGGGCTGTGGTTCGACATGCGCGATCCGCACCGGCTGGGCCGCCATTCGGCCAGCGGCTTCTGGCTGCATATCCTGGCGGCGCCCGCGCTGGTCAACACCGTGGCGCTGACGTTTTACAACATGGGCCCGGGTGCGGGCTATGCGCTGCTGGCGCTGGCGCTGGCCCTTGTCACCGCGCTGGCGCTGGTGATTGACCGGCGCAGCTTTCTGACCGCGGGGATCGGTTATCTGGCCTTTCTCATCGGCTATGTCGCGCGCAATGGCGGGGGCTTGGACTGGGCCTGGATCATGGTGATCCTGGGCCTTGTGCTGACCAGCCTTGGCACCTTCTGGACCGATCTGCGCGCCCGGCTGATGCGCGCGCTGCCCCCCTTTCCCGGCAAGCACCGCCTGCCCCCCTATTCGGAGTGAGCCATGACCACCCTGACCCCCCGCGAAATCGTATCGGAACTTGACCGCTTCATCATCGGCCAAAAGGATGCCAAGCGCGCCGTTGCCGTGGCGCTGCGCAACCGCTGGCGGCGCAAGCAACTGGCCGATGACCTGCGCGAAGAGGTTTACCCCAAGAACATCCTGATGATCGGCCCCACCGGCGTCGGCAAGACGGAAATCAGCCGCCGTCTGGCGAAGCTGGCCAAGGCGCCCTTTCTGAAGGTCGAGGCGACGAAATTCACCGAGGTGGGTTATGTCGGACGCGATGTCGAACAGATCATCCGCGACCTGACCGATGCGGCGATGATCGAAACCCGCGACCGGATGCGCGAAGAGGTCAAGGCCCGCGCCCACAAGGCCGCCGAAGATCGCGTGATCACCGCGCTGGCCGGCACCGACGCGCGCGAGACCACGCGCGAGATGTTCCGCGGCAAGCTGAAACGGGGTGAGCTGGACAGCACCATGATTGAGCTGGAGGTCGCCGATCAGTCCGGCCCGATGCCGATGATGGGCATGGGCGGCCCGGGAATGGAAATGCAGATCCAGGGCCTGCAAGACCTGTTCAAGGCCATCGGCGGCGCCCGGCGCACCCGCAAGCGGATGACCGTCGCCGAAAGCTATGACCTGCTGATCTCGGAAGAGGCCGACAAGCTTCTGGACGACGAGGCGGTGAAGGCCGCCGCGTTGGAGGCGGTGCAGGAATCCGGCATCGTCTTCATTGACGAAATCGACAAGGTCGCCGCCCGCGCCGAAACCCGCGGTGCCGATGTCAGCCGCGAGGGCGTGCAGCGCGACCTGCTGCCGCTGATCGAGGGCACGACCGTGTCCACCAAATACGGGCCTGTGAAAACCGATCATATCCTGTTCATCGCCAGCGGCGCGTTCCACATTGCCAAGCCCTCGGACCTGTTGCCCGAACTGCAGGGACGCCTGCCGATCCGGGTGGAACTGAAGCCCCTGACCGAGGAGGATTTCGTCCGTATCCTGTCGGAAACCGACAATGCCTTGACGCGTCAGTATACCGCGTTGATGGCCACCGAAGAGGTCACCGTGACCTTCACCCCGGAAGCTATCGCGGCACTGGCCCGGATCGCGGCGGATGTGAACCGCAGCGTGGAAAACATCGGCGCGCGCCGGCTTTATACGGTAATGGAACGGGTGTTCGAGGAACTGTCCTTCACCGCGCCCGACCGGGGCGGCGAACAGGTCACGGTGGATGCCGCCTTTGTGGAACGCTATCTGGGCGATCTGGCACGGTCCAGCGATCTTAGCCGTTATGTGCTGTAGCCCGGCACGGTGACAGCCGGGGCACTGGCGGCGGCGGGTCTGCGCCGCTATCCTGCCCGCATCTGTCCAAGGGGGATCAGGTGCGCCGCATCGTCAGCGTTCTTTGTGTGTGTCTTGTTGCCGCCTGCGCCCCGCGTGGCGAAATCCTGCTGGTTGAGGACGCGACCCTGCCCGCACGGTCGATCTTTGTGGGCACAACGCGCGGGCCAGACCCGGAAACCGGGCAGGATCTGACCCGGGGGCGGCTCGAATCGCTGCGCTTTGCGCGCTATGATGTCTCGGTTCCGCCGGATCGCGTGCCGGGTGACATCAACTACCCCGACGCCCGCCGCGCGCCCGACCCTGCCCGCGACTTCCTGACCACAGGGGCCGAGTTCTATCCCCAGGCACCAGCCTTCCGCGCCGATCTGCGCCGCGCGCTGGCCCGGAACGGCGGCGAAGCGGTGGTGTTCGTGCATGGATACAACAACACCTTCGCCGAGGGCCTGTATCGCTTTGCCCAGGTCGGCCACGACCTGAAGGTTCCCGGCGTTCTGGTGCATTATTCCTGGCCCTCGCGGGCCAATGTCATGGGCTATGCCTATGATCGCGACTCCGCCCTGTTCGCCCGTGACGGGTTTGAACATCTGTTGCGTGAAGTCCGTGCCGCCGGGGCGCGCCGGATCGTGATCATCGCCCATTCGATGGGCGGCGCGCTCAGCATGGAGACGCTGCGCCAGATGGCGATTTCAGGCGATGCAGAGACGCTTTCCCGGCTTGGCGGCATGGTCCTGATCTCGCCCGATCTGGACGTGGATGTGTTTCGCGCCCAGGCCCGGCGGATCGGGCGGCTGCCGGACCCTTTCATCATCTTCACCTCGCGCCGCGACCGGGCCTTGCAGCTTGCCGCGCGCCTGACGGGGGACTCGGCGCGCCTTGGCAACCTGCAGGACGTGACCCCGATTTCCGATCTGAAGGTGACCATGGTCGAGGTCGGCGCCTTTGCCACCGGCGAGGGCCATTTCGACGTGGCGAAATCACCCGCCCTGATCGCGCTGCTGGGATCGACCGGCGAGGTGGCCGCCGTGCTGGAAGGCGATCAGGCCGGGCGCACGGGGCTGATCCCCGGTGTGGTTCTGACGGTGCGCGAGGCCACACGGATCGTACTGACCCCGGTCGACGAACTGGCCATTGGCCTGACGAACTGACCGCTAGCGCCCGCGCCGCAGATAGACATAATAGGCGCCCGATCCGCCGTGCTTCAGATGCGCCTCGGACACCTGCATGACGGCGGCACCCAGCGGCGGCAGGCGCAGCCAGTGCGGCACCTGGTGGCGCAACACGCCCTGCCGTTGCGGGATCGGCCCGTCATCGGGGCCGCGCTTGCCCTTGCCGGTGATCACCAGCACCAGCCGGCAACCACGATCCTGCGCGTTCAGGATAAAGCGGATCAGCGCGGGGTGGGCCTGGGCAAGCGTCATCCCGTGCAGATCGATCTTTGCCTCAGGCTCCAGTTTGCCGCGCGTCATGTGGCGATGCGTCTTGCGATCCATCACCACCGGCTGGCGCGCCAGCTGGTCCGCGATCGCGGGCGCCAGATCGTGGCGGAAGGCATAGCCCGGCGCGGACTGGCCGATGCGGAAATCCTTGACCTCGGGGTGCACCTTCCTGGGCGCGGGCTGTGCCGGTGACGCGGGCGGTTCGTGCACCGGACGCGGCGGATGAAAGGCCGTGGTCGTAGCCGCCACGCGCGACCACAGATCACGCTCTTCCGGGGTCAGCTTGCGCGGGCGGCGGGTCATTGGCCCGGCCCGCGCGGACAAAGGGCACCGCTGCGCGCCGGATGACAAACGGAAAACGCCGCCCCGCTGGCGGCGTGATCCCCCTGCCCAAGGCCGGGAAGGTTTGCCCCGCGCAAGGCCCGCATCGGCTAGCCGCCCGTGGCGACAAGCTGCCAGTTCGGATCGGCGCTGCCCATCTTGCGCGCGAAGGTCCAGGCATCGCGCTGTTTGCGCGGCGTCTTGGGGTCACCCTCGACAACATTGCCGGTCGCATCGCGGGCCACCGAAATCAGCTCGCCGCCGAAACGCACCGTCACCTCTGCCTCGCGGCTGGCGGGATCGAAATCCGCCCCCGCGATGGTCAGTTCGCGCAGGCCCAGGAATTCCGCCTGCACCGTCAACCCGCGTTCTTCGCGCGCCCTGACCACACCGTCAAAGGCATCGAACACCTCGGGCGCCAGGAAGGGGCGCACACGTTCCAGATCCCCTTTTTCAAACGCCATCAGGATCATTTCATAGGCGCCACGGGCACCTTGCAGGAATTCGCCCACCGCAAAGGCAGGCTCAACCCGTTTCATCGCGGCCAGGGCCCGGGCCGCATCGCTGTTGTCGGGGACATGATCGACAATGTCGTGATCGACGCCGCCATCGATCACCTCAAACCCGCGGCGGGCAACGCCGGGCTCGGGGCGTTCGGCCGGCTGCGGCGGCTTTTCAAAGCCTTCGCGCGTTCCCAGCACGCTTTTCAGCTTCAGGATCAGGAAAATCGCGATCCCTGCAAGAACGATCAGCTGAATCACGGCATTCTCCATCGGCGGTCCTCGGGCAAGCGGGGCGTTTGTAATTGACGCATCCACACTTATGTAGGGCAGGGGCGCGATCAAGTCCACCAGCGCCCCAAACAGCCAAAGGAAGCGCAGGATGTGGATTTTTCTGGCCTTTCTCGCAGTTCCGCTGATCGAGATCGCGCTGTTCATTCAGGTCGGGGGGCTGATCGGGCTTTGGCCGACGCTGGGGCTTGTGGTGCTGACCGCCATTGTCGGCACCACGCTGGTGCGCAGCCAGGGCACACAGGCCCTGGCCGATCTGCGCCGCGCGATGGTGGAACTGGGCGATCCCACCGCACCCCTGGCCCATGGCGCGATGATCCTGTTCGCAGGCGCCATGTTGCTGACGCCGGGTTTCTTCACGGACACTGTGGGCATCGCGCTGCTGATCCCGCGGGTGCGTGTTGCGGTGATGCGCTATCTGGCAAGCCGCATCACGGTAGCCAGCTTCCAGATGGGCGGGCCCGGCCCGGCCCGGCGCGACCCCAATCGCCCCGCACATTCCCCCGAGGTGATCGATGCCGATTTTCAGGAACTTGATCCCGACGGACCCCCACGCCCCATGCCGGGGCGTGGCCCCTCGGGCTGGACGCGCGACGGATCGGGGCATTGAGACGGCGGGGCCGGGGTGCTACACCCTTGGCCAAACGGAACAGTGGAGATCCAGATGTCAGAAGAAACCAACGGCGCCGCCCCGGCGCAGCCGCAGGCCGCGCCCCAGGTCAAGATGAGCGTTCTGGCCCAGTTCGTGCGCGACATGTCCTTTGAAAATGTCGTCGCGCAAAAGGGCCTGCAATCGGCCGATGTGCAGCCCGAAATGCAGGTTCAGGTCAGCCTGGATGCGCGCAAGCGCCAGGTGGAACACCAGTATGAGGTGATCACCAAGTTCAAGGTGACCTCGACCAACAAGGCCAACAACAGCCCGCTTTACCTGCTGGAACTGGATTACGGCGGGATCTTCCACATCGAAGGCGTGCCCGAAGAACAGATGCACCCCTTCCTGCTGATCGAATGCCCGCGCCTTCTGTTCCCGTTCGTGCGGCGCATCGTGTCGGATGTAACGCGGGATGGCGGCTTCCCGCCGTTCAACCTGGATACGGTCGACTTCCTTGCGCTTTATCGCGCCGAACTGGCCCGCCGGGCCGAGGCACAGAACCCCGCCGCCGGCGCCCAGCTGTCCTGAGGGGCGCGACACGCTGCCTCTGGGGCAAGCTGACCACATGACACACCGCGCCGCCGGACCGATGATCCGGCGGCGCATCGATTTGGCGATACCATGACCGAGATGATTCCCGCCTGGGTGGGTGAAACCCTGACCCCGGCCGACAAACTGGACGTTCACCGCAAGGGGCTGCGGCACAAGGCCGTTTCGGTCTTTGTGCTGGATGGCGACCGCGTGCTGATCCAGCGGCGCGCGGCGGGCAAGTATCATTCGGCCGGGCTGTGGGCGAACAGCTGCTGCACCCATCCCCACTGGGATGAGCCGCCTGAACACTGTGCCCTGCGCCGCCTGCGCGAAGAGCTTGGGATCACCGGCATCTTCCCCGCCCATGCCGACCGGCTGGAATACCGCGCCGATGTCGGCAACGGCATGATCGAACATGAGGTGGTCGATATCTATATCGCCTATGCCCGCCCCGGCATGACCGTCACCCCCGACCCCGCCGAGGTGTCCGGGGTGCGCTGGGTCGGCTTGCACGATCTGGCAGCCGAGGTACAACGCCACCCCGAAAGATTCTCGAAATGGCTGGCGATCTATATGTCCGGCCCGATGGACCGCATCTTTTCCCGACACCTGCTGCGCTAGGCCCTTGCGCCGCGCGGGGCATGGCCGGGAATCTGCCCGGTCCACTGCGAAAGCGCAGGCAGCTCTGGCCTTCCGGGACATTTGCTGCAATTTTGGATACGTCGGGAAACGGGTGGTTCAGCAGGGGGGCAGCATGCACATGTCAGGGGGCCGGACATGGCTTGCGGCACTGGCGTTGCTTGCGGCGGGAACGGCGCCCGCGCAGGCGCTTGACCGATTTGCCTTTGACACCCCCGGCGCGGATGCGGATCTGCATGACCTGCTGGCCGCCGCATCCCTGACGCGTGAAGCCGCGACCGCCGATGTCACCGACCCCCAGGGCCTTTTCGCCGCCGCCCGCGCCGATTACGGGCGCATTCTGGGCGCGCTTTATGCCGAAGGCTATTATTCCGCCGTGATCTCGATCCGCATCGACGGGCGCGAGACCGCCGCAATCCCCCCGCTGGATGCGCCCGCATCCATCCGCGCGGTGGATATCGTCATCACCCCCGGCCCCCGCTTTGACTTTGCCCGCGCCGCGATTGCGCCGATCGCGCCCGGGACCGACCTGCCCGATGGCTTTGCCCCCGGCAAACCGGCCCGATCCGGCCAGATCGTCGCCGCCGCGACCGCCGGGATCGATGGCTGGCGCAGGCAGGGCCATGCCAAGGCAAGGGTCGCGGGCCAGACCATCACCGCCGACCATCGCGCACAGACGCTGGATCCCGCGATCGCACTGGACCCCGGCCCCCGCGTCCGCTTTGGCACGCTGCGCACCAGCGGATATGACCGGCTTGACCCCCGCCGTCTGGCCAAGATCGCGGGCTTTCCCACCGGCGAGGTCTTTGACCCCGCAAAACTGGATCAGGTCCGCGCGCGCCTGCGCCGCACCGGCATCTTCAGTTCGGTCACCCTGACCGAGGCCGAGGCACTTTCCCCCGGCCCGGTTCTGGATGCGGATCTGGCCGTGGTCGAACAAAAGCCCCGGCGCATCGGCTTTGGCGGCGAATTGTCCACGCTCGACGGTCTGACGGTGTCAGGCTACTGGCTGCACCGCAACCTTCTGGGCGGGGGCGAACGATTCCGGATCGAGGGCGAAGTCGCCGGCATCGGCGGCACCACCGGCGGCGAGGATTACACCCTGGGCCTGCGCATCGACCGGCCCGCGACACTGTCGCCTGACACTTCGGCCTATCTTGAAACGGAAATTGCCAGGGTTGAGACAGATGATTACCTGTCCGATGAATTCAGCTTTGGCCTGGGCTTCGACCATATCTTCAACGACCGGCTGACCGCTTCGGCCGGGCTGCGCTACAGCATCGCCAAGGTGCGTGAAAATGGCAGCCGGCGCACCTTTGAACAGCTTGCCCTGCCGCTGAACCTGACCTTCGACAACCGCGACAATGCGCTGGATGCCACGCGCGGCTATTATGCCGCCGCCGACCTGACGCCGTTTCTGGGCCTGGGCACCACCGGATCAGGTGCGCAGATCAAGGCGGATCTGCGCGGCTATCGCGGGTTTGGCGCCGATGACCGCTTTGTCATCGCCGGGCGCGCACAGATCGGCGCGGTCTATGGATCGACCCTGCTGGAAACGCCGCGCGACTATCTGTTCTATTCCGGCGGCGGCGGCACGGTGCGCGGCCAGCCCTATGAATCACTGGGGGTGAATGTGCTGCGTGGCGGCGATCAGCGTACGGGGGGCACGAAATTCCTGGCCCTTTCGGGCGAATTGCGCGCTGACGTGACCCGGAATATCGGCGTGGTTGCCTTTTATGATGCGGGCTATGTCGGCGCGGTCGATTTCTTTGACGACGCGGGCGACTGGCATTCAGGCGCGGGTCTGGGGCTGCGCTACAACACCGGGATCGGGCCGATCCGGCTGGATGTGGCCGCGCCGGTTTCGGGCGGGACAGAGGACGGGGTGCAGATCTACCTCGGGATCGGGCAGGCTTTCTGATGCGCGGATTTGTGCTTTCCCTTCTGCTGCTTGCGCTGCCCGTGGCGGTGGCGGCGCAGGATGGCGCCCCCGCCCCCGTGCCCGCCGAACAGACCGCGCGCGACCGCAGCTATCTGACCGGCCTGCTGGAGGACAACCTGTCCGGCGCGGGCCGCACCATCCGCATCGAGGGGTTCGCGGGCGCCCTGTCGTCACGCGCCACCTTTGATCAGATGACCATCGCCGATGACGCCGGCGTCTGGCTGACCATCCGCGACGGCGCGATCAGCTGGACCCGTTCGGCGCTGCTGTCGGGGCGGGTCGAGATTGATGAACTTTCCGCCGCGGTGATCGAACTGCCCCGCGCGCCGCAATCAGCCGGGGGCGGCACCCCGTCGCCCGAGGTCAAGCCCTTTGCCCTTCCCGAACTGCCCGTTTCGGTGAAGATCGGCAAGATCGCAGCCGGGCGCGTGGTGCTGGGCCGGGCGCTGTTCGGCGCGGCCGCCGAAGTGTCGCTGACCGGGTCTATGCAGCTTGAAGGCGGGGAAGGATCGGCAGACCTGTCGATCAGCCGGATCGACGGGCACCAGGGCCGCCTGTCGTTGACCGGGGCTTACGCGAATGCAACCCGCCATCTGGCGCTGGATCTGCTGGTCGAAGAGGCGCGCGATGGCATCGCCGCCAATCTGATCGGGCTGCCCGGCACGCCCGCGATCAGCCTGGCCGTTGCCGGTTCGGCACCGATCGACGATTTCACCGCCGATATCCGCCTTGCGACAGATGGCGCGCAGCGGCTGACGGGGGCGGTGACGCTAAGCGCCCTTGCAGCCGAAGGCGCCACGCCCGAACGGCGGTTCAGCGCCGATCTGGGTGGCGACATTTCCCCGCTGCTGCCACCCGAATACCGTGGCTTTTTCGGCGATCAGGTCACCTTGCGGGCCGAGGGCGCGCGCCGCCCTTCCGGCAGCCTTAGCCTGCCGGTGCTGTCCATCGACAGCCAGGCGCTTGATCTGGAAGGCGCGGTCGAACTGCGGCCCGACGGCATGCCCGAACACGCGGCGCTGCGGGTGCGGATCGGCCTTGGCACGGGGCAGGATGTCCTGCTGCCTTTGGCCGGCGAACAGACCTGGCTGCGCGGCGCCAACCTGCAGATTGGCTATGACCGGGCGCAGGGCGATGGCTGGTCGCTGGACGGGCGCATCGCCGGGCTGCGCCAGCAGGCGATGGACATCCGCGGCCTGCGGCTGACCGGCTCGGGGCGGATCGCGCAACGCGCGGGCAGGGCCCTGTTTGGTGGCACGGTCGATTTCGCAGCAAGCGGGCTTCGCATGTCCGATCCGGCCCTGGATCAGGCGGTTGGCCCCTTCCTGTCCGGGCGCACGGTGTTTTCCTGGCAACAGGGCGAACCGCTGCGCCTGCCCCGGCTGCGCGCCATCGGCCGCGGCTATGCGCTGAACGGCACGCTGCGGGTGGATGGCCTTGATACCGGCGTCACGGTTTCCGGCGGGGTCGATCTGCGTCACAGCGCGCTTGGCAATCTGTCGGGTCTGGCAGGGCGCGACCTGGGCGGCCGGATCGAGGGCCGGGCAGAAGGCAGCTATACCGTTCTGAACGGCGCGTTCGATGCCGAACTGGCCGTGGCGGGCACCGACCTGCGCCTGAACCAGCCTGAACTTGACCGGGTTCTGGCGGGGCGATCCACCCTCACGCTGTCGGCGCGGCGCGACGAAACCGGCATCACCCTGCGCCGGGCCGAGGTCAGCGCCCGCGCGCTTGCCGGCACCGCCCGGGGCGTGATCCGCAGCGGCGCCAGCGACCTGACCGCCAGCGCGGAAATGACCGATCTGTCGATCCTGCGGCCCGGCCTGCGCGGCACGCTGCGCGCCGAGGCCACCTTTGCCGAGGCCGAGGGCACCCGCCGCATGACGCTGGATGGCACCGGGCACGGGCTTGGCATCGGCCAGCCCGAAATTGACCGGGTTCTGGCCGGGGAAACACGCCTGTCGCTGCTGGCACTGGACCGCGATGGCCGGATCCGGCTCGAACGGCTGCAACTTGAAAACCCGCAACTCAGCGCCACCGCCGATGGCGTGATCGACCAGCAGACGCGCCGGATCAATCTGGATGCCCGCCTTGCCAATACCGCCCTGATCGCACCCGGCTTTCCCGGCCCCCTGACCCTGTCGGGCACGGTCACCGAACAAGCCACCGCCTATGCGCTGGACCTGGCCGGCAGTGGCCCCGGCGCAAGCCGCGCCACGATCGCGGGCAGCCTCGCCCAGGATTTCAGCCGGGTTGATCTTGCGATAGAGGGCGTGGCCGAAACCGCGCTTGCCAATGCCTTCATCGCCCCACGTTCGCTACAGGGACCACTGGGGTTCGACCTGCGCCTTGCCGGGGCGCCGGGGCTGCAGGCGCTGTCGGGGCGCATAATCGCCTCGGATGCGCGGCTGGTGGCGCCGACACTGGGGCTGACGCTGGACGATGTCGATCTGGCGGCGACGCTGTCGGGGGGGCAGGCCCAGATCGACGGCGGCGGGCGGCTGTCTTCGGGCGGAACGCTTGGCCTGCAGGGGCCGGTCGCCCTGACGGCCCCCTTCAACGGCGACCTGTCCGTCACGCTTGACCGGCTGCGCCTGCGCGACCCGGACCTTTACGATACGCGGGTTTCAGGTAACCTGTCGGTAGCTGGCCCGCTTGCAGGCGGCGCCCGGATCGCCGGCGCGCTGAACCTGGCGGAAACGGAACTGCGCATCCCCTCGACCGGGCTGGGCGGGGTCGCCGCCATCCCCGACATCACCCATATCGGCGAACCCGCGGCCGTGCGCGAAACCCGCGCCCGCGCCGGGCTGCTGGACCGGCAAGACGACGCCCGCCGCCGTGCCGGCCCCGCTTACCCGCTGGATGTCACCATCACGGCCCCCCGGCAGATCTTCGTGCGTGGCCGCGGCCTTGATGCCGAACTGGGCGGCGCGCTGCGCCTTGGCGGCACCACCGCCGACATCATCCCGATCGGGGAATTCAGCCTGATCCGGGGCCGTCTCGACATCCTTGGCCAACGCTTCACCCTGAACGAAGGTCAGGTCGCCGTTCAGGGCGCGCTGATCCCCTGGATCAGATTTGCCGCCACCACCCAACAGGACGACTTTACCACGACCGTCACCATCGAAGGCGAGGCCAGCAGCCCGGCGCTCCGCTTCACCTCTACGCCCGAACTGCCCGAAGAAGAGGTGCTGGCGCGCCTTTTGTTCAACCGGGGCCTCACCCAGTTGTCGCCGCTGCAGGCCGCACAGCTTGCCTCGGCGGTCGCGACCCTTGCCGGCAAGGGCGGCGAGGGCATCGTGGGCCGCCTGCGCCAGGGCTTTGGGCTGGACGATCTGGACATTGGCACAAGCGACGAGGGCGAAACCCAGCTGCGCGCCGGGAAATACCTGTCCGAGAACCTTTACAGCGATGTCGTGATCGACAGCGCAGGCAAGTCGCAAATCAACCTTAATCTTGATGTTACCCCCAACCTGACCGCACGCGGCGGTCTCGGCTCGGATGGCGACAGCGGGATCGGCCTGTTCTTCGAACGCGATTACTGATCCCTTCGGCTTTGACCAAATATCCTCGGGGGGTGCGGGGGGCAGACAGCCCCCCGCTTCCGCCTAGCCGATCACGCGGCGCAGCAGGTCAATCCAGTTGTCCCAGCAGATCCGCCGGATCAGATCCTCGCCATATCCCTTTGCGCGCATCGCTTCGACCAGCTTCGGCAAACCCGACGCCGCACCCATGAACCCCGGCATCATCGCCCCGTCGAAATCCGAACCCAGCGCCACGCCCCGCTCGCCCAGGCGCGCCAGCAGGTAATCCAGATGCCGGATCAGATCCCCGGGCCCGGTATCGGGGTTCTTGATGCCATCGGCGCGCAGGAACTGCACCCCGAAGTTCAGCCCCACGATGCCATCGCGTTCGGCGATCGCGTCCAGTTGCCGATCCGTCAGGTTGCGGGTGGCCGGCGTCAGCGCATGGGCGGCGGAATGCGTCACCACCAGCGGCTTTTGCGAAATCCGCTCGACATCCCAGAACCCCGCCTCATTCAGGTGGCTCAGGTCCACAAGAATGCCCAGCGCATCGCATTCACGCACCAGACGCTGCCCCGCCTGGGTCAGACCGGGGCCGGTGTCCGGGCTTGCCGGAAAGCGGAACGGCACGCCGTGCCCAAAGATATTGTCGCGCGACCAGACCGGGCCAAGGCTGCGCAGCCCCGCCGCATGATACAGGTGCAGTTCGTCCAGATCCGGCCCGATCCCCTCGCAGCCTTCGATATGCATCACCGCCGCGATCGCGCCTTGCGCGCGGGCCGTCCCGATCGCGTCTGCGGTGGTGCAGATGCGGATCGCATCGGGACGCGCGCGCGCCATCCGCAGCAGAATCGCCGCCATTTCCAGCGTGGCGGCACGGGCGCGTTCAGGGGCGATGGCCGGAAAGACCCGCTCCAGCGCCATCGGGTCGGGCGCATCTTCGGGGCGGCCCGGCGCCCAGATCGCGAAGAATCCGCCCGCAAAACCGCCGGCCCGACATTTCGCCAGGTCGATATCACCCGCGCGCCCTGCGAAAAAGCCCGCGCCCACCCTGTCGCCTGCGGCCCAAAGATCATGCAGCAGATCGTTGTGCCCGTCGAATATCGCCACTGGCGTCATATTGCCTGCTCCTTCGGCGTTTTGCCGCCCTTTCCCCGCCCGCACCTTGCGGAATGGTCGCTTGACAAGCCATGGCTAAAACTGCCCAATCGGTCAAGAAATACCCGGCCGCATGCGCGACCGAACCAAAAACGAACGATAAAACAGGGAGCTTACGATGTTTACCGAACCGACCCTTCGCCGGGTGGGCCTTGCCGCCCTTTCCGCCCTGATGCTTGGCACTGCGCCCTTGGCGTTGATGGCCGAAACACCGGCCGATACGCTGGTGATTGCCGATGCAATCGATGACATCGTCTCGATCGACCCGCATGAGGCGTTCGAATTCTCGGGCACCGACATGCTGAACAATGTCTATGACACCCTGGTCGAGCTGGACCCAACGAAACCCGGCGAACTGGTGCCAGGGCTGGCCGAAAGCTGGGACGTGTCGGAAGATGGCCTGACCTTTACCTTCAAGATGAAGCAGGGGATCAGCTTTTCGTCGGGCAACCCGGTCCGCGCCGAGGATGCCGCCTGGTCGCTGCAGCGCGTGGTCAAGATCAACAAGACCCCGGCCTTCATCCTGGCGCAGTTCGGCTTTACCCCGGAAAATGTCGACCAGAAGATCCGTGCCGAGGGTGACACCGTCGTGCTGGAACTGGACAAGCCCTATGCGCCCTCGATGGTCTACAACTGCCTGACGGCGGTTGTCGGCTCAATCCTGGACAAGGAAACCGTCATGGCCAATGAGGTCGATGGCGACATGGGCAACGAATGGCTCAAGGCCAATTCGGCGGGCACCGGCGCCTATGTGCTGCGGTCCTACAAGGCGCAGGAAGGCTATGTGCTGGAAGCGCGCGAAGACCACTGGCGCGGGGCGCCCAGGCTCAAGCGCGTCTTCGTGCGCCATGTGCCCGAACCGGCAACCCAGCGCCTGCAGCTGGAAAAGGGCGATATCGACATCGCGCGCAAGCTGAACACCACCGATATCGAAGGGATCGCAGGCAATTCCGACATCAAGGTCGTTGATGACGTAGCGGGCTATATCTACTACCTCGCGCTGAACCAGAAGCGCGAACCGCTGAACAACCCCAAGGTCATGGAGGCCCTGCGCTGGCTGGTCGATTATGACGGCATGGCCGCAACCGTGTTCAAGGGGCAGATGATGGTGCATCAGCACTTCCTGCCGCGCGGCTATCTGGGCGCGCTGGAAGAAACCCCGTATGAGCTGAACGTGGAAAAGGCCAAGGCCCTGCTGGCCGAGGCCGGCTTCCCCGATGGCTTTACCACCACGATTTCGGTGCGCAACGACCAGCAGCGGGTGGAAATGGCGCAGTCGATCCAGAACACCCTTGGCCAGGCCGGCATCAAGGTTGAACTGAAACCCGGCGCGGGGGCCGAGGTGCTGGGCGATTATCGCGCCCGCAACCACGACATCACCCTGCAGGCCTGGGGCCCGGACTACCCGGACCCGCATACCAATGCCTCGACCTTCGCCTATAACCCGAACAACGCGGATGAAGGTCAGCTGACCGGCATCCTGGCCTGGCGCACCGCCTATGATCCGGGCGAGCTTCACGACATGACCGAAGCGGCCGTGATCGAGCGCGACACCGACAAGCGCCGCGCGATGTATGAGGAAATCCAGCGCAAGCACCGCGACACCTCGGCCTTCATCGCGATGTTCCAGCAGATCAGCCAGACGGCCCTGCGGTCGAATGTCGAAGGGTTCTACACCGGCGGCGCCACCGATCAGGCGACCTACTGGCTGGCAACCAAGTAAGATCAGGTGCCCCCGGGGGACCGGGGGCGCCGCACAGACCCGATGGCCAGCACCGATACCGCCCCGCCCCGCCGCCGTTCACGCCTTGTCCACAACGTCAAACGCCTTGGCGCGACGGTTCTGGCCCTGGCGGCAACCTTCCTTGGCCTGATGCTGATCACCTTCGTGATCGGTCGCGTCGTGCCGATCGACCCGGTTCTGGCCGTGGTCGGCGAACGCGCCACCACCGCACAGTATGAAGCCGCGCGCGAGGCACTGGGCCTGGACCGGCCGATGTGGGAACAATTCGCCATCTATGTCCGCGATGCGCTGACCGGGGATCTTGGAACCTCGATCCGAACGCGCACCCCGGTGGCCGAAGATATCGCACGCTATTTCCCCGCCACGCTGGAACTTGCCACGATCGCCACGATCTTTGGCGTCGTGCTGGGCATTCCGGCGGGGGTGCTGGCGGCCACGCGCCCGGGCACCTGGATCGACCAGCTGGTACGGCTGATCGGGCTGATGGGCTATTCCATGCCGGTGTTCTGGCTGGGGCTGATGGGGTTGCTGCTGTTCTACGGCATTCTTGGCTGGGTCGGCGGCCCGGGCCGTCTGGATGCCGGGTTCGAGATGATGTTCGAATTCGACGTGCCGCGGGTGACCGGCATGATCCTGATCGACACAGCCCTGGCCGGAAAATGGGATATTTTCCGCAACGCGCTGTCGCACATCATCCTGCCCGCGGGCGTGCTTGGCTATTATTCCATGGCCTATATCAGCCGGATGACCCGCAGCTTCATGATGAATGAGCTGAGCCAGGAATACATCACCACCGCGCGGGTGAAGGGCATGCCGGAATGGCGGGTGATCTGGGTTCATGCGCTGAAGAACGTGATGGTCCCGCTGATCACCGTGATCGCGCTAAGCTATGCGAACCTGCTGGAAGGATCGGTGCTGACCGAGACCGTCTTTGCCTGGCCCGGCCTTGGGCTTTACATCACCACGGCGCTGTTTTCCGCCGACATGCCCGCGGTTCTGGGCGGCACGGTGGTGGTGGGCATCGTCTTTGTGGCGCTGAACATGTTTTCCGACATCCTGTATCGCCTTGTCGACCCGAGGGCCCGCTGATGACCACGCTGACCACATGGCTGCGCGACCCCAACCCCGCATCCCGGCTGCAGGCCCGGCTGGGGCAGGGCTATCTTGGCTGGCTGCGATTCCGGCGCAATCCGCTGGCGATGATCGGCTTTCTGATCGTGGCGCTGCTGTTGCTGATGGCCGCCTTTGCGCCGCTTGTGGCGACCCATGATCCGATCACCCAGAACCTGGGACAACGGCTTTTACCCCCCCTGACGGCGGGGCACCTGCTGGGCACGGATGAATTCGGCCGCGACATCTTTTCACGTATCGTCTTTGGCGCGCGGGTAACGCTGTATATCGTGGGACTTGTGGCGATCACCGCGCCGGTCTTTGGCCTGCTGATTGGCACGGTCGCGGGCTATTTCGGCGGCTGGGTCGATCAGGTCCTGATGCGCATCACCGACATCTTCCTGGCGTTTCCCAAGCTGATCCTGGCGCTGGCGCTGGTCGCCGTGCTGGGCCCGGGCATCGAGAACGCGGTGCTGGCCATCGCGCTGACATCCTGGCCGCCCTATGCCCGCGTCGCGCGGGCCGAAACGCTGACCGTGCGCAATGCCGATTACATCGCGGCCGTCCGGCTGCAGGGCGCGGGGGCGGGGCGGATCATCTGGGGCTATGTGATGCCGATGTGCCTGCCCTCGGTCATCATCCGGGTCACGCTGGACATGGCCGGGGTGATCCTGACGGCGGCGGGTCTGGGTTTTCTGGGCCTTGGGGTGCAGCCACCGATGGCGGAATGGGGGCTGATGATTTCATCGGGGCGCAAGTTCCTGTTCGAACAATGGTGGGTCGCGACCATGCCGGGGCTGGCGATCTTCATCGTCTCGCTTGGATTCAACCTGCTGGGCGATGGCCTGCGCGACGTGCTTGACCCAAGGAGTGCGGGAAAATGACCCTGCTGTCGGTGAAGAACCTGCGCGTCACCTTCGACACCGAATCCGGCCCTGTTCAGGCGGTGCGCGGCGTATCCTTCAGCCTGGGCCGGGAACGGCTGGGCATCGTCGGCGAAAGCGGATCGGGCAAGACGATGACAGGCCGGTCCGTCCTGCGCCTGATCCGGCCGCCGGGGCGGATTGACGCCGAAGAGATGGTCTTTGACGGCATTGACCTGACCCGCGCCAGCGAACGGCAGATGCGCGCGTTGCGCGGCCAGCGCATGGCGATGGTCATGCAGGACCCGAAATATTCGCTGAACCCCGTGATGAAGGTCGGCGCCCAGCTGACCGAAGGCCTGCGCCTGCGCCACCGCGTTGGCCGCACCGAGGCCCGCGCCAAGGCCATCGCCGCGCTGGAGGCCGTGCAGATCCGCGACCCGGACCGCGTACTTGAAAGCTATCCGCACGAATTGTCGGGCGGCATGGGCCAGCGCGTGATGATCGCGATGATGCTGATCCCGAACCCCGACCTGCTGATCGCGGATGAACCCACCAGCGCGCTGGACGTGACCGTCCAGGCCGAGGTGCTGTCGATCCTGGATGCCCTGGTGCGCGACCGGGGCATGGGACTGATCTTCATCAGCCATGACCTGCGGCTGGTGGCGCGGTTCTGCGACCGGGTTCTGGTGATGTACAAGGGCCGCGTGGTCGAGGAACTGGAGGCCAGGAACCTGATGCAGGCGCAGCACCCCTATACCCAGGGGCTTTTGAACTGCCTGCCCCGGATCGGTGGCGACCGTTCGCCCCTGCCGGGGCTGGATCGTAATGCGGCCTGGGCGGAATAGGGGCGGGCGGATGCTGATCGAAATCGAGAACCTTTCCGTCACCTATCATGTCGGCGGACGCGACGTCCGCGCGGTCGAAGATGTGTCGCTGACGGTTGCGGCACGCGAAAGCTATGGCCTGGTGGGCGAAAGCGGATCGGGCAAATCGACGATCCTGCGGGCGATCTGTGGGCTGGCTCCGATTTCGGCGGGCAGCATCCGCATCGGCGGCGCGCCGGTGCAAACCCCGCGCGGCAAGGCCTTTGCCAAGCGTGTTCAGATGGTCTTTCAGGACCCCTATGGTTCGTTGCACCCCCGCCACACGATCGACCGCACCCTGGCCGAGCCGCTGGCGATCCACGGCATCGGCGATACCGATGCACGCGTGGTAAAGGCGCTGGGCGATGTCGGCCTGCCGCCCAGCTTTCGGTTCCGCTATCCGCATCAACTTTCGGGCGGACAGCGCCAGCGCGTCGCCATTGCCCGCGCACTGATGCTGGAACCCGAAATCCTGCTTCTGGATGAACCCACCAGCGCGCTGGATGCCAGCGTTCAGGCCGAAACGCTGAACCTTCTCAACCGTTTGCGCGCGGAACGGGGGCTGACCTTCATGATGGTCAGCCATGATCTGGCGGTGATTGACCACATGTGCGACCGCGTTCTGGTGATGCAGCATGGCCGCGCGGTCGAAGAACTGCTGCATGAGGATCTGGCCCGTGCCGGCATGAAGACCGATTACGCCCGCACCCTGTTCGAGGCCAGCGCCGACCGGATGCTGAACGGCTGACCTATCACTTAGTCGGAATTATCGGTGAAATATATCGTAACACGATACATTTCTGTTTGATTGATTGTTCAATACGGCGGCCCTGTGCGTCACTCTGACGCTAACGAACAGGGAGAAAGCCATGTGGAACATCTGTATCATCGGCGCCGGCAAGATCGGCACGACCATCGCCGCACTTCTGGGGGCCTCGGGCAATTACCGTGTCACGCTGGCCGACCAAAATGCCGGGGCGCTGCGGACCGCTGCGGCCGCAGGAACCGCCACGCTGCAGGTTGCGGCAGATGATCTTGGAGCGCTGACCGCACGGCTGAAGGGGTTTGACGCGGTGATTTCGGCCGCGCCCTTCTTTCTGACGCCCACCATTGCCGAAGCCGCACGCAATGCCGGGGCGCATTATTTCGACCTGACCGAAGATGTCGCCGGCACGGCCCGCGTGCGCGACCTGGCCCGCGATGCCGAAACGGTGCTGATGCCGCAATGCGGGCTGGCACCGGGTTTCGTGGGCATGGTGGGCGCGCATCTGGCCGCGCAGTTCGACGAACTGGAAACCCTGTCACTGCGCGTCGGCGCGCTGCCGCTATATCCGACCAATGCGTTGAAATACAATCTGACCTGGTCCACCGACGGGCTGATCAACGAATATCTGAACCCCTGCGAGGCGCTGGTGGATGGCCGCAAGGTCAGCCTGGCACCTCTGGAAGATCTGGAAGATTTCGCGCTCGACGGGGTGAATTATGAATGTTTCAACACCTCGGGCGGGCTTGGGACGCTGGGCGAGACGCTGGAAGGCAAGGCCCGCCGGGTCAGCTATCGCACGATCCGCTACCCGGGCCACCGCGATATCCTGCGGCTTTTGCTGACGGGGCTGGGGCTGGAACGCCGCCGCGACCTGATGAAGGACATTTTCGAACATGCCCTGCCGCGCACCGATCAGGATGTGGTGGTGGTGTTCTGCACCGCGACCGGCATGGTCGATGGCGCGCTGCGCGAGATTTCCTTCCTGAACAAATCCCTGTCCACCGTCATCGACGGCAAACGCTGGAGCGCGATCCAGATAACCACCGCGGCGGGCGTCACCGGCGTGGTGGACATGGTGCGCACCGGCAAGCTGCCCGGGCGGGGCTTCATCGGGCAGGAACAAGTGGGACTGGCCGATTTTCTGGATACCGAATTCGGGCGCTATTACCTGCCCGGCCAGATCACGCCCCTGCCGACGCCTTCGCCTCGGCCGCGATCCAATCCCGGAAGGCTGCAAGCGGCAGAGTGACCTCGGCCCCTTCGGGCCAGACAAGGTAATAGGTGCCCACGCCCGCAACGATATCGCCGGGCGTGCGGATCAGCCGGCCTTCGCGGATTTCCGCATCGGCCAGAAATTCCGGCAACAAGGCAACCCCGACCCCATGCGCAGCAGCCTGCATCATCGGCGCGAACTGATCGAACAGCATACCCTGGGTATGCGGCGCCTCAAGCCCGTGATGGGCGAACCAGGCGCCCCAGGCATTGGGCCGCGATTCCAGCTGCAACAGCGGCAGATCACGCAGGTCGGCCGGTTCACGCATCGGATGTTCCGCAGCGAAGGCCGCCGAACAGCAGGCGATGATGCGTTCTTCGAACAGCGGCATGTGTTCCGCGCCGGGCCACATGCGGATGCCGAAATGGATGGCCGCGTCAAAGGTTTCGCTGTCGAAATCGAAAGGCCGCAGCCGGGTGCCCAGATTCAGCGTGATGCCCGGATGCGCCGCCAGGAACGCCCCCAGCCGCGGCGCAAGCCAGCGCGTGCCGAAGGTGGGCAAAATCGCCAGGCCAAGCACCCCGCCGCCGGGATTGGCGCGCAGCCCCAGCGAGGCCCGCGCAATCAGTTCCAGCGCCTTGCGCACGTCGCGGGCATAGGCCAGCGCGGGTTCCGTCGGGCGCAGACGGCGGCGTTCGCGTTTGAACAGGGTCACACCCAGTTGGCCTTCCAGGTTCTGGATCAGACGGCTGACCGCCCCCTGCGTCAGATCCAGTTCCCGCGCGGCCGCTGCGGTGGACCCGGTACGGCAGACCGCCTCAAAGGCCGCCAGCAGACTGATCGACGGGATATAGCGGCGTGGCAGGGCCATATATGCGCTCCATGCATATTCTATCGCGACAATAGCGTTGGATTACGCAAAGGAACAGGCGCATAAAGGGTCAAACATCATGACTGCAAGGATCAACACCATGGCCCTGAAACCGAAAGACGCCCCAGACCTGTCGCGCTTTGACTGGGAAGATCCCTTCCGCCTGGATCAGCAGCTGACCGAGGAAGAGCGGATGCTGCGTGATGCCGCGCGCA
Organism: Pontitalea aquivivens; assembly: GCF_046507575.1. Taxonomy (NCBI): domain Bacteria; kingdom Pseudomonadati; phylum Pseudomonadota; class Alphaproteobacteria; order Rhodobacterales; family Paracoccaceae; genus Pontitalea; species Pontitalea aquivivens. The sequence goes on along the minus strand of NZ_JBKFEY010000011.1, from coordinate 33,295 downwards.
CCTATGCCCAGGAAAAGCTGCAGCCCCGCGTGACCGCCGCCTACCGCGAAGAAACGACCGATCCGGCAATTTTCCGTGAAATGGGCGAAATGGGCCTGCTGGGTGTGACCGTGCCGGAAGAATACGGCGGGCTGGGCGCGTCCTATGTGGCCTATGGCCTGGTCGCCCGTGAGGTTGAGCGCGTCGATTCGGGCTATCGTTCGATGATGTCGGTGCAGTCCAGCCTGGTTATGTATCCGATCTATGCCTATGGTTCGGAAGAACAGCGCAAGAAATACCTGCCCAAACTCGCCTCGGGCGAATACATCGGCTGCTTCGGGCTGACCGAACCCGATGCGGGCTCGGACCCGGCGGGGATGAAGACCACCGCCAGGAAGACCGCGAACGGCTATGTGCTGAACGGGTCGAAAATGTGGATTTCCAATTCGCCGATCGCGGATGTCTTCGTCGTCTGGGCGAAGTCCGAAGCGCATGGCGGCAAGATCCGCGGCTTTGTCCTTGAAAAGGGCATGGCCGGGCTCTCGGCACCGAAGGTCGGAGGCAAGCTCTCACTCCGGGCTTCGGTGACCGGCGAGATCGTGATGAACAACGTTGAGGTCGGCGAAGATGCGCTGCTGCCGAACGTCGAGGGGCTGAAGGGGCCGTTCGGCTGTCTGAACCGTGCGCGCTATGGCATCAGCTGGGGTGTGATGGGCTCGGCGGAATTCTGCATGCATGCCGCACGCCAGTATGGCCTGGACCGCAAGCAGTTCAACCGCCCGCTGGCCAACACGCAACTGTATCAGCTGAAACTGGCCAACATGATGACCGAAATCAGCCTTGGCCTGCAGGCCAGCCTGCGCGTCGGCCGCCTGCTGGACGAAGCCAATGCCGCGCCCGAGATGATTTCCATCGTCAAGCGCAACAACTGCGGCAAGGCGCTGGATATCGCCCGCTGGGCCCGCGACATGCACGGCGGCAACGGCATCTCCGAGGATTTCCAGGTTATCCGCCACATGGTCAACCTGGAAACCGTCAACACCTACGAAGGCACGCATGACGTGCATGCCCTGATCCTGGGTCGGGCCATCACGGGGCTGCAAGCCTTCTACTGAGGATCACAGAAAGGGACTTATGCCACGTTCCCAGATCGTTCATGAAAACTTCCTGCGTCGCGTTGCGGCGCAGGATTTTCCCGTTGGAAAAGACCCTGTTCCAGGGCTTTTGGTACCCGATGCGGTGCGCCTGTTCCGCGCCCAGTGTCTAAGCCGCGCGCTGGACCGCACCAGCCGGGCGATGCAGAAGGCAGGCCAGGGGTTCTATACGATCGGGTCATCGGGACATGAGGGGATGGCCGCCGTCGCCCATGCGCTGCGGCCCACCGACATGGCCTTTCTGCATTATCGCGACGCGGCCTTTCAGATTGCCCGCGCTGATCAGGTGCCCGGCCAGACCATGACCTGGGACATGCTTCTGTCCTTTGCCTCGTCATCCGAAGATCCGGTTTCAGGCGGACGGCACAAGGTTCTGGGGTCAAAGGCGCTGGCGATCCCGCCGCAGACCTCAACCATCGCCAGCCATCTGCCAAAGGCCGTGGGTGTGGCCCATTCGCTGGGCCTTGCCCGCCGCCACCCGCCCGAACACCGCGCCCTGCCCGAAGATGCGATCGTGATGTGTTCGTTCGGTGATGCTTCGGCCAACCATTCCACCGCGCAGGGGGCATTCAACACGGCCGGCTGGACCGCGTATCAGGCCCTGCCCATGCCGATTCTGTTCGTCTGCGAAGACAACGGCATCGGCATTTCCACGAAAACGCCCAAGGGCTGGATCGCCGCATCGATGCAGGCGCGCCCGGGGATCCGGTATTTCGCCGCCGACGGGCTGGACCTGTATGAGACGTTCAAGATCGCGGCCGAGGCCGCCGATTACGTCCGAAGCCGCCGCAAACCGGCGTTTCTGCATCTGCGCACCGTGCGGCTTTATGGACATGCCGGTGCCGACCTGCCCACCACCTACATGCCCCGCGAAGAGGTCGAGGCCGAAGAGGCCAATGACCCGCTGCTGCATTCCGTACGCCTGTTGCAGCAGGCGGGCGCCCTGGCCCCGGCACAGGCGCTGGAAATCTATACCGAGACGCTGGACCGCGTGACACGCGTGGCGGAACAGGCGGTCACCCGACCCCGCCTGCAGACCGCGGCGCAGGTCATGGCCAGCCTGATCCCGCCGCCGCGGCCCTGCAAGCCCGGCAACGGCCCCGACGCGCAGGCCCGCGCCGCCGCCTTCGGCCCGGATCTGGCCGCAATGGCCGAACCGCAGCCAATGTCGAAACTGCTGAACTGGGCGCTGACCGATCTGATGCTGGAACACCGCGAAATCGCGCTGATGGGCGAGGATGTGGGCCGCAAGGGCGGGGTCTATGGCGTGACGCAAAAGCTGCAATCGCGCTTTGGCCCCGACCGGGTCATCGACACGCTGCTGGATGAACAGTCGATCCTTGGCCTTGGCATCGGGCTGGCGCACAACGGGTTTCTGCCGATCCCCGAGATCCAGTTCCTGGCCTATCTGCACAATGCCGAAGACCAGATCCGCGGCGAGGCGGCGACCCTGCCTTTCTTTTCCAACGGACAGTTCGCCAACCCGATGGTGCTGCGCATCGCGGGACTGGGCTATCAGAAGGGGTTTGGCGGTCATTTTCATAATGATAATTCATTGGCCGTTCTGCGCGACATCCCGGGGCTGATCCTTGCCGTACCGTCCAACGGGGCCGATGCGGCGATGATGCTGCGCGAATGTGTCCGCCTTGCGCGGCAGGAACAGCGCGTCTGCGTCTTTGTGGAACCCATCGCGCTGTATCCGATGCGCGATCTTCATGCCGACAAGGACGGGGGCTGGATGCGGCTCTATCCCAGCCCGGATCAGCGCATTCCCTTGGGTGAGATCGGCCAGAGCGGGCAGGGCACGGACCTTGCCATCCTGTCCTACGGCAACGGCTGCTACCTGTCGCACCAGGCCCAGGCGGCGCTGGCCGCGCAGGGCGTGAACGCCCGTGTGATCGACATCCGCTGGCTGGCCCCCCTGCCCGAAGCCGCCCTGCTTGGCGCGACAGAGGGCTGTGACCATATTCTCATCGTGGATGAATGCCGTCGCACCGGCAGCCAGTCCGAGGCATTGATGACCCTGATGGTCGAGGCCGGGCGCAAATCCCTTGCGCGCGTCGTGGCCGAGGATTGCTTTATCGCCACCGGCCCCGCCTATGCGGCGACGCTGCCATCGGCCAAAGCCATCGAAGAGGCCGCGCTGCGGCTGACCGGCCGATGAAGGCGGTGGTCATCTGCCCCGGCCGGGGCACTTATACCAAGACCGAACTTGGTGTTCTGGGCCGACATTTTCATGATCGCGCACTGCTGGCGCGGTTTGATGCGGAACGCACGGCCCTGGGGCAGGAAACGCTTGCCGCGCTGGACGGCGCCGCGGCCTATTCGGTCGCGCGGCACACACGGGGCGACAATGCCTCGGCGCTGATCTATGCGGCAACGCTGGCCGATTTCCGTGCCCTGCACGGGGTCGAGGTGGTGGCCGTCACCGGCAATTCCATGGGCTGGTATTCCGCGCTGGCCTGCGGTGGCACGCTAAGCCCCGAGGCGGGGTTTCACGTCGTCAACACCATGGGCACGTTGATGCAGGACGCCCTGATCGGCGGCCAGATCATCCATCCCTTCATGGCCGAAGACTGGGTCCCGAACCTGACCCGCAAGGCGGAACTTCTGTCGCTGGTGGCGGACATCGACGCGCGACCGGGCCATGTTCTGGGTCTGTCGATCGACCTTGGCGGGATGCTGGTTCTGGCCGGGAATGACGCCGGGCTTACCGCCTTTGAAGCCGCTGTTCCGCCGGAACAGGGTCGGTTTCCGATGCGGCTTGCCAACCATGCGGCGTTTCACACCGCGCTTCAGGCCCCGATCGCCAAAGCGGGGCGCGCACGCCTGGCCCCGGATCTGTTCGGCCAGCCAAAGATCCCGCTGATCGACGGGCGCGGCGCGATCTGGTGGCCCGGGGCGACCGATACGGATGCCCTGTGGAATTACACGCTGGGCCATCAGGTGGTCCGGCCCTACGATTTCACCCGTGCCATCGCCACAGCCGCGCGTGAATTCGCCCCCGATCTGTTCATCATCACCGGCCCCGGCACGACATTGGGCGGCGCGGTGGCGCAGTCGCTGATTCTGGCCAATTGGGCCGGAACAGGGTCGAAAACCGATTTCCAACAGCGCCAGAACACGCGTCCCTTCCTCATCTCAATGGGGATTGAAGCGCAACGCGCCACAGTCACATCACAGGGAGACTGACATGACCACCGAAGACATTTTCAACGCCCTCGGGATCACATCCGCCGATATCACCGGCGGCAGCCTTGCCGTGCATTCGCCCATTGATGGCGCCGAAATCGCCCGTGTGCGCGAAACCCCGGCCAGCGATATGCCCGCCGTGATCGCCCGCGCGCAGGCCGCCTTCCGCAGCTGGCGCGACGTGCCCGCCCCCCGCCGCGGCGAACTGGTCCGCCTGCTGGGCGAGGAATTGCGCACCGCCAAAGAGGCGCTTGGCGCCCTGGTCACGCTGGAGGCCGGCAAGATCACCTCGGAAGGCCTGGGCGAGGTGCAGGAGATGATCGACATCTGCGACTTTGCCGTGGGCCTGTCGCGCCAGCTTTACGGGTTGACGATCGCGTCGGAACGGCCCGGCCACCGGATGATGGAAAGCTGGCATCCGATGGGGCCGGTCGGGATCATCTCGGCGTTCAACTTTCCTGTCGCGGTCTGGTCGTGGAACGCGGCGCTGGCGCTGGTCTGCGGCGATCCGATCATCTGGAAACCCTCGGAAAAGACCCCATTGACGGCAATCGCCGCGATGAAGGCCCTGGATCGCGCGATGGCCCGGTTCGGTGACGCACCCCCGGGGCTGGCGCAACTGGTCATCGGCGGCCCGGCGCTGGGCGAGGCGCTGGTCAGCGCGCCTGACGTTCCGATCATCTCGGCCACGGGATCGACCCGGATGGGACGGATCGTGGGACCGAAGGTGGCGGAACGCTTTGGCCGTTCGATCCTGGAACTGGGCGGGAACAATGCGATGATCGTGGCGCCATCGGCCGATCTGGACATGGCGGTACGCGCCATCGTGTTTTCCGCCGTGGGCACGGCAGGCCAGCGCTGCACCAGCCTGCGGCGGCTGATCGTGCACAACGATATCCGCGAAACACTGGTCGCCCGGCTGACCAAGGTCTATGCCAGCCTGCCGATCGGTGATCCGCGCAAGGCCACGACCCTGGTGGGGCCGCTGATCGACCATGCCGCACGCGACCGGATGCTGGCCACGCTGGAACAGGCCCGGGCCGAGGGCGGCAAGGTTCATGGCGGCCGCGCCGTCGCCAAGGGGCCGCAAGGCGGTGCCTATGTCGAACCCGCCGTGGTCGAGATGCCGGGCCAGACCGCCTGCGTGCGCGAGGAAACCTTTGCCCCGATCCTGTACGTTCTGGGCTATGACCGGCTGGAAGACGCCATCGCGCTGCAAAATGATGTGCCGCAGGGCCTGTCATCGTGCATCTTTACCCTGAACATGCGCGAGGCGGGGGCCTTCCTGTCCTCATCCGGGTCGGATTGCGGGATCGCCAATGTCAACATCGGCCCGTCGGGTGCGGAAATCGGCGGGGCGTTCGGCGGCGAAAAGGAAACCGGCGGCGGGCGCGAAAGCGGGTCGGACGCGTGGAAAGGCTATATGCGGCGCCAGACCAACACGATCAACTATTCCGCCGCACTGCCGCTGGCACAGGGGGTAACCTTCGATTTCTGACCGCGACGGCGCCGGGCCATCAGTTCGGCGTTCAGCGCCGCCCCCAGCAGAACCGAAAAGGCGGAAAGATACAGCCACATCAACAGCGCGATCACCGCCCCGATCGAGCCGTAGACCCGGTTATAGGCCCCGAAATTCGTCAGGTAAAAGCTGAACGCCAATGACGCCGCCGCCCAGCTAAGCGTTGCCACCACCGCGCCCCAGGTCAGGATCGGGTCGCGGTGGCCTTCTGTATTGGGACCATAGCGATACAGGATGCCCAGCGCGGTCAGCATCAGAAACAGCATCGCCCCCCAGGGCAGTGCCGACAGAAACCAGCCGTTCAAAAGACCAAGCGGCAAAAACCGCAGCGCAATGGGCACGACCACCACGGTCGCCAGCGCCGCCAGCATCACACCTACCAGCGCCAGGGTCATGGCATAGCCGGTCACCAGCGCCCAAAGCGTGTTGCGCTGCCGGGTGCCGTGGATCACGTTCAGCGCGCGCACCAGCGCCCCCACGCCCGCCCGCGCCGAAAACAGCGCGATCAGCACGGACAGCGCCGTACCCCAGCCCAGCGCCGCCCGGGGTGCGGCCAGCAGGGCCAGGATCTGATCCAGCACAATGGCATAGGCATCGGCAGGGATGAAATCCTCGGCAACGGTCAGATAGCTTCGGATCACACCCGGATCGGCCACGATGCTCCAGATCGCGATCGTCGCGGTCAGGCCGGGAAAGATGGCGAACATGGCATAAAACGCCACACCCGCCGCCACCAGCGACAGGTTGGTCTGTTCCATACGCTGCGCGATGCCGCTGACAAGCAGCCAGATCCGGTTCACCATGACACTTTCCTTTCCCCGCAACCTTCGCGCAGCCGGGCCCCGTGCGCAACAAGCTGCGCCGGGGCGGCCCGCATTCGAACAGCCGCTGATCCTGCCGCCTTTCGCCGGGTCCTTTGCCCGACCCGGTTTTTCATGCCGCAGCACCGCGGACACGCATGAAAAGCCCGGACCTGGAGGTCCGGGGCAATGGTTTCGTGCGAATGCAGGCTTATTTCAGCCGGTCCACGACATGTTCGGCAAAGGCCTGCAGCATGGCCGCGTAATATTCGGCACTGTCGCGCGTCAGCAGGGTGACATCGGCGCCTTCGGGCAGGAATACCAGCGCATCCTTGAAGGCGACGCTCAGCTCATACCCGTCGAATTTGGAATTATCGGTCTGGCTGGTCACGTTGACCTGACCGACCAGGCGCGATTCCCCCAGATCGGTGACGGTCGCCCAGGTGTCGGACAAAGCGATTTCGTCGATATCGACCGTGATTTCCGAACCCTCACCCTTAGCGCCGACCAGACGATCCGGCGCGATTTCGGCGGCGATCGCAGCCTCAAGGTCGGTTTCCAGATTGCCCCAGAACTTTGCCGCTTCGGCATTCTCGATCACGGCGATATCGGCGGTAACGTCGATCGACTTGATCGGGGTCTCCTCGGCCAGGACCGCCCCGGATATAAGCCCCGCCGACAGGGTCGGGATAAGGATCTTGCTGAACATTTTCATCTCCCTTCATTTTGGCAGGCCTGCCTGCCCATACAAAGGAAACACCCCCCGGCCGCCTGCGTTCCCCCACCGCCGATCACGAAAAGGAAAGCCCCGGCAGCTGCCGGGGCCCGCTGGTCGGGACTATGCCGCGGGATCAGGCCGCAAGCATTTCCGTCGAGGCAAAGAACATCGCCTGGCTGACGGCGGAACGCACCTGATCCTCGCTGTAGGGCTTGGTAATCAGGAAAGCGGGTTCGGGGCGTTCGCCGGTCAGAAGCCGTTCCGGGAAAGCCGTGATGAAGATCACCGGCAATTCATCGAACTGGCCCAGGATGTCGTTGACCGCATCGATCCCCGATGAATTGTCGGCCAGCTGGATATCGGCCAGGATCAGATCGGGGCGGTTGCTGGCGGCCAGCGCCACCGCCTCGGACCGGGTGCGCGCAACGCCTGTAACGGTATTGCCCATGTCCTCGACGATCGCGCGGATGTCCATCGCGATGATCGCCTCATCCTCGATGATCATCACCTTGCCGGTGATTGAAACTTCCATCTCGGCCAGGGCGATATCGATCAGCGCGGCAGCGTCATCCGTGTCGACCTGCATGATCCGTGCGATCTGATCGGGCCGGAACCCTTCGAGAGAGTTCAGCAAAAGCGCCTCACGCGTGTTCGGCGTCAGCCGCGCCATATGGCGCTGGGCACGTTTGGCCAGGGCGCTGTCCGCCTCGCCCAGGGGCGCCCCGGCCGAAGCCCAGACCAGATGGAACGCATGAAACAGCGCAACCTTGGGTTCGACGCCATCGGCGAACGGCGCCGTGTCGGCCAGGATCGCTTCCAGCGTGGCGGCGGCAAAGCGATCGCCGCTGCCCTGGCTGCCGGTCAGCGCGCGCGCATAGCGGCGCAGATAGGGAAGGTTGGCAGCAATGGCGCCGGCAAGGTCATTGGTCATGAAAATCTCCCTTTTCATGTTTTTCGGGAACCAAACGTTCTGGCCGCGCGTTTGGTTCCGTGCAAAAATCGCGGGATCGGAAGGCAGGTATGAATATTGACATGGCAGAGCGCAAGTCAAACGCCAGGCTGAAAGAGCAGATCGACGAAAACCTGAAGCGGGTCTACGAAGAGGCGCTGAATGAGGAAATCCCCGATCGGTTCAAACAGCTGCTGGCGCAGTTGAAGGCGAAGGAGGGCGGCAAATGAGCGCGCCCTCCAAAGCCGCCTCCGACGGGTTGTCCGCCCCGGCACAGGATCCCCGCGAAGAATTGCCCGAACATCTGGGCGCGCTGCGGGCCTTTGCGCTGTCGCTGACGCGAAATGCCTCGGCCGCCGATGATCTGGTGCAGGATACCATCGTGAAGGCCTGGTCCAACATCGACCGGTTCCAGCCCGGCACCAACCTGCGCGCCTGGCTGTTCACCATCCTGCGCAACACATTCTATTCCGACCGGCGCAAACGCAAACGCGAGGTGGCAGACCCCGATGGCATTCACGCCGCCTCGTTGTTCGACAAGCCCGCGCATGACGGGCGTCTGGCGATGAACGATTTTCTTCAGGCCTTTGACCAGCTTAGCCCCGAACACCGTGAGGTTCTGGTGCTGGTCGGTGCCTCGGGCTTTTCCTATGAGGATGCGGCGGCAATGATGGGGGTGGCGGTCGGCACCGTGAAAAGCCGCGCCAACCGGGCCCGCGCGCGGCTGGCCGAAATGCTGCATCTGGCCGAGGGCGAGGATATTCTGGCCGAGGCGGATGGCAATTCGCTGGCGGTCATGGGTCGGTCAGGGGTTGCCGCGGCATGATGCCGATGCAAACGCCACCGGCGCGGGGGTGGACCCGGCGGCTGCCGGTGCGGCTTGCGGTGGTGCTGGCGATCGCGCTGTTCCCGGTTCTGGTGCTGTCGGTCTATCAGGCAACATCATTGATGAAAGAGGCGCGCGCCCGGTCCGAAGCTGCGCTGATGGGCGCGACGATGCACGCCTTGGGGGGCGAGATCCGGCTGATCGAACAGGCGCAGGGGGTGGCCGCCGTGCTGTCGCGGTCGATCCTGCCGCTGATCGGGCATGATGCCGCCTGCGTCGACAAGATGCGGCTGGTGGCCGAACAGCTGCCTTATCTGTCGCTTGCTGCCTATATCCCGGTTTCGGGGCTGATGACCTGTTCGTCATCGGGGCGGCTGTTCGACTATGCCGATAATCCGCTGTTCCAACAGATGATCGAGAAGGATGAACCCTCGTTCATCGTCAATCCCGGGGCCCCGGTCTCGGGGACCTCGGTTCTGGGCATCGCACATCCGGTCTTTGATGAAAGCGGTGACAAGATCGGGGTCGTGTCCCTGTCGATCCCGCACAAGGCCCTGGCCGAGGCGAATGACGGCCCCGATACCGAGGTCAGCCGCCCGCTGATCATCATGACCTTCGATCGCACCGGCAGTATCCTGACCTCTTCCACCGGGCTGGAGGACGCGCAGAACCGGCTGCCTGCGGATCGGGCGCTCAAGGCACTGGCAGCGCCGATTTCGGTCAGCTTCTCGGCGAAATCCCGGCTGGGCAATGATCGGATCTATTCGGTGGTCGAACTGGTACCAAACCAGGTCTATGCGCTGGGCAGCTGGCCTGCCGATGGGATGCAGACCCTTGGGCCGCTGGCCGACCTGCCGCCGATGCTGTTTCCCGCCGCCATGTGGCTTGCCAGCCTGTTCGTGGCCTATGTCGCGGTTCAGCAACTGGTGATCCGGCACATCCGCCAGCTTGGCCGCGCCATCCGCCGCTTTGCCGGTGGCCATCGGATCGTGGGACATCTGAACCTGGACCGGGCATCGCTGGAAATCCGCGAACTGGCCGATGCCTTTGAACGCATGACCGAAACCATCCTGCATGATGAAGCCCAGCTGGAGGACACCATCCACCACAAGGAGGTTCTGCTGCGCGAGGTGCATCACCGCGTGAAGAACAACCTGCAACTGATCGCCTCGATCATCAACATGCAGATGCGCCAGGCCCGCACACCCGAGGCGAAGGGCCTGATGAAGGGCCTGCAGGAACGGGTGATCAGCCTGGCAACAATTCACCGCGGGTTGTATCAGACAAGCGGCCTGACCGACATCAGCGCCAATGAGCTGTTGCCCGACATCGTCAACCAGATCGTCAAGCTTGGCTCAGGCCCGGGGCGGCGCTTTTCGGTCGCCACCGATGTCGATGACATCCGCCTGACCCCGGATCAGGCGGTGCCGCTGGCGCTGTTGCTGACCGAGGCGATGACGAACGCGCTGAAATATGCCGGCAACGACACTGCCGCGCCCTGGATCAGGGTGGAATTGAAGCACGCTGAACCAATGCGGGCGCATTTGCGTATTTCCAACAGTGTGGCGGGGCCGGTTAGCACGCAGCTGGGCCAGGACAGCACGGGACTTGGGTCGCAACTTCTGGGGGCCTTTGTGCAGCAACTGGGCGGAACGATTGAATCCGGCGCCAGCGATGACACCTATCATGTCAGCGTGCCCTTTGCCCTGCGCCCCCTGGCCGAGGCCGAAGCCCGCCATGACCGCACGACATCGCCCCCGAACCCCGAGGCGGCATGATACGGGAACCGGGCCGGATGTGCGAACGTTCGACCGGCGGGGCAGAACAGGGGTTGCGGTAGGGATGGATGGAACGGCTTAGAAAAGCGGGAATTCAGGCAGACAACCGGATGCGGGTGCTTCTGACGGCGGCAGAGGCCTATCCAGCATTGGAACGCGCCTTCCTGGAAGCCAGCCGCGAAATCCGGGCCAGTTTCCGCATTTTCGATCTGGATACACGGCTGCGATCGCGTGCCGGTCGGGCGATCGGGGACACCTGGTTCGACCTTGTCGAACATACGCTGCGACGGGGCGTTTCGGTCACCATCATCCTGTCGGATTTCGACCCCTGCGCCCGCCCGGACCTGCATCGCGGAACATGGCGCAGCGTGCGTATGCTGTATGCTGCGGCCGAACTTGCCGGGCCGCGCGCCCGGCTGCGCGTCATTCCCGCGATGCACCCGGCGCGAACGGGCCTTTTGCCGCGGCTGCTGGTCTGGCCGCTGATCGCGCGGCGGCTGTTGCGCAACGCCAGATGGCTGAACGCCATGCCGGCGCCCGAACGCGCCGCGACCCTGCGCGAGGCACCCGGCCTTCTGCGCCTGATGAAACTGGGGCTGGGCGGTCAGTGCTTTCCCCGCCTGATCGGGCTGCCGCAGCTATACCCCGCGACGCATCACCAGAAGCTGGCGGTCTTTGACCGAAAGCGGCTGTATATCGGCGGGCTTGACCTGAACGAACGGCGCTTTGACAGCCCCGACCATGACCGGTCCGGGGATGAAACCTGGCAGGACGTTCAGCTGCTGCTGGAAGGCCCCGTAGTGGCCGAGGCGCAGACCCATCTGGAAACCTTTCTGGATGTGGTTGCCGGCCGGGCCGAGCCCGCCCCGCCCCGGCGTTTCCTGCGCACCCTGTCGCGCCGACGCCGCTTTGACCTGTTCCATTTCGGGCCCAGGCCTGTCACCGCCGAAATCCAGGATGGCCACGCCATGCTGGCCCGGCGCAGCCGCAAGCTGATCTATCTGGAAACGCAATATTTCCGCGATCGGGGCCTGGCCCAAACGCTGGCCCGCACCGCGCGGGAAAACCCCGATCTGGGCATGATCCTGATCCTGCCCGCCGCCCCCGACGAGGTGGCCTTTGACGGGGCCACCGGGCTTGATGCGCGCTTTGGCGAATTCTTGCAGGCCCGGGCCCTGCGCATCCTGCGCGAAGGTTTCGGGTCGCGTCTGTTCATCGGGGCAACGGCCCAGCCCCGCAACGCCGATCCGGGCAAGGTGCCGAATGGCCGCGCCACCCTGCACGGTGCGCCGCTGGTCTATATCCACACCAAGGTCTCGATCTTTGACGACCGGGCCGCGATCGTGTCTTCGGCCAATCTGAACGGGCGTTCCCTGCGTTGGGACACCGAGGCGGGGGTTTTCCTGAACCGGCACGACGATATCGTGGCGCTGCGCGAACGCGTCATGCGCCACTGGTTGCCGCAGGGCGCGGGGGATGAATTCCTGTCGCTGGACCATGCGGTGCAGGCCTGGCGCGCGCTGGCGCTGGCCAATGCGAAACATCCCCCCGATCAGCGCCACGGCTTCGTCCTGCCCTATGACCTGCGCGCGGCCGAAGCCTTTGGCACGCCTGCCCCGCTGATCCCGGATGAAATGGTCTGAACCCCGCCGCTCACGCGGGTATACGGCCTTTGCCTGTTTTGCCGACCCTGGCCCCGCCACAAGCCAGATGATGAAGCCCGGAAGCGGCAGCAAAAAAGCCCGCAAGGGAACCTGCAGCGCGGGGCGCGCGTTACCCTGCCAGAATGCGCCAAGGCGCGTTGTACACCCGAAACAAAGGAGAATGCCATGCTTGGTTGGGCACTGACCTTTCTTGTAATCGCCCTGATCGCCGCGGCGCTTGGGTTTGGCGGCATTGCCGGGGCGTCGGCGGGGATCGCGCAGATCCTGTTCGTGATCTTCCTGATCCTCTTCGTGGTTGCGATGATCGCCCGCGCAGTGCGGGGCAAGCCGCCGGTCTGACCCGCCGGACAAAACCGCATGCAACGCCACTGAAAAGGCCGCGGCTTGCGTCGCGGCCTTTTCAGTGCACGGGCCGGACCTATTCGATTGTCGGGAAATATTCAGGCGGGGACAGGGTCATCTGTGACAACCCATCCGACCCGGGCTGCAAAAGCCGGATTTCAGGGCCAAGCGCCTGATCAGGATGGGTAACCGCGACAAGGCCGATCGCCTGGCGCAGGGCCAGGCGGCCCTGCTCCATCGGGTCGTCAAAGGGCGCCGCCAGAACCTGCCCGCCGATAAGGCCACGTTTGATGGTATGGCTGCTGTAGGTGGCCACAAGGCCCGGCCGCGACACAGCATCCTGTACCGGCTGGGCAAAATGGCCCATCGCCGCCTCGATCGCCGGGGCCGATCCGATCAGGAAATCCGCGCCTGGCCAGCGGTCAAGCGCGTCTTCGACCAGCCGCAACTGTTCGCGCAGGCCGGTATCCGCGCCCAGCCCCCCCACGATCCGCACCGAGCTTTGCGCCAGTTCATCGCGCAGGCCACTTTCAAGCGGGCCGGTCCAGCCCGCCTCGGCCGGGCCCGAGATCAGAACCGCCTTCCGGGGCACCGTGCCCACGGGGTGACGTTCGGCCAGATAGCGGCCCACCGCGCGCCCCATGTCGGCCCAATCCACCCCGACCCGCCCGGCCAGATCGGGGGCGTCAAGGGCGTTGACCAGCCCGAACACCGGGCGCCGGGCCGCGGCCTGTGCGACCGCGGCCAGAAGCGCGGGGTGATCCGCGCTGACAGCCCCGATCAGCACCGCATCGGCCCCACGATCAAGGCAGCCATCAAGCTGCGCGATCTGGGTCTGCAGCGCGCGATAGCCACCCGCCTCATAGAACATCAGGACAACGCCATGACGCCGGGCTTCCTCTTCCAGCCCGTAGCCGACGCTCAACCAGTATTCATCCTTGAAATGCGGCACCAGAACACACAGGCGCGTTTCGGCCCGGGCCGCGGCCCCGGCCCAAAGTGTGGCGATCCCCGCCACAAGGGCGATTGATCGCGCAACCGCGCGCCCGTAACACTGGCACATGCGCAAAGCCCGTTTCGATACCCAGCTTCTGTCGGTTTTCGCCATACTGGTTGCCCTGACCGTGATGGTGGGCGCAGTGGCGATCACGGTGAACTGGTATCTGATCCGCACCCATGACGAGATCATAGACCGAAACCTTCCGGCAAGGGAATTGGCCGCGCAGATCGGCACGCAATCCGGATTGATGGTGCCCCTGATCGACGGGCTGGCGCGCGCCGAAACCGATACGGAAACCGCCCGGATCGCCACGACGCTGGCCGCGCTGATCGCGGAAATCGAGGCCGGGCTTGTCCGCCTGGCCGGGGCACAGGGCGCACCCGTGGCGGACGAGGCACCGGCGGATATTCTGGCGCGGGTGGTTGCGACCGCCGCCGACGCCACCGCGCTGCACCGCGAACTGATCGCCGGGCAACAGCGGATCGACGGGGCCGGCGCGCGGCTGGAAGACATCATCTCGGCCCAGGTCGATCTGGCGCGACTGCGGATGACGGCTGGGCTGTCGGCCCTGTATGAGGCGCCGCAGACCCGGCCCGACCCGCGCATCGATGCCCTGGCGGACAGGTATTTCTTCGCCTTCGACCGGCTGGCCGAACTGGTGCGCATGGTTGATGCCCTGCGGTTACAGGCCTTGCGGGCGGCAGACCCCGTCACCGCCGCAGAGATCGATCAGCGCCGCACCTTCATCGCGAATGCCCACGATCTGGCCTTGCGCCGGGCGCAATACCTGCCGGGCCTGTCGGCGCGACGCGAGGTCATCGATCTGCTGGGCCGGTTCGGCGAAACCGCACAGCCCGGCGGGGCGCTGGATCAGCGGCTTCGGCTTGAACAACTGCGCGCCGCCCTTGCCGCGGATGAAGACCGCCTGCGCGCCCATGTCGCGACGCTTGCAAAAGCGGCCGGGTCACTGCGCGATGCGGCCCAGTCCGAAAGCCTGGCCGATATTGCCCGGGCAGATCTTTTCATTGCACGTCTGACGGCGGCGCTGGTGGTTTTCATCTCGGCGGCGTTGGTGGTGGCAAGCCTGCTGTGGATCTATGCCCGCAAACGACTGGTGAAACGGCTTGGCACGGTGGCGGAACGGATCGTCGCCGTGGCCGAGGGCGATTTTGCAACGCGCGTCCCGATCAGCGGCCATGACGAAATCGGCCGGGTGGAAAAGGCGATCAACATCCTGCGCCGCCGCGCCGCCGAGGCCGCCCGCCTGCGCGACCATCTGGAAGAGGCGGTCCTGACCCGCACGACCGATGTGCTGCGCGAGATGCAGGCCTCGGATGCC
Organism: Pontitalea aquivivens; assembly: GCF_046507575.1. Classification (NCBI taxonomy): domain Bacteria; kingdom Pseudomonadati; phylum Pseudomonadota; class Alphaproteobacteria; order Rhodobacterales; family Paracoccaceae; genus Pontitalea; species Pontitalea aquivivens. The sequence goes on along the minus strand of NZ_JBKFEY010000011.1, from coordinate 18,035 downwards.
GCGCGCATCGAGGCGGAAGAGGCGAACCGCAAACAGACCCAGTTCCTGGCCCGCATGAGCCATGAAATACGCACCCCCCTGAACGGGATGATCGGCATGCTGCAGCTGCTGCACCAGGAAGCCGCCCCGGGCAGCGGGCAGCGGCGGATAGCGGTCGCGCTGGCCTCGGCCCGTGATCTGCTGGAAATCACCAATGACATCCTGACCTTTACCGCCGCCCAGGACCCCGCCGCGCGCCGCAATGCGGTGCATTTCAACCTGCGCACCCTGATCGGCCAGCTGGGCCAGCAACTGCAAAGCCTGGGCCAGGCCAAAGGGCTGGAAACCGTGATTGATCTGCCGCAAGACGCGCCGCCGGTGTTGCTGGGCGATGTTGTCAAGATCCGGCAGGTGCTGACCAACCTGATTTCGAACGCGGTGAAATACACGGCCCGGGGCAACGTTTCGCTTGTGGTGGATCACGCGCCCGGCCCCGGGCCGGACACCGTAATACTGGGCTTTACCGTAAGCGATACCGGCATGGGGCTGGATCGGGACACCCTGGCGCGGGCCTTCGATGTCTATAACCGGTCGGATGCGGCACGGCGGGCGGGCACCGAGGGGATGGGCCTGGGCCTTGCCATCTCGCGCCAGCTGACCGAGGCGATGGGCGGCGGGTTACATGTGGAAAGCGAGCCGGGGCTTGGGTCACGTTTCACGCTGACGGTGCCGCTTGGGATCGGCGATCCGGGCCAGATCATGGCGGCCGAACCGACCGGGGTGCCCGGCGACCAGTTCGACCTTTCCGTGCTGGTGATCGAGGACCATCCGGTCAACCGGATGGTGGCGCGCGGCTTGCTGGAAAAACTGGGCTGCACCGTAACCGAGGCTGAGGATGGCGGCACCGGCCTGCGGCTGGCCAAAGCGGCGCGGTTCGATCTGGCGCTGATCGACCTGGACCTGCCCGACATGCCGGGCACCAAGGTTGCGGCAGGGCTGGCGCGCCTGCCCGATCCGCCCGCGCTGGCGGCACTGACCGCGCATCTGATCGCGGATACCCCGGCCGAACGCGCGCGGCTGGGGATGCAGGCGATCCTGGCCAAGCCGGTATCGCCCCGCGCCTTGATGGCACTGCTGCACACGATCACGCCCGTCGGGGCAACCCCAGCCCCGCCACCCGTGCCCGAAGCCCCCCCCAATGCGCAGGATAATCCAACCCTTGCCGCCCTGCGCAGCGATCTGGAGACACTGGGCGAAGCCACGATGACCGAGATCGTTCAGACCTTCCTTGATGACCTGCCTGCGGCCCTGACCCGGCTGCAGGCCGAAACCGGCACCGGCCGCGCGCGCGCGGCGCACAAGCTGAAGGGGGCGGCCGCGAATTTCGGGATGGAACCGCTGTGCGCCATCCTGGCCGCGATCGAGGCCGCGCCCGACGATCTGCCCGCGGATATCGCCGATACCGTCCACACCGCCGGGGCGCGGTTGCGCGCTGCGGCCCGCGCGCTTGGGCTTCAGCTGTCCGAAGGGACCAGCCGATAACCTTCGCCGTGGATCGTCAGAATCCAGTCGGGATTGGCGGGATCCTGCTCGATCTTCTTGCGGAGCCGGCCGACGATCACATCGATCATCCGGTCATTGGGGCGCAAATCGCCGCGCCCGATCAGTTCGGCCATACGCATGCGCCCCAGCGTCAGCCCGGGATGATCGGCCAGCGCCACCAGAACCTGAAATTCCTGCGGGCTGAGCGGCTCGGTTCCGACGGGCGACACCAGCCGCCGCCGGATCCGGTCCAGCCGCCAGGGACCGACGGCATCTGTGGGGCCCGGGCCTTCGGGCGGGCCACCCAGATCGGCGATCCGCGCCAGCAGGTTCTTGACCCGGGCTGCCAGTTCACGCGGATCATAGGGCTTGGTCACATAATCGTCCGCGCCCATTTCCAGCCCCACGATCTTGTCAACCTGGTCACTGCGCGAGGTCAGCAGGATGATCCCGACCTTGGATCGCGCGCGCTGTTCACGGGTGATCGTCAGACCATCCTTGCCGTCCAGATTGATGTCCACCAGCAACAGTTCGGGTGGATCGGCCTCGATCAGATGTTCCATCGTCACAGCATCGGCCGCCTCGGACACGCGATAGCCCAGCGCGCGCAGATGCGCCGCCAGCCGCATCCGGCTGACCCTGTCATCTTCGACGATAAGAATGTGATGGCGCATGGGTGATGTTTACAAATCTTTACATTTTCACACAATGTAAATTGCGCGACATCAACGGGCGCCCCCGCCCAAATTGGTAAACCGCCTCGAACGCGCAGCTTACGGAGGCCACGATGTCGTTTACCAACCCAACCCGCCGCGCCTTTTTGCAGGGCGGCGTCGCCGCCTTTGGCGTCGGAAGCCTGCTGGGCAGCACCGCGCTGGCCGCGATCGACCCCAATTCGCATACAGGCCGCATCTTCCACGCCACCCACTACGGCCCGTTCGAGGCCGTCGTGCGCGATGGCAAGCTGGTCGGCCTGTCGCCGATGATGGAACTGGATCAGCGCCCGACCGAGATGCTTAGTTTCGGCGTGCTGGACCGCACCTATGACAAGACCCGGATCAACTATCCGATGGTCCGCAAATCCTATCTGGAAGGCTGGGAATCGGGCGACACCAGGCCCGAACTGCGCGGCAAGGAAGAATATGTCCGCGTCGATTGGGACACCGCGCTGAAGCTGACCGCGAAGGCGATCGTGGACACCGTGGCCGACCATGGCAACCCGGCGATCTTTTCGTCGTCCTACGGTGGTTGGAGCCACGCCGGCCTGATGCGCCCCAACGTGCTGCAGGGCCGCCTGTTCAACCTGATCGGCGGCTGCACCAACACCCAGGGCGACTGGTCCGCCGGCGCCAGCCAGATCAGCCTGCCCCATGTCATCGGCGATATGGAGGTCTATTCCGCCCAGACCGCCTGGGAAGTCATCCGTGACAACACCGAGGTCTTCGTTCTGGTCGGCTGCGACCCGATCAAGAACAACCGCGTGGAATATACGGTGGCCGACCACGGCATGTACCAGCCCTGGGAACAGATCCGCGACAACGGCTGCAAGTTCATCTCGATCAACCCACAGAAAACAGCCTCGGATGAATTCTTTGGTTCGGAATGGGTGCAGATCATCCCCAACACCGACGTCGCCCTGTTCAACGCGATGGCCTTCCATGTGCTGGAAAAGGGTCTGGAAGACCGCGCCTACATGGAAAAATACACCGTCGGGTCCGACAAGTGGATCGCCTATGTCAAGGGCGACACCGACGGCACGCCGAAAACGCCGGAATGGGCAGCGGGCATCACCGGCATCCCGGCCGACAGGATCCGCGCACTGGCCGAGCTGCTGGCCACCTCGAAAACCGAAATCGCGGGCGCCTGGTCGCTGCAGCGCGCGCATCACGGCGAACTGACCCACTGGGCCATCGTCAACTTTGCCGCGCTGACCGGCAAGATCGGCAAGCCGGGCGAAGGCGTGGGCTTCAGCTGGCATTACGGCAACGGCGGCATGCCGCAATCGGGCAAGGCGACACCGGCGGGCCTTAGCCAGGGCAAGAACCTGGTCAAGGGCATCTGCCCGGCCTCGCGCATCACCGAAATGCTGGAAAACCCCGGCATGGAATTCACCTATAACGGCAACAAGGGCGTCTATCCTGACGTCAAGATGATCTACAATTCCGGCAACAACTTCATGTCGCACCAGCAGGATACGAACCGGCTGATCCGCGCGTTGCAAAGGGTCGAAACCATCGTCAGCCAGGATGTCTGGTGGACGGCAGCCACGCGTTGGGCCGATATCGTGCTGCCCGCGACCTCGTCGCTGGAACGCGATGACATCTCGGTTGGCGGCACCTATTCGAACGACCGCATCTATGCGATGAAGAAGGTGATCGACCCGGTCGGCGAAAGCCGCGACGATTTCGAGATATTCGGCGCGCTGGCCGATCTGCTGGGCGTGGCCTCGGCCTATCACGAATGGGACCAGTTCCCCGAATACATGGACATCCTGAAATTCGCCTATGGCCGCACGGCCGCGGCGCAGGATACGCCCTTCGAGGAGTTCTGGGAAAAAGGCTACGCCTGGCAGAAAGCCCCGCAAGAGGCCCGGCAGTGGGTGCGCCACGGCGATTTCTACGCCGACCCGGAAGCCAAGCCGCTGCACACCCGTTCGGGCAAGATCGAGATGTTCTGCGACACCATCGCCGAAATGGGGCTGGAGGACATGCCCGGCATGCCGGTCTGGCTTGAGCCGCACGAATATCTGGGCAATGCCAGGGAAGGCCAGCTGCATGTGGTCAGCCCCCACCCGTGGTTCCGCCTGCACAGCCAGATGGGCAATTCGGAACGGCTGCGCGATCTGTACATGGTGCAGGGCCGCGAGCCGGTGCGGGTCAACCGTCAGGATGCCGAAGCGCGCGGGATTGCCGATGGCGATCTGGTCGAGTTGTACAATGATCGCGGCACCGTGATCGCAGGCGCGGTGGTGTCCGATGACATCATGCCCGGCGTCGTCTCGATCTATGAAGGGGGCTGGCCGCAACTGGACAGCAAGGGGCGCTGCAACTCGGGTCTGGTGAACTTCCTGACCTCGACGCAGCGGTCCTCGGGGCTTAGCCAGGCGACCACGGCCAACACCTGCCTTGTCAGCATGCGCAAATGCGAAGACCCCGAAGGCCCGAACATGGCCTATGACAAGCCGCCGATCCTGGAAGATGTGGCCGTCGCTGCCGTTGATGACGAAAAGCTGGGACTTGACCGGATCTATGACCTGGTGGCCTCGCTTTACGCCAGCATGGAGCCGGGCGAGAAGATCTTCTACGAACGCTGCACCGTCTGCCATGGCCCGCGCGATCCGGGCGGCTTCACGCAGATGCAGTGGAAAGGCATCCTGCCGTCCATGTTCCCGCGCGCGGGGCTGGATGATGCGGAAATGGCGCTGGTCACCGACTTCCTGATGAAGAACGCATCGGACGCGGTGAACTGATCCCTGCCCCCGAATGGCAGCCGGCCTTTTCCCCGGCTGCCATCCTTGCGCGCGGGCCCCGTCCCTTCGGGCCCGCGCGCCAGCACAGAAAGATGCAAGATGATCCAGAACCAAGGCAGTTTTGCAACCGGGCCCCATCGGCCCGCCTGTGGCCCGCTGATGGACCGTTTTTGCCGCAAGGTCGGCTATCTGCGTGTCTCGGTCACGGATCGCTGCGATTTCCGCTGCACCTATTGCATGTCGGAAAAGATGCAGTTCCTGCCCCGGCGCGATTTGCTTAGCCTGGAAGAGATGGACCGGCTCTGTTCCGCCTTCATCGACCTGGGCGTGACCAAGTTGCGCGTCACCGGCGGTGAACCGCTGGTGCGCCGCGATGTCATGCAATTCTTTCGTCGCCTGTCGCGGCACCTGGACAGCGGCGCGCTGCGCGAACTGACGCTGACCACCAATGGCAGCCAGCTGGCGCGCCATGCCGCCGAACTGGCGGCCTGCGGCGTGCGGCGGGTGAATGTGTCGCTGGATACGCTGAACCCTGAAAAATTCGCCTCTTTGACCCGGCGCGGCCAGCTGGCCCCGGTGCTGGATGGCATCAAGGCCGCCCGCGATGCGGGGCTGCGCGTCAAGATCAACACCGTCGCCCTGAAGGGCTTTACCGAGAATGAGCTGTTCCCGTTGGTGGATTGGTGCGGCGCCGAAGGCCACGATCTGACCTTCATCGAGGTGATGCCCATGGGCCAATCCGCAGTCGAGGAACGGCTGGATCAGTTCTGGCCATTGTCGGACCTGCGCGCCCGGCTGGCCACGCGCTTTCACCTGACCGATCTGGCCGAAACCACCGGCGGCCCCGCGCGCTATGTCCGGCTGGAAGAAACCGGCCAGAAGATCGGCTTCATCACGCCGCTCAGCCACAGTTTTTGCGAAAGCTGCAACCGGGTGCGGCTTAGCTGCACGGGCGAACTGTTCACCTGCCTAGGCCAGGAAGGCGCCAGCGATCTGCGCGGCGTTCTGCGCGAAAGCGACGATCCGGCGGTGCTGAAGACAGCGATCCGCGCCGGCATCGGCCTGAAACCGGCGGGCCATGATTTCGACTATTCCCGCCAGACCGTCGCAGGCGCGATGCGCCGCACGATGAACCACACCGGAGGCTGAAGATGCAAAGCCTGGATGTCCTGTATTTCGCCTGGCTGCGCGAACGCATCGCGGAACCGCGCGAACGGATTGAAACAGCTGCGACAACCGCAGCCGAACTGATCACGGAACTGGCGCAGCGCAGCGATCGCCACGCCGCCGCCTTCGCCGACCCCTCGGCGGTCCGTGTGGCGCTTGATCAGGTTCTGGCCGACCCCACGGCGCCGCTGGACGGCGTGCGCGAGGTGGCCTTTTTTCCACCGATGACGGGGGGCTAGGATGACCCTGACCCATTTCAATGCCGAAGGGCACGCGCATATGGTCGATGTGGCGGACAAATCGCCCACCGACCGCCTTGCCATCGCCGAAGCATCCGTTGTCATGACCCCGGAAACGCTGGTGCTGGTGCTGGCGGGCACCGCCGCCAAGGGCGATGTGCTGGGCGTCGCGCGGCTGGCGGGGATCATGGCCGCCAAGCGCACCGCCGATCTGATCCCGTTGTGCCACCCCCTGCCGTTGACACAGGCTTCGGTGGATTTCGCACCCGACACCGCCTTGCCCGGCGTGCGTATCCGCGCGACGGTGCGCACCCACGGCAATACCGGCGTTGAGATGGAGGCCCTGACCGCCGCCACGGTTGCCGCCCTGACGATCTATGACATGCTCAAGGCCGCGGAAAAGGGAATGCGCATCGAAGGGGTTCATCTTGCCTTGAAAGAAGGCGGGAAATCGGGCCGCTATGCCGCAACAGGGTCGGGGACCGCGCGATGAAACTTGGCTATGTCACCCTTCAGGGCCGCGGGCGCACGGATGCGTTGATTGCCCAGGCCACCGAATTGCTTGCCGCCGAGGGCCTGCGCCTGTGCGGCACCGTTCAGACCAACACCACCCGGCCGGGGCGGGCAAAATGCGACATGGACCTGCGTATCCTGCCCGATGGTCCGGTGATCCGCATCAGCGAGGACCGGGGCGATCTTGCCCGCGGATGCCGGCTTGATTCAGGTGCGCTGGAACAGACCGTGCAACAGGTCGAACAGCGGCTGGACGGGGCCGATCTGCTGATCGTCAACAAGTTCGGGAAACGCGAAACGGAAGGCCGCGGCCTTTCCGCCCTGATCGCCGAGGCGCTGGATCGCGGGATTCCGGTCCTGGTCGGGGTGAATGCGCTGAACCTGCCCGCCTTCCAGGAATTTTCCGGCGGTCTCGCCCAGGCCTTACCGCCCGACCCGGCCGGGATTGTCCACTGGTTCAAGGCGCACTGATTTTCCGGGGCCAAACGGCCCCCACCCGATCCTGCGGTCAGGTGGCCGGCAGAAGGACCCACGCGCGTGGCCCGGCAATGGCGATCAACGCCGTCTCAGGCCAAGCCGGATCTGCTTTTCTATCTCGATGATCGCAAAGAAGGCGACCCCGATTGCAACGATCAGCACGCCATCGGTGAATGGAACGGGCCGTGTGCCCAAAATCGCCTGCAAGGGCGGCAGATAGGTCACCGCGAATTGCGCGGCCGTAACGGCGGTCACCACCGTCCAGACCACCTTCGTCCCGCGCGCCGCCGCCCATGTCAGTGAGGTGCCGTGAATGTTGCGGATGAAGAACAGATGGAAAATTTCCAGCACGACCAGGGTGTTCATCGCCATCGTCTGCGCCAGAGCAAGCGGATACCCCCTGTCGATGGCATAGCTGAAGATGGCGAACACCGCCGCAAGGAACAACAGCGCCACCAGAACCACATGCCAGACCAGACCGCCCGACAGAATCGGTGCGTCGCGCGGGCGCGGCGGGCGGCGCATGGTGCCGGTCTCGGTCGGCTCAAAGGCCAGGGCGATGCCAAGGGTGATGCCGGTAATCAGATTGACCCACAGGATCTGCACCGCCGACATCGGCAGCGCCATCCCCGCCATCAGTGCGACGATGATGACAAAGCTTTCGCCTGCATTGGTGGGCAGGGTCCAGCTGATCACCTTCTTGAGGTTGTCATAGACCGTCCGGCCTTCGCGCACCGCCGCCGCGATCGAGGCGAAATTGTCATCCGCCAGCACCAGATCGGCCGCCTCCTTGGCCGCTTCGGACCCTTTCAGCCCCATGGCGATGCCCGCATCGGCGCGTTTCAGCGCGGGCGCATCATTCACGCCATCGCCGGTCATCGCAACCGACAGGCCATTGGCCTGCATCGCGGTCACAAGACGCAGTTTGTCTTCGGGGCTTGTGCGGGCAAAAATGTCGACCGAGGTCACCTCAAGCGCAAGTTGCGCGTCATCCAGCTTGTCCAGATCTGCGCCGGTCAGAACGGCGCGGGTGTTTTTCAGCCCGATCTGCGCGGCGATGGCGGCGGCGGTGCCCGCGTGATCGCCGGTGATCATCTTTACCCGGATGCCCGCCGCACGACATTCGGCCACGGCGGCAATCGCCTCGGGGCGGGGTGGGTCGATCAGCCCGACAAGGCCCAGAAAGGTCAGGCTGCCGTCAAGCGTGTCTTCGGTGATTTCCACGCCCGCCTCGGCCCGTTCGGCCAGCGCAAGCACCCGCAGACCGCGTCGCGCCATCGCCTCGGCCCGGTCATGCCAGTGGTCAGGATCAAGATCGCGGCACATGCGCAGCACGCGTTCGGGCGCGCCCTTGACATGGGTCCAGCGGCCATCCGCCGTTTCGGTCAGCACGGCCATGAAACGGTGGCGACTGTCGAAGGGAATGGCATCCAGGCGCAGGCCATCGCGGGGGATCGCGATCTTGCCCGCAAAGGCCAGCAGCGCGCCTTCCATCGGATCGCCCTCGACGGTCCAGGTGCCACCGCGATCGACCAGCGCCGCATCGTTGCACCGCGCCGCGGCGCGCGCCAGACGCGTCAGATCGCCTGCCGGCGTGACCTTGCCCTGCGGGGCATAGCCCTCGCCGGCGATGGTGAAACGGCCCTGCGGCGTGTCAGCGGCCACGACGACCATTTCATTGCGGGTCAGGGTGCCGGTCTTGTCGGTGCAGATGACCGAGACCGAGCCGATCGCCTCGATCGCGGGCAGGCGGCGCACGATGGCATGGCGGCTGGCCATGGCCTGCACGCCGATGGCCAGGGTGATGGTCATCACCGCGGGCAATCCTTCGGGGATGGCCGAAACCGCGATGGCCACCACCGTCATGAACAGATCCGAGAAATCCTGATGGCCGACAAAATAGCCCCAGGCAAGCAGCAGCACCCCGGCCAGCAGGATCAGGAACGACAACCAGCGCGCGAAATGATCCATCTGTGCGATCAGCGGGGTGGTCAGCTGTTCAACCCCTGCCAGAAGCCCGCCGATGCGCCCGATCTCGGTGGCGCGGCCGGTGGCAACGACCAGCCCCCGCGCCGTTCCCTTGGTAACCAATGTCCCGGACCAAAGCATCGACCGGCGATCGCCAAGCGGGGCATCCGGGCTGACCGGCGTCACGCCCTTTTCCACCGGGACGGATTCGCCCGTCAGGATCGCCTCTTGTGCGGCCAGCCCGCGTGCGTCCAGAACGCGCAGATCGGCGGGCACCTTGTCGCCCGCCTCCAGCAAGACGATGTCGCCAGGCACGATCACCGCGCCCTCGACGCTCTGGCGCCGCCCGTCGCGCAGAACGGTCGCGCGTGGGGCCAGCATGTTGCGGATCGCCGCCATCGCGGTTTCGGCCTTGCCCTCCTGGATAAAGCCGATCACCGCATTGGCCAGAACCACCGCCAGAATGACCCCGGTGTCGATCCAGTGCTGCAAGGCGCCCGTGACCAGCGCCGCGCCCAGCAGCACATAGATCAGCACGTTGTTGAACTGCGCCACAAAGCGCAGCACAGGGCCGCGCGCATGGGCCTCGGGCAGGCGGTTCGGGCCATGCCGGGACAGACGCCGATCCGCCTCGGCCCCGGTCAGGCCATCGGGGCGGGCGTCCAGGCCGGCCAGGCATTCGGCGGCGGGGCGGGCATGGGCATCTATCATCTGGCTCTCCTTCGGGATCGGTCGGATGGGGTGGTCAGGCGGGCTCACGACCCTCGGCAGGGATTTCGGTGCGATCTTCCCCGGCCAAGCCAGGCCTTGCCGATGTCCATAGCGCGCAGATCACCCCGCTTGATGCAATGTCGCGGCGGCGCCCTTCAGGCGCACGGCTGCACTCGTCACGGCCTGATATTGTTTGTTCGCCATCGATTACCCACATGGATGGTATTTTGATGTCGTATCGTTATGAATTCTTCATCATGTTTGACCTCGGTCAACCCATCAGACGTCATGGCCGGATCAGATCACATTGACGGGGCCAGCAGGAGGAAAACCATGCAGCGCATCATGTTGGCAACGGATTTTTCCGAACGGTCGGACAGGGCGCTGCGCCGCGCCGTGCTGCTGGCGCGTGCGCATGGGGCGGTTCTGGACCTTGTGCATGTGGTCGATGACGATCGCCCCCGCCGGATTGTGGATCATGAGGCAGTGGATGCGCGCACGCTGATGCGCGAACTGACGCAGTCGCTGCGCTCAGCCGATGGCATTTCCTGCGAAATGGAAATCGTCCTGGCCGATCCCTTTTCCGGGATTGTGCAGGCGGCGGACAACCGCAGGCCTGATCTGCTGGTGATCGGGCCACACCGGCGCCATATCCTGAAGGATGCCTTTCTGGGCACGACGGCCGAGCGGGTGATCCGGTCGGTGGATTGCCCGGTGCTGATGGTCAATGGCCCGCCGGTCGCCCCCTGGCGGCACATCCTGCTGACCACCGATCTTTCGAATGACGCAAAACGCGCGCTGCATCGCTTTGCCGCACTGGCGCTGGGGCAGGATGCGCGCCGGTCCATACTGCATGTCTTTGACGCCCCCGCCCTGCGGCTGGCGATGTCGGGGGCGATGCCAAAGGATGACCGCGACAGCCATCTGGCGGATCAGCAGGGCGCGGCGCGGCGCAATCTGTCACGCTTCATGGCCGATCTTGCCTTCATGCAGGCGGAACCCGTGGTCCGCTACGGCGAAACGACAACCGTGCACGAAATCCACAGGGCAGCCGAGGCGTTGAACGCCGACCTGATCGTCATCGCAAACCGTGGCAAAAGCGGGCTGGCGCGAATGGTCCTGGGCAGTGTCACCGAAAAGGTCCTGGCCGCCTCGGCGGTTGATGTGCTGGCCCTGCCACCCACTGCGCCCAAGACAGACGCGCCCCGCAACCCACAGGGTTAGGTCTGGCACCCGATCAGCAGCGTGGCGATCCGGCATCGCCGTCTATGCATCGAAATGACCTGGAAGCGGCCTGTGGGACAAAACCTGACCCTCAACGATCACTGAACAGAAAATCCCAGTGACTTTCAAACCTGTCCACCAACCCCGAAAGGGGGGTGGTGCCGGTGAAGGGACTCGAACCCCCGACCCCATCATTACGAATGACGTGCTCTACCAGCTGAGCTACACCGGCCCGGTGGCGGGCGATTAGCATGCCCGCACGGGGATGTGTAGCCCTAATTTTCGCGTTCGACCCCACGGGCGGCCAGAACCGCATCGGGGGTTGCCGTTGGATCCCGGGCCAGTTCGGCATCAGGGATCTGGTCATCGGGCACAGCTGGGGCGGATGCCGTCGCTGGCGGGGTCGGATCGCCGACGATCAGGGGCAGCATCTCGGCGCCATGCGGCAGGGTGCTGCCGGCGGCATGCGGCGGCTCACGCCAGGACAGCGTGTCAAACCCACCGCAATTGTCGCAGACCGGGGCCCATTGGGCCTGAATGTTGTGGCACTTGTCACAGCACCATTGCGGGCCGCGATTCGCCGTCAGCGCGCGCGCAAGCCAGCCACGCACCACAGCGTCATCGGCGCCCTCGCCCCGTTCCACCGCCGCCATGATCGCCAGGGCGCGCTGTGTCGGATGTACCTCGACCAGATCGCCAAGGGCACGCCGGGCAGCCGGGAAATCTTCGGCGGCGATGTGCAGTTCAGCCCGCAGCAGGCGTGTTTCTTCATGATCGGGCCGCAGGGCAAGCAAGGGGGCAAAACGTTTCAGCCGATCTGCCGCGGCCTCTTGCGGCGCGATTTCGGCATAGGCCGAGGCCAGATCGGGGTGGGGCTGTGCCTCCCATGCCTTTTGCAAAACGCGCGCGGCGTGTTTGGCATTGCCCTTGTCGATATAGGCGCGGGCGGCCATCACCGCAGCGGGAATAAGATCCGGCGAGGATTTGTTGGCCGCGATCGCCGCTTCGCGCGCCTCGACGCTGGCACCCTGATCCAGCACGCCTTTGGCCTCTTGCAGGGCCAGAACGGCATCGCGGCGCCGGTGCACGTCACGCGGCAAAAGACCCTGCCGCAGCTTGGCCGACAGCACACCGCGCGCGCCGGACCAATCGCCCTTTTGCGCCTGCAGCTTCAGCAGGACATCCTGCACCTCTTCATGGCGCGGTTTCAGCGCGAATGCCTTTTGCGCCAGCTTCATCGCGGTGTCGGTATCACCCTCGGCCAGCTTCTGGCGCATAAGCCCGCGCACCCCCACAAACCGGGTGCGGTCATCACCCAGAAGGCGTTTGTAGACATCTATCGCCTTCTTGTGATCGCCCGCGGCCTCGGCGGCCTGCGCCGTCAGCAGGTTGGTCAGTTCCGGCCGTGCCAGGAACCGTTCCGCCCGCGCCGCCTTGGACAGCGCCAGCCGCCCTTCGCCCGAAGCGACGGCCAACATCCCTTCGGCCAGCGCCTCATAGCCCTTACGCTCGCGGTTGCGGTCGAAATAACGACTGATCGCGGTTTCATCCCCCGTGACGAAGCGCAGCAGCGCCACCAGAAACCCCACCAGCCGGATCACCAGCCAGACCGCGACAAAAGCCACCACGGCCGCGACGATCGACTGCAGCGGGCCCAGGGTGAATTCCATCCCCGCGACCGCCAGGCGGATGCCTTCGCCGGTTTCGGCCAGATGGGCCGCGCCCAGCGTGATCCCCGCAACCAGCGTCAGGAACAGGGCGATCTTGATGAAAGACCAGATCATCTCTGTCTCCTCAGTTCAGGGTCTGCGACAGGGCGCCCAGCGCGTCCTTGGCGGCCATGCTGCGTTGTGCCATTTCGATCCAGACGGCCATTTCGGCCTGACCTTCGGCGGGCAGGGCCGAAAGTTCACCCAGCGCAGCCGCAAGATCGCCGGCCGCCACGGCCGCCTCGGCACGCGACAGCACGGCATCGGGATCGTTCCCCTCTTTCGGCGCCAGGGACCGGGCGCCGGTCTGCGCCATCAGGAAGGCGCCGATGCGATCCAGCGCATTGCCATCGGCAAGCGCCCGGCGTGAGGCGGACAGGGCCGCGCGCGCCGCAACGGGAAAGGCTTCGCGCAGCGCGGGAAGGCTTGGCACGTCGGCCAGAACCTCGGGCGGGACGGTAACGCCCGCCGCCTGCAGATCGGCCAGCGCCGGACCCTGCGGCAAGCCGCTGTCCAGCGCCGCAACCAGCCGGGCAAGCCCCGCCTGCGCCATTGCGCGCCGGGCCGCCGCATCAGCCTCGGCGCGCAGGCGCTGCGCCTCGGCCTCGGCCTGGGTTATCCGGTCGGCGGCCGCCTGGGCCGCGGCGGCGATCTGATCCTGTGCCAGCGTTCCGGCGCCCGCAATCTCGGACAGGCGGGTACGCACCGCATCCAGGTCGCGGCGCAGATCATCCAGCGCAGCCGGATCCGCCTGGGCCACGGGGCGCGTTTCAAGCGCGGCCAGCCGCGTTTCAAGCCCGGCAAGCGCGCTTTCCATCGCTGACAAATCAGGGGCAGGCGGTTCCGCGGCCTTCAAGGCCGCCAGATCCGCGCCCAGCACGTCAAGGCGTGTGGCCTGATCCGCCAGCGCCGCCCGCAACGCAGCGGCATCGGCGCCCGCCTGCGGCTGGACCGGCAGCCATTCGGGCGGGATGCGCGGCAACAGGTAGATCGTGCCAGCAGCCCCGATCCCCGCAGCCACCACACCGCCAAGCACCAGCGGCAGGAAGCCACCGCGCCGCCGCGGCGCCGGGGCGGTTGGTACCTGTTGCGCAACGCCCGCCCCCGCATCGGCGGCGACGGCCCCTGTCTCTGGTACGGGCTCTGGCGCGTCGGCGGGTACCGGGGATGGCGCGGAAAGGGTTTCGGTCTTGGAAGGGGCCTCCTCCGCTTCCGGCGTCGGGGTTTTCTGCGTGGCCACGATGTTCCTCCTTCCAGGTGCGGGTCAGGACCCGCGCTTCAGTCTAATGAGCGCGGCCGATACGCTCAACCCGCATCGACCGAGGCAATCAGCCGCCCAAGCGCATCCAGCACCGCCCCGGCGGCGGGTTCCCGCGCAATTTCAACCCGGGCGTTCAGCCCCGAACAGGACCGTGCAGCTGCCGCGCTGATCGGGGCCAACAACAGGGGCGCGCGTGTATCCTGCGCCTGCTGCGCAAACAGCGCCGCACTGCGGGGCGAGAAAAGGGGCACCAGAACCGGCGACGGCCCGGCCAGCAGCGCCCGCGCATCCGCATCAAGTGCCAGATCACGTTGTTCATAAACAATGGCGTCCACGGCGTTCAGTCCGGCGCTGGAAAGCTCTGAAGCGATGTCGGCGGCAACGTGGCGCCCGCGCGCATGGATCAGCCGTCCCCCTTCATGGCCGGCAACGATCATCGGCACCAGCCGGGCCGCATCGCCCGGGCCCGCCCGTGTGCGAAACCCGGCGGCGCGGGCGGCCTGCGCGGTTCGGTCGCCCACACACCAGGCCAGCCGGCCCGCCACCGGTGACAGTGCGACAAAAGGCGCAACCGCGTTTTCCGAGGTGAAGATCACCGCATCCGCCGCCGGAACGGGCGGGGCCAGCGCCGCAATCGCGATCAGGGGTGAGATCGTGATCGGCCAATCCGCCCCGAACCGTGCCCGGAAGGCCGCCGCGAATCGCCTGGACGCAGGCTCTGGCCGGGTCAGAAGAAGGCTGGGGCGTGTATCAGGCATGGGCACCCCCGGGATTGTGCGATCCATGCCCCGGTGTTACCTGCGTTGGGCACCCTACGCAACCGGACCGGCATGACCAAAACCCTGACCTTTCTTGGCATCGAATCAAGTTGCGACGATACCGCCGCCGCGGTCGTTCGCGCGGGCCCGGCGGGAACGTCTATCCTTGCCTCGGTCGTCGCCGGGCAAACGGCGCTGCATGCCGCCTTTGGCGGCGTCGTCCCCGAAATCGCCGCGCGCGCCCATGCCGAAAAGCTGGATCTTTGCGTCGAAGAGGCGATGAACCGTGCAGGCGTCGGATTTGCCGATCTGGATGGCATCGCGGTGACCGCGGGGCCGGGGCTGATCGGCGGGGTGATGGCGGGCGTGATGTGCGCCAAGGGCATCGCCGCCGGGGCCGGATTGCCGCTGGTGGGGGTGAACCATCTGGCGGGCCATGCGCTGACGCCGCGCCTGACCGATGATCTGGCATTTCCCTATCTGATGCTGCTGGTGTCGGGCGGGCATTGCCAGTTCCTGATCGCCCACGGCCCCGAGGAATTCACCCGGCTTGGCGGCACCATCGACGATGCCCCCGGCGAAGCCTTTGACAAGACCGCCAAGCTGCTGGGCCTGTCACAACCCGGCGGCCCGGCTGTCGAGGCCGAGGCCGCCCTGGGCGATGCCGCGCGTTTTGCCTTTCCGCGCCCCCTGCTGGACCGGGCGGGATGCGACATGTCGTTTTCGGGGCTGAAAACCGCGCTGCTGCGGGCCCGCGATGCCGCGATTGCCGATCATGGCGGCCTTCCCCGCACCACCCGATCCGACCTTTGCGCAGGCTTTCAGGCCGCCGTGCGCGATGTGCTGGCCGAGAAATCGCGCCGCGCGCTGGCCGAGTATCTGGCGCTGGCCCCCGCCCATCCGGCCTTTGCCGTGGCCGGGGGGGTTGCGGCCAACCAGGCGATCCGGGCCGCGCTGGAAACGGTCGCGGCGCGGGCCGGGGCACGGTTCATCGCGCCGCCGCTGGCCCTGTGCACCGACAATGCAGCCATGATCGCCTGGGCGGGGATCGAGCGGTTCCGTCTGGGCCATAGCGACGGGATGGACCTGTCCGCCCGACCGCGCTGGCCACTGGACCAAAGCGCGCCGGCGCTGTTGGGGTCAGGCAAGAAGGGGGCAAAGGCATGACCATCGCAATCCTGGGATCGGGCGCCTTCGGCACGGCGCTGGCGGTGGCGCTGGCGCAGAACGGGCCGGTTACGCTTTGGGCGCGCGATGCGGCACAGGCCGCCGCCATTGCGCGACGCCGGGAAAACACCGCGCGTCTGCCCGGTGTGCATCTGCCCGAAAACGTCTCTGTCACAGCGGAAATCACGCAGGCCAGCACGGCCGAGGTGATCTTGCTGGCAATGCCGATGCAGCGGATGGCGGGCTTTCTGGGCAGCCATGCGCCCCTGTTGCAAGGCAAGACGATCGTGGCCTGTTCCAAGGGCATCGACCTGGTGACCGGCCAGGGTCCCACCGCGCTGATCCGCCACGCCTGTCCCGATGCGCGCGCAGCCATCCTGACCGGGCCAAGCTTTGCCGCCGATATCGCGCGCGGCCTGCCAACGGCGCTGACGCTGGCCTGCCGCGACGATGCTGCCGATCTGCAGGCGCAACTAGCCACACCGTCGCTGCGGCTGTATCGCAGCGCCGATACCATTGGGGCGGAACTGGGCGGGGCGCTGAAGAATGTCGTGGCGATTGCCGCGGGCGTCGTGATCGGCGCCGGTCTGGGCGATTCCGCGCGCGCCGCGCTGATGACCCGCGGCTTTGCCGAAATGAACCGCCTGGCCACCGCGCTGGGCGCGCGCGCCGAAACGCTGGCCGGTCTTTCCGGCTTGGGCGATCTGGTGCTGACCTGCACATCGATGCAGTCGCGCAACTTCCGCTATGGCCATGCGCTGGGCGCGGGCGAGGCGTTTGACACCGCAACCACCGTTGAAGGTGCCGCGACATCAAAGGCGGTGACCGCGCTTGCCGCCGATCTGGGCGTGGACATGCCCATCGCCGCCATGGTCGCGGCGTTGGTCGATCACCGTATCACCGTTGAAAAGGCCACGCAGGCCTTGCTGTCCCGTCCCCTGAAAGAGGAATGAACATGCTTTACGCCATCATTTGCCGCGATAAGCCGGGTCACCTGCAGACCCGCCTGGATACCCGCGCCGCGCATCTGGCCCATATCGAACAGACCGGCATTGTCCGCATGGCCGGCCCCTTCCTGGAAGAGGGCCAGATGTGCGGTTCACTGGTCATCGTTGAGGCCGATAGCCTGCAGGCTGCGCGGGACTGGGCCGCCAATGACCCCTATGCCGCAGCGGGGTTGTTTGAAACCGTGACCGTCACCGAATGGAAAAAGGTGATTGGCTGATGGCGAAGTGGCTGTTCAAATCTGAACCGGACGTCTGGTCCTGGGACATGCAGGTCGCCAAGGGCGACGTGGGCGAGGAATGGCATGGCGTGCGCAACTATCAGGCGCGCAACAACATGCGTGCGATGAAGATCGGCGATCAGGGGTTCTTTTACCATTCCAACATCGGAAAAGAGATCGTCGGCATCGTCGAGGTCTGCGCGGAAAGCCATCCCGACAGCACCACCGATGATCCGCGCTGGGATTGCGTCGATATTCGCGCGGTCCGTCCGCTGAAGCGCCCAGTAACCCTGGCCGAAGTGAAGGACGATCCCCGGTTGCAAGAGATGGCCCTGGTCAAATCGATGCGTCTGTCGGTGCAGCCGGTGACTGAAGAAGAATGGCGCATGATCTGCGAACTGGGCGGCATCGAACCCTGACCCATAATCAGGAGGGCCCCGGCACCCCCGCCAGGACCCTCCTTCACCCCATGTGCACCCCTACGCACCACACATGAACCTGTTCTGAGGACCTGGCCATCCTGGCCGGTAAACACAGGGATACCGCCACCGGCGGCCCGGTTCAAGAGATACGATCATAAAAATTCAATGAAATCTGATATTTATAATTAATCTTCCGGTAACTGT